>JAJCXW010000145.1 GCA_029263235.1 Acidimicrobiales bacterium
TGGCCTCCTTCATGACTCAGGTCAACGTCAAGGCCGGACGCGACCTGACCGTGCAGGGCAAGCCCGGTCGTGAGTTCATGATCATCGCCGAAGGCACAGCCACGGTTCGCCGCGACGGCAAGGTGCTGGCGACACTCGGCCCTGGCGACTTCTTCGGCGAACTGGCGGTGGTGGCCGGCGTGCCCCGAACCGCAACCGTCACCGCCGACACCGACATGGTGATCGAGGCTCTGAACCGACGCGAGTTCACGTCGCTGCTCGATGGCAGCCCCAAGCTGGCGAAGAAGATCCTCGTGGGTGCCGTGAAGCGCCTCCATGAGATCGAGGAGAGCGTCGTCCGCTAGTCGGAGTCTCGTTCGGTAAACGCCTGCAACGCCTCGAGGTTGGCCGGGCCACCCATCAGCTCAGCGAACGCCGCATCCTCACCGGAGCGCGCCAGCTCGATCGGCTCGCGGTGATGGGCGACGATCAACCTCTTGGTGGCCATCAGCGACACCAAGGGCAGAGCGGCAAGCTCCTCCGCGTGCCCGAGAGCCACGTCAAGCAGGTCGTCGGGCTCATGAACCGAAATAGCCAGACCCATCTCGACACACTGCTCCGACGAGAACCACTTCGAGCTCATCAGAACCCAGCTGGCCTGTTGTCGGCCCATGACCAGCGGGAAGGTGTAGCTACTCGCGGCCTCCGGGGCCACGCCAAGGCTCGAGAACGGGCACTTGATACGAGCGTCGGTCGACATGAAGGCAAGATCGGCGTGACCCAGGATTGTCGCTCCGATCCCGAGGGCCAAACCGTTGACCGCGCAGATGAAGGGCTTGGGGAACTCGACCACCGCGTCCAATAAGGTCGGGAATCCGCTCGACCCGGGCCCCTCCGCCGAGCTCGACAACTGGGCCGCCATCTCGATCAGGTCGTTGCCGGCCGAGAACGCCCGCCCCGCCCCCGTGAGCACCACAACCGACACGCTGTCGTCGTCGGCCGAGTCGTCCAGCGCGGACGCCAGCGCATGGTAGAGGTCCTGGTTGAAGGCGTTGAGGGCATCGGGGCGATCGAGGGTGAGTAGTCGCACCCCTTCGGAGTCTTCGATCTGGAGCATCGACGGAGTGTGACACAGCGAGTCGACCGAGGGCCATGTAACGTCGGCCGGCCAGGCCGATTTCATGCCGGACCAGGCCGAGGAGCCGTAGTGAAAGCCGAGATCGCCGTCGTCGGGAGCGCCAACCTCGATCTCGTGGTCGATGTGGCAAAGGTGCCCCTCGTCGGTGAGACGGTGCTCGGAGGCGACCTGCGTCGGATCCCAGGTGGGAAGGGCGCCAACCAGGCGGTGGCCGCAGCTCGACTCGGCCGCCGCGTGGCGATGATCGGACGCGTCGGAGATGACGACGCCGGCAACGGTCTTCGGACCTCACTCGAGTCCGATGAGATCGACACGACCCATCTGCTCTCCACGCCGGGGACCCCGAGCGGAATTGCCTTCATCGCCGTCCAATCCGATGGCGACAACTCCATCATCGTCAGCCCCGGCGCCAACGCTCACCTGAGCATCGACGATCTTGTTGCGGCCGAACCGACCCTCGAGTCGGCTGCGGTGACTCTCCTGCAGCTGGAGGTGCCGCTAAATGTCGTCACCGCCGCCGCCCGGATGTCAGGCGGGACCGTGATCCTCAACCCGGCGCCTGCGCCGCCCGGGGGGCTTCCCGACGCCTTGTTGGCCCACACCGACGTGCTCGTGCCCAACCAGACTGAATTGGCGGCTCTGGCCGGAGTCGATTGCCCGGTCTACTCAACTACTGCTGCCGATCTGGCACGAGGCCTGCCGTGCGGGTCGGTGGTCGTGACCCTCGGGGCCGACGGAGCGCTGGTCGTCGACCCCACCGGGGTCACGCACATACCGGCACCGATCGTGACCCCGGTCGACACCACCGCGGCCGGCGACTCCTTTTGCGGTGCCCTCCCCGACGCTCAGATCCGCGGAGAAACCCTCACCGCCGCCACCGAGTGGGCGGCGCGGGTCGGCGCTGCGACGACCCAACGAGCCGGGGCCCAACCCTCGCTCCCGACCCCATCCGAGGTCGAGCAGTTGCTCGGCTGACCGGCCCGTACACGACCGACCTAGCATCACTCCCATGTCAAAGATCCCGATGCTCATCGACTGCGACCCCGGCCTCGACGATGCCATTGCCATCCTCACTGCTGCTCACGTCGCCGACCTGGTCGGGATCACCACCGTCAACGGCAATGTCGGCATCGGGCACACGACCCACAACGCGCTGGCCGTGCTGCAGGTGGCCGGACTCGATGTGCCGGTTCATCGAGGGGCCGCCCGCCCGCTCGTGGCCGACACGATCGACGCCAGCCACGTACACGGGGCCACCGGTCTGGGATCGGTCACCATCCCCGACCTCGACCGATCCGAGGACTCCGACGATGCCGTCGGGTTCATTCTCGAATCCTCACACGACATTGAGGGCCTTCATCTCGTCGCCATCGGACCGCTGACCAACATCGCCCTCGCTCTTCGACAGGATCCGACTCTCCCCGACCGTCTTGGCGGCTTCACCATCATGGGTGGGGCAGCGGTCGGCGGGAACGTCACCGCCACCGCCGAATTCAACATCTGGGCCGATCCCGAGGCCGCCGCCATTGTTCTGCGCGAAGCCGGACCCATCACCATGGTTGGTCTCGATGTCACTCATCAAGTGCTCCTGGGACCCGAAGAGCGCGACACTCTTCGAGACGCCGGGTTTCCAGCAGCGATGCTCGCAGCCGACCTGCTCGACTACGCGGTCGAACGCATCGGAGAGATCCGCGGCTGGACCGGCGCACCGATTCACGACGCATGTGCCGTGCTCGCTGCCACCCATCCCGACTTGTTCGGAGGGGAATTCCGGCCGGTGGATGTGGAGCTCACCGGCGCGCTCACGCGGGGGATGACCGTGGTCGATTATCGCTCCAACGGGAGCGACGGAGGCAGCGCACCGGATGATTCCGCGACGTTGGTGCTCCGTGAGGTTGATGCCCCGACCGTGGTCGGCAGGATCGTCGATGCAGTTCTCAACCTGAGGCCCTGACGACGCTCATGTGGGGCAGGAGCGTCATATTCCTCTTCGTGGCGGTGTGGGCCGGAATGGGCGCGGTATGGATCATTCTCGACTGGCTCGGCAATCCCAGCCGAGGAGCGTTCCGGCCGGCCGGCCGGCGCCGTCTGGGGACTCACCGAACCAGGCGCGCCGAGCGGCTCCGGCAGAGAGCGGAAGCCGACGCTGCGATCCGAACCACTCTTCGGGACAAGTACGGCCAATCGAGCCTTCGCCTCACCTGGACCCAGCGACGTGAGTTGCGTTCCATCGAAGCCGATTCGGAGTTGATCACCGATCCGTACCATGCCGCTCGCCGTCTTCCCGACCTCGAGTTCGAGCCACTGCTGCTCGATGCCGAGTTCGAGGATCCCGAGGCAGCGCCGGCAGTCGAGCCCGTTGCGGCGGTGGAAGTCGCTATCGAGTCGCCGCCGACCCGGTGGAAACGAGGCGACGACGTTCTCGCGGCCACCATGACCAGGGCACGACCAGCGGCTGCCACCGTGCGATCGCGTGTATGGAAGAACCACTCCGATGGTGCTGGCTGGGGTGCCGCCAATGCCGAGAGAATGGCAGCCGGAAAGCCCCCGCAGCGTTTCAACCCGCTGAGGGGCAAGGTCGAGACCGCGAAGGTCGACGTTGAGCTCGGCCTTCCCTACTGGCCTGACGTTGCGACCGATCCGTTCCGGGCTGTTCCGACATGACCGTCCCATGGGCCGAGGGCTTCGCCGCACAGCAGTCGGAATCGATTCTCGACGGCACCACCGAGATCACGGCCATCTGGCGCACCGAGGTCGCAGCGGGCTCCACCGTGAAGCTCGTTCGTAGACGTGCCAAGGCCCCACGACCCCAAGCGATTGTCATCGACTCCGACGCTGAGATGCGTGTGGGCGAGATCAGCGCCAAGCAGTTCATCATCTGGTCGGACAACAGTCCTGAAGAGGTCGACATCGTGTGTCCGGATGGGGGCCAGCTACGGGTGTGGAACGCTTGGCGAGACGGCGACGACCCCGACGGCCTCGTTCATGCTTGGCTCGGCAACGCCGGGATGGTTGCCGTCTCGGTCGACCAATCCGTCACGATCGGGTTCAGTGACGGTCACGAACCTGCCGATATCACCAAGTTCATCGTCGAAATCACGATCGACTGACCGCAAGGCTCAGGTCGAACGGTGTACGACTGCCCGCCAACGATCGCCCGGATCAACAAGTTGACACAGAGCTGCGGTTGCCTCCATGAGCCACAGAACCACATCGGCCGGCACCACATTGGCCGGCAACTCCGCGACGACGCCGTGCTTGGCATGATCCTGTCGGGGAACCCAGCCGTCGGGCAGATCATGCCCGTCCTCACCGAGACGCTTCAGCGCGTCGGGCCCGGTGCCGTGCTCGATCCCGATCTGAGCGGGCACCGGCTTCCTATTGCCTGCGTACCCCGCAATCCACGTGGCCATCGGCACGTGTGGCCCTCGACCCGAGAACCAGGCCCCCAGACCCGAGCGCACCGGAACATCGAGCATCACATCGTCGGGAAGCCACGGGCCGATGTTGATCCATCCTCCCGGCTCACTCGCGCCGGACATGGAGCGCATGGCCGCGGCCACGGCCCCGACATCGGTCCGGCTGAACCTGATCACTTCCTGCTCGGTGGCCACGCTCCGACGGTAGTCGCACCTGACGTCCAAGCGACGGCCCCACACGTTACGGTGATCGGGCGCGGGCGGCATGAGGCCGCAGTTTGAACATGAACAGACACTTCCGAACCAACGTTGCGATCTTCGCCGTCTGTGCACTCGCAGCGGTAGCGATAGCGCAGCCGGCCGCGGGCCAGATCGATCCGGGCGAGATTTCACAGCTCGAAGGCCGCCGAGATCAGATCATCAACGAGTTGGCCCAACTCGACGTCGCGATACTCGATGCCGATATCGGCATCGAAGATCTGGCCCAGCTCATCAACCGCCGCGAGATCGAAATCGAGCTCACCGGAGATCTCATCGAACGAACCGTCGACTCCCGTCGCGAGCCCGCTCGCACCCGGGTAGAAATCGCCTTGGCCGGCTACACCGCCGGAGATCCGCGGGGCAATGCTCTACTGACCGAGATCCAGACCCTCCAGGGCGACGACTCCCCCGACCGGCGTCGGGAGTTCTACGGCGCAGTCATCGAGGACACCGAGAAGCGCCTCGATGAGATCGACACCGAGTTGCGCTCGCTCCACGAGGTACTCACCATTGATCGAGACCAACTCGCAAGCGCCGTCGCGCAGCACTCCGATGCCGTCGACGCCCTCAATACTCTGGGCGAGGCCCGCACCACCTTGGCTCTCGAACTCGACGACGTGCGGCGGCGAATCGACGTGCTGAAATCGCTCGAGAATCGTTCGGTCCTGACCGGGCTGGCCACATTCGACGACCCCAGACGGCCGGCGCTCGCAGTGAAGATCGACAACGTGGCCGCCGCCCGACCGCAGTCCGGGATCAACGACGCCGACATCGTGTTCGTGGAGGAGGTCGAGGGGGGACTCACCCGTCTCGCCGTGGTCTTCCACTCCACCGGTGCCGATGTGGTCGGACCAGTTCGTTCGATGCGAACCGGAGACTTCGACCTGCTGGCCCAGCTCAACTCACCGCTCTTCGCGAACTCCGGCGGAAACCGGGGGGCTCGCGCCGCTCTCGCCGACTCGACACTCATCGACGTCGGAGCTGCGTCATCCCCGGAGGGCTACTACCGCAACAGCGGAAGGCGTGCCCCCCACAACCTCTTCACCAACACGTTCAACCTTTGGACGATCGGTGCAGAGCTCGCGACGGCCACACCATCACCGATATTCACCTTCCGAGCATCCGACGAGGCCATCAACCCCTCAGCCCGTCCCGTCGGCGGAGTCACGATCGACTACCCGCGGTCGCGCGTCGAATACACCTGGAACGGCAGTGGGTGGGACCGCACCCAGGACGGGTCCTCCACCGTCGATTCATCCGGCGCGCGCACTTCCCCGGCTACCGTCATCGTGCAGTTCGTCGCCTACGGCGTGTCAGCGGCCGACGCCGCATCGCCCGAAGCGGTCACCACAGGTACGGGAACTGCATGGGTTCTCACCGACGGCCAGATGGTCGAGGCATTCTGGCGACGGGCCGAACTCACCGACCAGACCGAGTACGTCGACGGTGAGGGTCGACCGATCGCGATACTCCCGGGCCGTACCTGGATAGAGCTACCCCGCGAGGATTCAGCCACCCCAGGCTGAGCCGGACAACGCAGCTGCCCCCACACGGCTAGGTTTCCGCCCGTGCCATCCAGATTCGTCCGTTGTCCGCCTGATTCGACGATGATCGAGGGGTTCAGGCAACTCAGATCCGAACTCGAAGTCCCCGAGTCGTTCCCCGATGAGGTTCTCGCGGCGGCCGAGGATTCAGCATCGAGAGGCCCCCAGGCTCCCCCGGGCGCCGGCAACGACATCCGCGACGCCCGTGACATCCCGTTCGTGGCAATCGACCCGCCGGGTTCGATGGATCTCGATCAGGCATTCTCGGCCCGACGTACGAAGCGGGGCTACCGGGTCTCCTATGCCATCGCCGATGTCGCGGCACTCGTCCCGCCGGGAGGTCTTGTCGATGAGGAAGCCAGGGCACGAGGACTGACCCTCTACAGCCCCGACCGACGTACATCCCTTCATCCCCCGAGGATCAACGAGAACGCCGGCAGCCTCATCGAGGGAGCCGACCGTCAGGCCCTCCTCTGGTCGATCGATCTTGACCCCGACGGGATCATCAGCGGCGCCCATATCGAACGAGCCACGATCCGCAATCGAGCTCAACTCACCTACCAACAGGCCCAGCAGATGGCCGCAACCGCCGATGCCGATGAGCCTCTTGCTCTGCTCGGAGAGATCGGACGACTACGAATCCTCCGCGAGAAGGCCCGCGGCGGAGTCAGCCTCGCCCTGCCCTCTCAGGAAGTCGTCGAGAACTCCGATGGCTGCTACCGGCTCGAGTACGACGAGAGCATCCCCGTCGAGGAATGGAACGCCCAGATCTCCCTCCTGACAGGAATCGCGGCAAGCCGGATCATGCTCGACGCCGGTGAGGGTCTGCTGCGCACACTTCCCGAGCCCGACGATCGAACTGTCTCACGTCTGCGCCGCACCGCACGAGCGCTCGGTCTCGAGTGGCCCGATCAGATGAGTTACGCCGACAGGATCAGAGATCTTCGGCCCGACACTCCGGCCAACTCAGCCATGCTCAATCAGGCGGCTCGGGGGCTCCGAGGTGCAGGGTATGTGGCGTTCCACGACAACGAGGCCCCCGAACAACAGAAGCACTCTGCGATCGCGTCGACCTACAGCCATGTGACGGCTCCGCTTCGTCGGCTGTGCGACCGATTCGCCAACGAAGTGCTGGTAGCCACCTGCGCCGGGCAAACAGTTCCCGAGTGGGCCTCGGAAGCGCTCGACGAAATGCCGTCGCTCATGACCGCGGCCAAGCAACGCGACCGGTCCCTCGAACGAGCGGTATTCGACTTCGTCGAGGCCGTAACCCTCGAACCACGAATCGGTGAGGTCTTCGACGCGGTGGTCACCGATATCGACACGCGACGAAACCGGGGACGCGTGCAGTTGAAGGACCCGGCCGTCGTGTGCAAGATCCCATCCAAGGGATTGGATCTCGGTGCCGAGGTCGAAATCAGGCTCGACGCCGTCGATCGCCAAGCACGCAGGGTGGAGTTCTCAGTGGTGGGCTGACAGCCCCGGGTTGCGCCCGAGTATCAGTGGGTGACCACCGGATCGAGTTCGCCGGCGTGGGCCACCCAACGTTCGACCTCACTGAGCGACGGCGGACGCCTCACAAGGGCCTTTCGCTTGGCCGAATTCACGGCAAGCATCTTGGTGTGGAGGTTGGCCGGCTTGCGCTTGCGAAGCTCCTTCACGGTGTCGACACCCGACGCCTCGAGAAGGTCGCTGTATTCCTCACCGACCCCCCGAACCCTCATCAGATCGGCGCGGTTGACCCAGCCCAGGATCTGCTTGTCGGTACATCCCGAATCAGCAGCCAGACCCTTGCGGCCCTTCCGGGAAGCGCCGGCCTTGAGCAGCGCCCCTGTGGTCTTAACGCCGCAGCGCGCCAGCGACTTTCGGTATAGCGGTCCGATGCCCTCGATGGTGTCGAGTGATGCCATTGTCTGTTCCCGTCGTGTGGTTGATGACGCAACGGTAGTTGACTCCGACGACTCGACCGTGGTCAGGCGACTGACTCCAGAGATATCTGATGGGCGCACTCCCCGGCCGCGGTGACCGTGAGCTTCTCAGCCCCGCCCTCGCCCATCAACAGCGTGTGTTCGAATTGAGCGGTTCGGCGGCCGTCGGCGGTTACGGCAGTCCAGTTGTCGTCCCATAGTGCCGCCTCGGGCGAACCCAAGGTGAGCATCGGCTCGATGGTGAAGGTAGTGCCGATCTCGAGAGGAGCCCGGTGTCGACGGTCGTAGTAGTGGGCTACTTGAAGATTGCTGTGGAACTCGGTTCCGATTCCGTGGCCGATGAACTCCCGCACCACTCCCAATCGGTGTTTCCGGGCATGGGCTTCGATGGCCCGCCCGATCTCGCTCACCGGACAGCCGGGAGTCAGCACCGTGATGGCCAGTTCGAGAGCGGTTCGGGTCTGGGCCACGAGCCGAACCGAAACATCGTCGACGTCGCCGATGAGGAAAGTGGCTGAGGTGTCGCCGTGAACGCCGTCGATGTAGACCGTTACGTCGATGTTGACGATGTCGCCGTCGGCCAGAGGTCGACTGTCGGGGATTCCGTGACAGATCACCTCGTTGACCGAAGTGCAGACGCTCTTGGGATAGCCGCGGTAGTTGAGAGGACTGGGATATGCGCCCCGGGCCACAGTCTCGTCATGAACGATCCGGTCGATCTCATCTGAGGTCATGCCGACACCGACCTTTCCGGCAGCCACGAGGAGCACCTCGGCAGCAACGCTCCCGGCGCGCCGCATGGCAACGATTTCGTCGGCGGTACGCACCAGCGATGAGACGGAAGGACCGGGGTCGCCGGTCAGGGCGTAGGGAGGTCGGGCTATCTCGGCCGGTACCCGGCGAGTGGGGCTCAGAAGTCCGGGCGCGACCGGAGGCAGAGATACCGATGCCTCTCGGGCGCGGCGTGATTGCTTCTTACGCTTGGCCATCGAACATTGCCTCCAGACAGATCACAATGGTAAGGCGCTCGTGACGACAACGTCACTCGTTCAACGCATGAACCTGCTCACCGATTCGCTTACACACGCCGGCTTCGCTTCATTCTCGATCTCGACCACCATCGTGATCACGGTTTGGACTCCACCGGGTATCGGATCACAAGCGGTGAGAGTGGCCCGGCCCCGGACCAGCGAACCCACCGTGACCGCCTGCGGAAACCGAACCTTGTTGACGCCGTAGTTGATCCCGAGCGACGCGCCATCCACCCGGATGATCTCAGGTAGGAACTTGTTGGTGATCGCCAACGTCAGGTAGCCGTGGGCGATCGTGGCGCCGAACGGTCCGGCAGCCGCCCGATCCGGATCGACATGGATCCACTGGTGGTCGTCGGTCGCGTCGGCAAACATGTCGACCCGCGCCTGGTCGATCAGAGTCCACTGGCTGCAGCCGAGCTCGGTCCCAACCGCATCGAACAGCTCATCTGGCGACGAAAACACTCTTGGCGACATCGACGCCCGACCCTAGCGTCGGTCGAGCAATCAGGCCTCTCTGCGGTTGGTCACCGGCCCTTGAAGCCGGCAGCTACCATCCACCAGTCGTCGACACGGAGATCCGATGAGCGCAAGCGGTGGAACCAGGGCGATCATGGCGGCCTTCGTCGCCAATCTCGGCATCGCCATCTCCAAGATGGTGGCGTTCCTCTTCACCGGAGCGGCATCGATGCTCGCTGAATCCATCCACTCCTTCGCCGACACCGGCAACCAGGCTCTTCTGCTTCTCGGCGGACGGCTCGCCAGACGGGAACCATCCGCCCAGCATCCCTTCGGGTTTGCACGCGAGAGGTATTTCTGGTCTTTCGTGGTCTCGATGGTGCTCTTTTCGATCGGTTCGCTCTTCGCCATCCTCGAGGGGATCGACAAGATCCGACATCCCCACGAGATCGACAGCCCGACCTGGGCATTCGTCGTGCT
The DNA here is from genome assembly GCA_029263235.1 of Acidimicrobiales bacterium. GTDB lineage: Bacteria > Actinomycetota > Acidimicrobiia > Acidimicrobiales > Aldehydirespiratoraceae > SZUA-87. The sequence continues at coordinate 10,240 of JAJCXW010000145.1, forward strand.
GGGGTTGGCCGTGGTCCTGGAGTTGTTCTCGTTTCGAACCGCGATCCTGGAAGCTCTCCCGCTGAAAGGCCGACAGAGTTGGCCAGCATTCATCCGGGATTCGAGGTCGCCGGAACTACCGGTCGTGATTCTCGAAGACCTTGGAGCGCTGGTCGGGCTGCTGCTGGCCATCGGTGCTCTGGCAATCGCCGTCACTGCCGACGCTCCCGTATTCGACGGCATCGGAACCCTGGCGATCGGGCTGCTGCTCGGAGCCATCGCAATCGTGCTGGCGATCCAGATGAAGAGCCTCTTGATCGGCGAGAGCGCCAGCCGCAAGGACCTGGTGCTCATCAGATCGGCCATCGACTCGACCGACGGGGTCGAGCACCTCATCCACCTTCGCACTCAGCATCTGGGCCCCGACGAGTTGCTGGTGGCCGCCAAGGTGCAGTTCTCATCGCACTACTCCGTTGCCGAACTCGCCCAAGCGATCAACCGACTCGAAGAGTCGGTTCGCGCAGTCGTGCCATCGGCCCGCCCGATGTACATCGAACCCGACGTGGTCAATCCCGATCGGGTCAACTAGTCGACCAGGGACTCCACCGGCGGGACCTCGGCCACCGATCCGGCGTCCAAGAACTGCGGTTCCATCTCCGTGGGATGCGGATTGGGATTGTCGAGGTCGATCGGCGGGAGCGAGAACTCCTTGTCGACAACTCCACCCATCAGCACGCCCAGGAGTGTTTCACTGGTTCGCATGATCGACTCGGCCTCGCCGACCTGGATCACGTAAGGCCTCGTGGCGGGCGATCCGAGGTACTCGATCGCCGGCAGATCGCAGATCGGATCCAGAGGTATGTGCACCGACCTGAGCAGGTCAGCAACCGTTTCGTCGAGAGCCGACACCACCTGTCGCGAACGAACCGCGTAGGTGACTCGGTATATGCCTCCGTAGAGGGCAGCTGCGGTGAGCATTCCCGCGGCCGTGGCACTCCACTCGGACCTGACGGCGAGAGTGGCCACGTCGATCACACGATCAGGGTCGTCGGTTCCGCAATGTTGGGACACGAACTGATCGGGCGAAGTTCCCCAAGCGGACTCCATCTCGATGTCGGAGAGGGTCTTCAGCCCGGCGGCCGATTGCTCGACGATCCGGATCGCTCCAATTGGTTCGGACTGGCGATGGTCGACTGCGAGTATGAAGAACGACGAGGCTTCGAACGGCCCGTACTCGCGGTCCATTTCCGCGTCGTCGTTGCCAAACTGCTTCAGGAACACCGATCTCTCGACGAATCGGGCCAGTGGCGCAAAGTCACTGTGCGAGGCGACGAAATATAATCCGAAAGGTTTTGCCGAATCGGGCCGATTTGCCCTCGATCTCAGCTCACTGACGAGAAAACGACGTTCCTCGGCTCCGACCGTCAGGTCGAT
>JAJCXW010000146.1 GCA_029263235.1 Acidimicrobiales bacterium
ATGGTGATCGACTCGATCGCCGCCGGATCATACGAAGCCCTCGCCGTGGGGTTCCTCCACTCGTATCGCAATCCCACTCACGAGAGGCGATTCCGCGATCTCGTGTCCCAGCGGCTCCCCGACTTGGCCGTGTCGATCTCCGCCGAGGTGTCTCCTCAGATGCGGGAGTTCGAGCGTTTCAATACCGTCTGCGCCAACGCCTACATCCAGCCGGTGATGTCGAGCTATCTGCACCGGCTGCAGGACCGGCTTCACCAATCCGGTGCCACTTGCCCGGTCTACCTGATCCACTCCGGCGGTGGGCTCATGAGTCTCGAGAGCGCGGCTCGGATGCCGGTGCGACTCATCGAATCAGGGCCGGCCGGTGGAGCGATCTTCGCCGCCGACATCGCGGCCCGGCACGGCCTTCACCGGGTGTTGTCCTACGACATGGGCGGAACCACCGCCAAGATCTGCCTGATCGAAGACCACACCCCGCGCACCGCCAAGACCTTCGAGGTGGCCCGCACATTCCGGTTCAAGAAGGGCAGCGGCATGCCCGTGTCGATCCCGGTCATCGAGATGATCGAGATCGGTGCCGGTGGCGGATCGATCGCCAGCGTCGACCAACTGGGCCAGATCAGGGTCGGGCCGCGCAGTGCAGGATCCGAGCCCGGCCCGGCCGCGTATCAACTCGGCGGCACGGAGCCGACGGTCACCGACGCCGATCTGCTGCTCGGAAGACTGTCACCCGACACCTTCGGTGCCGCTTCGATCGATCTCTCGGCCGAGCCGGCCCGGATCGCCATGGACGCCGGGATCGGCCGTCCTCTCGGCATCGATGCCGATGCCGCCGCCATCGGACTCTCAGAGGTGGTCGACGAGAACATGGCCAACGCGGCCAGGGTTCACGCTGTCGAGAATGGCAAGGATGTGAGCCGGTTCACCATGATCGCGTTCGGCGGCGCCGCGCCACTCCACGCCGGAAGGATCTGCGACAAGCTCGGTATCGACGAACTGATCGTTCCTCCTGGTGCCGGGGTCGGCTCGGCCATCGGATTCCTGCGGGCCCCATTCGCGTATGAGGCTGTCCGCAGCTACTACGCCGCCACCGACAGCTTCGATCACGGCGAGGTCAACCGGCTGCTCGACGAGCTGACCCGTGAAGCCGAATCGTTCGTTCGCGAGGGTTCCAGCGCCGAGCCGGAGATCGAACGGTGGACCTACATGCGATACGCCGGACAGGGATGGGAGATTCCGGTCGAGCTGCCGGCCGGCGATTTCGATCTCACCAGTCACGAACTGCTCTCCCAACGGTTCGAGAAGGCCTACGAGGAGTTCTTCGGTCGGCCGATCGACGGGCTGGCCATCGAAGCGGTCAGTTGGGCGGTCAGGGTGGCAACACCCAGACCGGCCGGCACCACCGTCACCCGGATCGAGCGTCCCGACGAGGCCCTCCAACCGATCGGCACGACGAGTGCGGCAGCCACCAGACCGATCCACGACTCGACCACCGACACGGTCGCCGATGCCGTGATCGTGCCCCGAGATTCGATCGGTCCGGGCCAACAGGTCATAGGCCCGGCCGTGATCGTCGAGACCCAGACCACCACCCTGCTCGCATCCGGTCAGACCGCGCTGGTTCAAGCCGACGGGTGCCTCCTCATCCGAATTCGAAAGAGCCCGACATGACCGCCGCCCGATCCGATCTACACAACCAGGTGATGTGGAATCGGCTGATCTCTGTGGTCGAGGAACAGGCACTCACCCTGGTTCGCACAGCTTTCAGCACCAGCGTTCGCGAGGCCGGCGACCTCTCGGCCGGAGTGTTCGATCGCAGCGGCAAGATGATGGCCCAGGCAGTGACCGGTACCCCCGGCCACGTAAACACGATGGCCGCAGCCGTCGAGATCTTCATCGATGAGATCGGACTCGACCGGATCGCTGATGGCGACGCCTACCTCACCAACGACCCGTGGAAGGCCACCGGTCACCTGCACGACATCACCGTGGTCACCCCGGTGTTCCACCGCGGCGAACTCATCGGCTATTTCGCATGCACCGCACACGTGGTCGATGTCGGCGGCCGGGGCTACGGACCCGACGCCTCCGAGGTCTACGAAGAAGGTCTGCTGATCCCGATCATGGGGTTCATCAACCGGGGCTCACGCAACGAGGACCTGGTCAAGATCATCCGAAACAATGTGCGCGAACCCGACCAGGTGATCGGCGACATCCACTCACTGGCGGCCTGCAACGACACCGGCCGACGACGGCTGATCTCCATGCTCGACGAATTCGACCTCGCCGACCTCGACGATCTGGCCATGTTCATCTTCGATCGCACCCACACCGCCACCATGGAGCGGCTCACCGCACTCCCCCACGGCACCTACCCCAACACGATGCAGGTCGACGGCTACAACGAGACAATCACCCTCGCGGTCACGCTCACGGTCACCGACAGCGGGGTTCACGCCGACTTCGCCGGCACCTCCCCCAAGAGCACCTACGGGGTCAACGTTCCCCTCGGATACAGCCAGGCCTACATGACCTACGCGATGCTCTGCGCACTCGCTCCGGGCATGCCCAACAACGCGGCGTCGCTGGCCCCCTTCACGGTGAGCGCCCCTCGGGGCTGCATCGTCAACGCCGAACACCCCGACCCGGTGTCGGTGCGTCACGTGATCGGCCACTTCGTCACCGACCTGTGCCTCGGCGCGATCGCCCCGGTTCTGGCTGATGTGGTGCCGGCCGAGGGTTCCGGTGCCCTGTGGAACTTCCAGGTGAGCGCCAGAGCGGCCGAGGGACACGATCTCCCACCGGTCGAGATACTCATGTTCAACAGCGGAGGGACCGGCGCCCGGCCAAGCATCGACGGTCTCAGCGCCACGGCATTCCCGAGCGGCGTCCGCACGATGTCGGTGGAAGCCACCGAACAGGTCGGTCCGATCGTTATCTGGCGCAAGGAACTTCGTCCCGATTCCGGGGGCTCCGGAGAGTTCCGGGGTGGCCTTGGCCAGGTGATCGAACTCGGACCCACCGAGGGGTACGAGTTTCAGTTCAGCGCCATGTTCGATCGCATCGAAAACCCGGCTCGTGGCAGGTCGGGGGGCTCCGACGGAACGCCCGGGGCGGCCACGCTCAGCAACGGCTCACCGTTCAATGCCAAAGGCAAGCAGCTCATTCCGGCCGGCCAACGACTCACACTCGAACTACCGGGCGGCGGCGGATTCGGCGATCCGAACGATCGATCCGAGGAAGCCGCAGCCAACGACATCGAGCAGGGCTACGTCTCTTGACGTCTCCGAACCACGGCTACGACGTGGTGATTGCCGGCGGCGCCGTGATGGGGAGTTCCGCTGCGTACTTTCTGAGTGAGAATCCCGACTTCGACGGGACGGTGCTGGTCGTCGAACCCGATCCGACCTACGCGAGGTCTTCGACCGCGCTCTCGGCGGCAAGCATCCGACACCAGTTCTCCAACCCGATCAACATCGCCATTTCCCAGTTCTGCACGGAGTTCATCGCTGACTTCCACGACAACGTCGAGGTCGATGGCGAGTCCCCCGACCTCGGGTTCAGGGAGACCGGCTATCTGTTCCTCGCCACCGGTGCCGGGATGGCCACTCTCGACCGCAACCATGCCGTGCAGCAGAGCTGTGGAGTCGATGCTTCACTGCTCACGCCCGACGAGATACAGCGTCGGTATCCCTACATGTTCACCGGTGATCTCGCCGGGGCGAGCATCGGCGAAAGCAACGAGGGAACGCTTGACGCCAACAGCCTCATGCAGGGATTTCGGCAACGGGCGCGTCGCAACGGCGTGGAGTATCTCACCGACTCCGTTGTCGGCGTCACGGTCGAGAGCAACCTCGTGGCGGGAGTGGTGCTGGCATCGGGTCGCGCCATCTCGTGTGGGGCCTTCGTCAACTGCGCTGGTCCCCACGGCTCGGTCGTCGCTTCGATGGCCGGGCTCGAACTACCGGTGGAACCTCGTCAGCGCAGTGTCTTCCTGTTCGACTGCCGCGAGCCACTCGGCCAGACGCCTCCGCTCACCATCGACACGAGTGGCGTATGGCTGCGCAGTGAGCCTCCCTACTACCTCGCCGGCGCTGTACCCGTCGACGACACCCGCGTCGATCACGACGACTTCCGGGTCCGCCACGACGAGTTCAACGAGCAGATCTGGCCGGCGCTCGCCCACCGCATCCCCCAGTTCGACAAGATCTCGGTCAAACGATCCTGGGCGGGCCACTACGCCTACAACACCCTCGACCACAATGCTGTCGTCGGGCCCGCTGAGGCCGTACCCAACTTCATCTTCGCCAACGGTTTCTCCGGCCACGGGCTCCAGCAGTCGGCCGGAGTGGGCCGAGGCGTCAGCGAACTGATCTGCTATGGCGAATACCGATCGCTCGACCTCAGCGAACTCGGCCATCAGAGAATCGTCGAACGAAGGCCATTCACCGAAGATGCCATCATCTAGAGCCACGTGCGGACCACCGAATTGAGCAGCACTGTGCCGAGTCCGACCGATCATCACGACGCCATAGTGATCGGAGCCGGCGTGATCGGCTGCGGGGTGGCGGCCGCTCTCGCCAAACGTGGAATCAAGCCGTTGGTCATCGATCGATTGCCGGACGCCGGTTATGGATCCACCAGCAGTTCGAGCGCCATCGTCAGGTTTGGCTACTCCACCGAGGCAGGAGTGGCCATGGCCTGGGAGGGCCAGCTCTGGTGGCGAAACTGGGCCGAGGTGATCGCTCCCGCCGAGCCCGACGCCATGGCCGAGTTCGTCAACTATCCGATGCTCATGCTCGACTTCGAGGGCGGATATCTCCCACGTGTTCTGCCCAATCTCGATCGTCTCGGTGTCCCCTACGAGCGACTCGACCGAGACGAACTGTTGGCTCGTCATCCGTTCCTCGACCTTCATCGTTTCGGTCCGCCGGCAACGATCGACAACGACGCCTTCTGGCGCGACCCCGACACCCTTCTCCGCGGCGCCGTCAGCACCCCCGACTCCGGGTTCATCTCCGACCCGATGCTGTCGGCGCAGAATCTCGCCGATTCGGCGAGGTCGCACGGGGCCGAGTTCATGTTCAAGGCCGAGATCGTCGGTGTCGAGTCTTCCGCCGGCCGAGTCAGCGGGGTCAGACTTGCCGATGGCTCAGTCAAGTCAGCTCCGATCGTGGTCAACGTGGCCGGTCCCCACTCGTCGCAGATCAACGAGATGGCTGGCGTCCGAGCATCCATGAGCGTCACCACCCGTCCTCTGCGTCGGGAGGTGTTCATCGTGCCGGCTGCCGACGACATCGACTTCGACGGCACCGGGGTGATGGTCGGTGATGAGGACACCGGCGTCTACTTCCGCCCAGAGCGCGGCAACAACGTCCTGATCGGGAGCACCGAACCCGAGTGCGATGAACTCGAATGGGTGGACAATCCCGATGACTACCGCACCACTCTCACCGAGGACGAGCATCAACTTCTCGTGCTCCGCTGTGCCCGCCGCATCCCCAGCCTTGGCGTACCCCAGACAAAGCGCGGGCTGGTCGACCTCTACGACGTGTCGAGCGACTGGATACCCGTCTACGACCGCAGCGACCTGCCGGGCTTCTACATGGCAGTGGGATCGAGTGGCAACCAGTTCAAGAACGCCCCAATTGCCGGGTACTGCATGGCCGAACTGATCGAAGCCGTCGAATCAGGCCGAGACCACGACCGTGATCCGATCGTGGTGATCGGGCCGCGGAGCGGACTACCGATCGACATGTCGACGTTCTCTCGCAATCGTGATGTCAGCGCGGCCTCGAGCATGACCGTGCTCGGCTGACCAGAAGCTGGCGACTAGCGCTCGTCGTGACCACCGAGGTAGGAGGCCCTCAGTTCGGGGTGCACAAGCAAGACATCGGCGGTGTCGTCGAGAACCACCCTGCCGGTCTGGATCACCCAGCCACGATCGGCGATCGACAGTGCCATGTTGGCGTTCTGTTCCACCATGAAGATGGCCATGCCGTCCTCGTGGATCTGTTGGATCAACTCGAAGTTGACCTGCACCAGTGCCGGCGCCAGACCCATCGAGGGCTCGTCCATCAGCAGAACACGCGGCCGCGACATCAGCGCACGACCGATCGCAACCATCTGTTGTTCGCCGCCCGAGAGGGTGCCGGCCTTCTGGCCGAGGCGCTCCTCGACCCGAGGAAACAGCTCGAAGATGTGCTGCATGTCGGCCGCGATACCGTCCTTGTCGGATCGGAGATAGGCGCCGAGTTGCAGGTTCTCGAGCACTGACAGCCGTTTGAAGAGACGACGATTCTCGGGAACCATGGTGATGCCCCGCTCCACGCGGTAGCTGATCGGCTTGTCGTTGACGATCTCACCGTCGAGAACGACGTCGCCCGAAGTGGGAGTGACCATGCCCAGCAGGGTCTTCAAAGTGGTCGACTTGCCGCTGGCATTGCCACCGAGCAGACAGACCAACTCGCCGGGATAGATGGCGAGATCGACATCCTTGAGAATGTGGACCGCTCCGTAGTGGGTGTTGACCTTGCGGAATTCGAGCAGGGCCGTTCCCTTGTCGGGGGATTGATCGGCTTCGGGTGTCGGGGCAGTGGGGTCGGTCATGATGCGTCCTGGGCCGGCCGGCCGAGGTAGGCCTCGATCACCTGCGGGTCGTTCGACACTTCTTCGTAGCTCCCCTGAGCAATGGTGACACCGTGGTCGAGAACAACCACACGGTCGGACACGTCGCGCACGACACCCATGTCGTGTTCGATCATCACGATGGTGAATCCCCACTCGCTGCGAAGACGTCCGATCAGATTGGTCAACTCGACCGACTCTTTCGGGTTCATGCCGGCAACCGGTTCGTCGAGAAGAAGCAGACGGGGTTGCGTTGCCATGGCACGCGCAATCTCGAGTCGGCGACGATTGGCGTAGGACAAGACGAACGCCGGCTGGTCGAGGCGATACCCGATCAAACGGGTGCCGAAGAAAGACAGAACCTCCTCAGCCCTCTCGCGGATCTCCCGCTCTTCCTTGCGGAAGGCCTTGGTCTGCAGAAGCGCACCGAACGCATGCTGGTGGGTGCGGCAGTGCTGGGCGACCATCACATTCTCGAGGACGGTCATGTTGGGGAACAACCGCACGTTCTGAAATGTGCGGGCGATTCCGATTTCGGTCACCTGATAGGGGTCGAGACCGAGGATCGACTCGCCTTCAAACAAGATGTCGCCGGAGTTGGGTTCCACCAAGCCGGTGATCAGATTGAAGAACGTGGTCTTGCCCGCCCCATTGGGGCCGATCACGCTGACGATCTCGCCCTCATCGACATGGAAATTGAGATCAGAGAGGGCGTTGAGGCCGCCGAAGCTCACCGTGAGGTCGCGAATGCTCATGACCGGACTCATGCCGTGACCTCCTCCTCGTCGTCGTCGTCGACAATTCCCTTGAGCCACGCATCCTGAAGGAACTCCTCCTGATGGAGCTCATGGGATCGGCGGGCGTTGGGAACGAGACCTTCAGGCCGTTTGAGCATCATGAAGATGAGCAGTGCGCCGTAGATCAGCAGCTTGAACGTTCCGAGTTCCTGAAGGAGCCCCGGCTGCTTCGGACCGCCAAGCACGCCAATGAGCACAACTGCGCCCACGATCACACCGGTGATGTTGCCCATGCCTCCCACGATCACGACCACCAGAATGATGATCGACACGAGTATGAGGAAGCTCGACGGGAAAATCGATCCAACCTTGGCCGCGAACACTGCTCCGCTGAACGAAGCCAGGATCGCACCCACCACAAACGCCATCAGCTTGGCGTTGACGGTGTTGATCCCCATCGCCTCGGCGACCTTCTCGTCTTCTCGAATGGCCATCCAAGCTCGGCCGAGGCGAGAGCCTTGGAGCCGCCACGAAACGTAGATGGCCACCGCACAGAAGAAGATCACCAGGTAGAACACCGATCTCGGATCGGATCCCTTCACCTCGGCGAAACCGAGGTCGACGGGTGGAATGTTGGTGATTCCCTGGGCACCGCCGAAATACGGGGCGAGCCAGTCGGACAGGAACAGCAATCGGATGATCTCACCGAATCCGAGTGTGACGATGGCGAGATAGTCGCCTCGCATTCGGATCACCGGAGCACCCACCGCCAGACCGACGATCGCAGCGGCCACGATCACGATCAGGATCACAATCCCGAAATGCAGCTCAGGTGAGATCCACGGAGAGTTCGGGGATGTGAGAACGGCGGTGGTGTAGCCACCGACCGCGAAGAACGCCACGTAACCGAGATCGAGAATTCCGGCGAGACCGACAACGATGTTGAGCCCGAGGGCCAGCAGCACGAACAGGCCGACGTTGGCCAGCAGCTCGTTCATGATCTTGCCGAGGAAGAGCGGGAGCAACAGCAAGATGATCACGCCGGTGAACGACAGCGTGAGGTTGGTCGACTTTCGTTTCGGCTCGTCGAGAGCGTCGTACTTCTCTCGCAAGGCTTCTCCCTGGCCCGCCGCCAGCACCGTGACCAGCATCACGAACACAATCAGGACGATCGTCGATACCACCGACAATCCACCGCGCTTGGCGTACAACGAGTCGGTGACGAAGGTGAGACGGAAACCTTGGAGAAGGTCGGTGATCGCGGTCTCGAGGATCGACACCAGTATCACGGCTAGCAGAGCGGTTCCGACCGCTTTGGCGGTGAGCGCGGGCAGAACATGCAGAGCCGACCCGAAGATGCCGAGCGCGGCACCAATCAGCAGCCAGATCCCGATGCCGAAACCGATTCCGTTGCCGAAGTTGAGCTGTTCGAGTGTTTGCGGGCTCCAGTTGAGCAATGGATCACGGAGATTGTAGTTGTTGATCAGCACGGCCAACAGCGACAGTCCGGCACCGCCGATCATGCCGGTGAGTGCACCAGTCAACAGATCGCGAGGCCCCTTCTTGGCGGAGATGATCCCCTCCAGGACCAACTCCTTGGATACCAGATACCCCATGATTATCGGTATCCAGATCAGGGATAGGTATCCGAGACTGAGGTGACGGCGGATCAGGATCCGGGTGTCGAGCTGCACCGGCATTCCGATGAGCGCTATGAACACCAGCGCCAAGGCGCACAAGCCTCCGAACTGGAGAACACGGCGCCAGTCCTGGTCAAGGATCTGCCGGGGAGGTGCCAGCTCGTTCATGCTCGGTCGTCCGCTGAGAGACGTTCACCGAACAAGCCGGAAGGCTTGAACAGGAGCACAACGACCAACGCCGTGAAGGCCACGGCATCACGCAGCTGACTCACGCCCTTCACCCCTAGAGGTTCGAGAATGACCTGCGGGCCCAGCGACTCAGCGGTGCCCAGAGCGACACCACCGGCCATCGAACCGCCCAAGTTCCCGACTCCACCGACCACCGCAGCTGTGAACGCCTTGATGCCGGGAAGGAAACCGGTGAGGTGGGTGACACTCCGGAAGCTGAGCCCCCAGAGGATTCCCCCGATGCCGGCCATGGCCCCACCGATGGCGAACGTGAGCACGATGGTGCGGTCGACGTTGATTCCCATCAACGCCGCAATCTCTTTGTCCTCGGCGACTGCCCGCATGGCCTTGCCGGTCTTGGTGCGCTCGACCACCCACCAGAGTCCGGCCATTGACACCGCGGCCACCACCAGGACCATGATCTTGGTACCGGGGATGCTGAAGGTGAGAATCGTTCGGTTCTTGGCGAGCCATTCGGGGAGTTGCGGATACGACTTGCTGTTGGGGCCGAAGAGACCGAGAACAGCGTTCTGAATGAAGAACGAAACACCGATCGATGTGATCTGCGTTATCTGGCGCGGCGATTCACGCAGCGGCCGATACGCGACCCTCTCCATGATCACCGCGGCCGCGGTCGACACCAGAATCGCTATGAGAACGATCAGGTGGAAGGAGCCGATGAAGTTGCTTTCCCAATAGCCGGCATCCGACAGCTTGGTGGAAGCAATGAAGCCCGACATGGTGCCGAGCATGTACACCTCGCCATGAG
>JAJCXW010000147.1 GCA_029263235.1 Acidimicrobiales bacterium
GGAACCAAGAGAGGCTGAGTGAGGTCGAGGCCACAAAGGTCGGCCAGCTCCTTCAGCGCGTCAGAACCCGCGTCAGAACCCGAGCCAGAACCCGAGCCAGTGCCCGAGCCGGCCAGGACAGCTTCGGCCAGTTCGAGCAGCACGCGGCGGGCTTCGGGGGCATCGAGATCGTTGTCGAGAGCAGCGTGGACACGGTCGATATACGGCTGCGGATCAAGCCCGGTTGAGCCAGTTGAGCCAGTTGAGCCAGTCGAGCCAGCCGAGCCAGTCGCGGCGGCGGCTTCGATCAACAGTTCCAGGGCAGCGCTGCTCTCGTCGATCTCCGAATCGAACCATTCCCAATCGGAGCGGTAGTGATGGCCCATCAGCGCCAACCGGATCGCTCTGGGATCGGCGGTCTTGCACAGCTCGCTCACGAAAACCAGATTGCCGAGCGACTTCGACATCTTCGTGCCCTCGTAAGCCACCATCCCGCAGTGCATCCAGTGACGCACGAAAGTCTCCCCGGTGGCGGCCTCGCTCTGGGCCCGTTCGGCTTCGTGGTGAGGAAACACCAGGTCGTTGCCGCCGCCGTGGATATCGAGGGTGTCGCCGAGAAGGCTCATCGACATGGCGCTGCACTCGACATGCCAGCCGGGTCGGCCCGGACCCCACGGTGAATCCCACGACGGCTCGTCGGGCAGCGAGGGCTGCCAGAGCACGAAATCGAGTGGGTTGCGTTGGCGGGGATCGTCGGGATTGCCGCCCCGTTCACGGGCCAGCTCAATCATGGTGTCCTCGTCGTAGCCCGACATTTCGCCGAACGTGCTGAACGTCGTGACATCGAAGAACACCGTGCCGTTGACCACATAGACGTGGCCCTTGGCGTCGAGCCGTGAGATCAACTCGACCATCTCGTCGACCCATTGAGTGGCGCGGGGCTGCGACTCGGCCGGGCGGGTGCCGAGCGCGGCCATGTCGCCCTCGAAACGAGCTGTCTCGGCCGCTGCCAACTCCAGGAAGTCGACCCCAAGCTCACGGGCCTTGGGCAGAATCGAATCGTCGACATCGGTGATGTTGCGAACCAGCCTCACGTGATGTCCTTGGCTTTCGAGGCGTCGGATCAGGAGGTCGTAGGTGAGATAGGTGTTGGCGTGGCCCAGATGCGTGGAGTCGTAGGGCGTGATGCCGCACACGTAGATGCGCACCTCATGGCCGACCTCCAGAGGCACCACCTCATTGCGGGCCGTGTCGTAGATGCGCATCAGGTCACGATACCAACGTGACGCTTGGGTGAACTTGCTCTGCGCTGGACCCGGAGATCAGGAAGTCAAGAAACCAGGAGATCGAGAAGCCAGGGGATCAAGAGCCGGGGGCTACGGGCAGGATCATGGTGACAACGGTGCCGCCGAGGCCGCTGGGATTCACCGCACCGATGGTCACCGACCCGTCGAAACGTTCGAAGGTCTCGCGGGCGATGGCCAATCCGAGTCCGGTGCCGCCTTCGTGACGGGCCCGGGCGTCGTCGAGACGGGCGAACCGCTCGAACACCCGCTCGCGGTCCTTCTCGGCGATTCCTTCGCCGTCGTCGATGACCCTCACCTCGGCGAGGCCAGTTTCAAGGACCCGCACGTCGACCTTGATGGTGCTGTCGGCATGACGCACGGCGTTTTCGACCACGTTGCGAACGGCCCGGCGGAGAAGCTCGGCGTTGCCGACCACCTGGACCGGCTCCATGTCCCAGACGTCGAGATTCAGATTCGTCGATCCGGCGGCGGCTTCAGTTTCGGCCAATACCAGATCGTCTAGATCGATCGTCTCGTGGTCGAACTCGGCCTCTTCGTCTTGGGCGGCCAGCACCAGCAGGTCGTCGATGATGGCGGCCAGGCGCTCGGTCTGCTCGACGAGGCGGTCGCGTGTCTTGGGCCATGCCGGATCGGTGCTGGTGGTGGTGTCGAGTTCGGTGCGCATGTTCGCGATCGGGCTCTTCAGCTCATGTGAAGCATCGCCCACGAACTGCTCTTGGCGGTCGTGGTGATCCGAAAGTCGGTCGAGCATCTGATTGACCGTCACGGCCAGTCGCTCGATCTCATCACCGGTGTCGGGCAAGGGGATGCGCTCATCGCGATTGTCGCCATGGATCCGTGCCGCGGTCGAACGAATGTCCTCCACTGGCCGCAGCGCTCGGCTGGCCGTCAACCAGACCAACATCATCACTAGGCCGGTCAGGGCCGGGCTGCCGACCAGCAACAGAAACTTCATCCGACCGACTGGGTCGTCGATCGATTCGAGCTCGGCCCCCACGCTCACCAGAACGGTGTCGCCATCGGGGTTCTTGGCGGCCACCGTTGCCACTCTCACCGTGTCGAACTCGATCTCGCCATCGTCCTCGATGATCTCGAGATCAACAGAAGTGATACCGGAGTTGGTGCCCGCCGGGGGGCCGTCGATGACCACGAGGCCGGCCGACGCCAAGGTCTGACCGGAGCTGGTTCCGATCCAGATGAGCGATTCGTGGACCAGCGAGGTCGTGAGATCGGCCGGTGTAGCACCTCCGGCGATCAGGGATGCCCGGTCGACAGCTCGGGTTCGCAGCGTGGTATCGAAGTTGTCGAGGAGTCGGTTGTGCAAGTTGGCCGACAGGAAGAGAGAGCCGATGATCGACGCGGCCAACACGATGACCCCGGAGATCAACGTGGTCTGCGCCCGCATGCCCCGCAGGCTCTGGATGCCAGGAATGCTCTTGAGTCTTGAGGCACCTCGGGGCTCTCGGTCGTTCTGGGTGGTTGCTTGTTCAGCGTTCATCCCTGGCCTCGTCTCTGGCTGGTCTGGCTGGTCTGGCTGGTCTGGCTGGTCTGACCTTCGTGGTACTTCTCGCACCACCGTCTCGGGCCAGGCGGTAGCCGGCGCCTCGAACGGTTTCGATTGCTTTGCGGTCGAAGGGGCCGTCGATTTTGCGGCGGATCGCCGAGACATGAACCTCGACGACGTTGGGGCCGCCCTCGTAGGCGAAGTCCCAGACGTGTTCGAGGATCTCGGTCTTCGACACGACCTCACCCACTCGACGCATCAAGTATTCGAGCACGGCCATCTCGCGGACGGTTAGATCGAGTTGGGTGTCGCCGCGCCACGCTCGACCGTCGGTGGAATCGAGCCGAAGGTCGCCGGCTTCGAACACCACCGCCCCGTCGCCCCGTCGACGCATGGCGGCCCTGATGCGGGCAACCAGCACGACGAACGAGAAGGGCTTGGCCACGAAGTCGTCGGCCCCGGTGTCGAGCCCTTCGGCCTCATCGAGCTCGCCGGATTTGGCGGTGAGCATCACGATCGGGGTCCAGTTCTCCTCGTCGCGGAGGGTCCGGCACACCTTGTATCCGTTGATCTTCGGCAGCATGAGATCAAGCAGAATCGCGTCGTAGTCGTTCTCTCGGGCCAGCCAGAGGCCCTCCTCGCCGTCGTGAGCCACGTCGACCGCGAAACCTTCAGCCTCGAGTCCTCGTTTCAGCGACCGGGCCATCGGGATCTCGTCGTCCACCACCAGAATCCGCATCACGACGCTCCTATTGGCGAGGGCGAGGGCGAGGGAGAGGGCGAGGGAGAGGGAGTTGGGGCAGAAGAGGAAGAGAGAGGCCGTGGTCGCGACCGAGAGCCGCGGCGCTTCACGGCGAGAATCCGGAACACCGTGAGGTAGAAGATTCCGAGGACCATCAGACTGATTCCGGCGATGTAGATGCGGTTATTGGCGTCGGTTCCGGCCAAGGCGCCGTGCACCACTCCGAGCCACACCATCACGTAGCTCGTGAAATGAATCAGCCGCCATGCCCGGCGGGGGATCCGTTTCATCAACAGCGACGTGATCTGCACGGCGACCAGCAGCCACATGGACACGACACCCCACGCCACCGCGCCCGGTTCATAGTTAGATGCCATGGGCACGAGCACGTCGACCCAGTTGAAGTCGATGTACGAATCGAACATGAGTCCGGCCACGTGGATGATCGTGAAGACGATCGTCAGGCCACCGAGGTAACGGTGCAGGTCGAGTAGCCATTTCGGGCTCGGGCTGCCGTTGAGAAGACGGGTCGTCATGAAGAGTCCCCAAAGCACCGAGGCGCCCGACAATGCGAGGGCCACGATTCCGCCGGAGCGGGCGATGTACCACCAGGTTTGTGAGGTCATCGGAGATGATCCTTCATCGAGCCGAACAGGTGAACAGATCCGTCGATGTCGACGATGAGAGAAGCATCGTCGCCGGTGATGTCGGCCCACTGGTCGGGCGGTGCGAGCAGCAAGTGAGTGGCGATCACCTCGGACCACCAGGCTCGTCCGGTGATCACAGTCGCGAGTTGAGCCTGCGACTCGACCGGCCGACCGACCCGAGGATCGATCACGTGATGTCGTGCCTCACCGTCGACCGTCCACACTCGGCGTCGAGTCGTGGAAGTAGCGAGCCCACCGTCGATCAGTTCAGCCAGCCCGGCCTGGCCAGCGTGCTCAGCGTGCCCAGCCAGAGCGACAGCCGGCTCGTTGATCTCAACAATCCATCCAGCGTCGGTGGGGGCGTCACCGGCCACTCTGAGATCGCCGCCGAGGTTGACCATCGCACCCTTGGCGCCATGGTCGATCATCTCCTCGACGATCATGTCGGCGGCGAGGCCCTTCCCGATTCCGCCCGGATCGAACCCGACGTCGAAGGGGAACATGACCGTGCCGAACTCGTCGTCAACCTCGATCCCGCGGCATCCCGGTGCAGGTGCAGCAGGAGCAGGAGCAGGAGCTGGCCCGGCCCCAGTCCCAGTCCCAGTCCCAGTCCCAGAGAATAGACCGCTGGGACTGTCGGCAAGCTGAGTGAACTCTTCGTAGCTGCGGTCGTAGCCAGCGATGACCAGTGAGTCGAGAACGGTCGGGTCGTAGGCGCCGGCGGTCTGCTGCCAGCCGTGCGTGGCGTGGCGAACGAGCAGTCGAGTGTCGGCGCTCACATCGACCGGGAGGCCTCGGGTCGAGTTGCAGCGGCTGACCTCGGAACCCGGGTCGAACCGGCTCCATCGAAGCTCAAGCTGCTGAACCCGCCGAACGGCCGACAGCACCAAATCGCCAATGTCTGGGTTGCCTGAGTGACCTGACTGACCTGAGTGACCTGATTGAGCCGAGTGAGCTGAGTGAGCCGAGTGAGCCGAATTGACCGGATCGCCGACCAGGACGATGTGCAGGCTGGTTCCCATGGCATGCCCGCGGTGCTCGTGAACGGTGTCTTGGGCAACGGCAAGCCCAGGAGACCCAGGAGGCCCGGGAGGCCGAGGAAGAATCGTGGGGGTCGCGGTCATGTCAGCTGCCTGAGCTCGCGGTGGTGGGTTGCGGCGGAGGAGGCGGGGGTGCGGTGGTGGCCTGTGGGACCGGAGTGGTCGCGGCAGGCACCGCTGTGACGGTGGTGTCAGTGCCAGTGCCAGTGCCAGTGCCAGTGCCAGTGCCTGTGTCGGTGCCAGTGTCAGTGAGGAACGGCGTGGTGGGGAAGGCCCCCATTGGAGTCGTGGCTGGGACAGCGTTGGGAGCGGGCACCACCACGACTCGTCGGGTGATGACGGGAGCGGGCTCGTTGGTTGAACTGGCGTTCTTGGCGCTGATCGCCATGCCGCCGACCATCAGCAGACCGGCGCTGAGCGAGATGCCGGTAACGGCAATCCGTCCGCCCATGGCCGCGTGTTGTTTCTTGTTTGGCCTGAGCGGGCTTGGCTGGTTCTGACTTGGCTGGCTCTGCTCAGTCATCGTCGTCCGAGTCGTCTGACTCTCTTGAATCATCAGAATCATCGTCGAAGTACTCGTCGAACTCGGCGAAAGGGTCATCGTCGTTGGGGGCGACCGGTTGGGCGACCACCTCGATGGGCGCGGCCAGTGATGCGGCGCCTTCGGCCACCACGTACTCCGTGATGGTCTGCGTTTCCGGCACCGCCGCCGCGCCGGCCGAGTTGCCGATGGTGAGGAACAACCCGCTGACTGCCGCGCTGGTGGCGATGGTGAGAGCGGTGGCGGTGACCAAGGCTGGCTTTCGTTCCATGATTGCTCCTACTGCGCTATCTGCTCTTCTCTGCCTTGCCTGCTTTAGACAGATCCCGTCGGTGACCCATCGGCAGTCGTTCGGTAGATCCAAACGAACCCAGTTACATCCTGAGACCTGGGGTCCTGAGATTCTGAGATTCTGAGAAACAAAGGAGTTGAATCAACCTGCGAGTGCCGGTGAGACTGAGGAACCCAGAGTGAGTGGAGACGAGTGAAACAGAACGGAACTGCAGGAACGCTGAAGCTTCCTGAAGAACGCTTCAGCTGCCGTGCTGTGCCGGGGTTCCTGGCGGCACAGCACGTCCGATTCTGCGCGGCTTCGTGAGCGCTTGCCCTACGCCCGACAGGCCCGACAGGCGCGACACGCCCGGCACGCGCACTACACGCGAAGCATTCCGTGCTGGAATCCGAGCGGTCCTACCGTTGGCAATCGGAGTTCTGCCGTTCGGCATGGTCTACGGAACGGCCGTGGTCGAGTCATCGATCAGCAACTGGGTCGGGGGTCTCGCCTCCAGCATCATTCTCGCCGGGGCGGCCCAACTGGCCCTGGTCGACCTGATCGACGACAACGCACCGTGGACGGTCGCGGTCGGCACGGCGCTGGTCATCAACGCCCGGTTCTTGATGTATTCAGCGGCGCTCATGCCGTCGTTCGCCGAGTATCCCCGGCGGTGGCGAGTCCCGATGGCCATGCTCATCACCGATCAGACCGCGGTGACCTCGCTTCTCTACAACGAGACCGACCACGACCCCAACCGGCGACGGTTCTTCTACCTCGGTGTGGGATTGGCACTCTGGGTCTCGTGGGGCGTGGGGACCTGGATCGGGATCGCTCTGGGTGCGAGCGTCTCGAATGGATTCCAGCTGGAGTTCGCGGTGCCACTCATGTTCCTCGCACTGCTGGTTCCTTCGATCCGGGACCAGTCGAGTTTGGTGGCGGCGATCGTGGGGGCGGCCGTGACATTGGTGGCCCGCGATGTGCCGTTCAACACGGGGTTGCTGATCGGCGCCATGTTCGGCATCGCCGCCGGAATGCTGACCAGTGCTGCCAGTGCTGCCAGCGGTGCGATCGGTGAGAGCGCTGCCGGTGCTGAGAGCACCGCTACCGACGGGAGCGATCAATGAGCGCCCTGACCATGGTGATTCTCGCGGCCCTCGGATCGCTCGTGATTCGATCGGCGCTGGTGACCGCCCTGGCCGGCGTGACAATCGGGCCGCGTGTCGGGCGCGGACTCCGGCTGGTGGCCCCGTCGGTCCTGGCTGGCCTGGTGGCGCAGACGCTTCTCATTCAAGAATCCATGAGCGAGTCGATGGGCGGGTCAACGGGGGAGCTGGTAGGGGAGTCAACAGGCGAGTTGCTGTTCCGGTCGCTCGGTTCGTGGCACATCGCGGCTGCCATGGCCGCGCTGGTTGCTTGGCGGACCCGATCGGTTGCCATCACGCTCGCGGTCGGCATGACGGCGGTGTGGCTGCTGGAACTGGTCTGAGTCAGCTCACCCCAGGTGCTTGGGCTGGTTGGGCTGGTTGGGCACACAGTGCACCTGCACAACAGCACGGCGGTATTGCGACGCTGTGGTAGAGCGGGGCTGCGATACTGCGGCATGGCCATTCGACCGACCCGCCCCGCCCCTCCCGAGCAATCTGGCCAATCTGGCCAATCTGGCCAATTGTCCGGGTCCGCCGACTCGGCTACCCGCCCCGGGCAAAGCAGCCAGGCCAGCCAAGCCAGCCAAGCCAGTCGTGCCGGCCATGTGCCGGAGCGGCTGGTTGATCTCAGCCATGTGATCACCGACGGTCTGGTCACCTACCCGGGGCTGCCCGCTGCGGAAATCTCGACGCACCTATCGCGGGAAGCGGCCGAGGAGATCTACGGCCCCGGGACCACGTTCCAGATCGGATTGGTCACGTTGTGCACCAACACCGGCACCTACATCGATGTGCCGTTTCATCGTTTCGCCGACGGCCACGATCTCACCCAGCTCGACCTCGGACGGGTCGCCGGCGTGCCAGGAGTGTGCCTCGACCGCAGAGGTGTCCGATCGATCGACATCACGGTCGAGGACTTGGCTGACTCGGCTGACTCGGCTGACTCGGCTGGCTTGGCTGACAAGGCTGGCTTGGCCGGACACGCAGTGCTCATTCGAACCGACCATTCGTCGAAGTTCGGCACCGATGCCTACTTCGACGACCATCCATATCTCACCGCTGCCGCGGCCGAGAACCTGGTTGCGGCTGGTGTGGCCTGCGTGGGGATCGACTCGCTGAACATCGATTCCACCGAAGGGGGAGAGAGGCCGGTCCACACGGCGCTTCTCGGGGCCGATATCCCGATCGTGGAACACCTGACCAATCTTCAGGCTCTGCCGACCTCGCGCTCCTCCGGCTTTCGGTTTACGGCGGTTCCCCCGAAGATCGAAGGCGCCGGCACGTTCACCGTTCGGGCCTTCGCCAGCGTGGCCGGCTAGCCCCTGTTCGCCGCTACCCCGTCACCAGATACGCCGGGCTGCTGCCCATCGGCTCAACTCGTGGCGGTTGGAGAGTTGAAGTTTGCGTAGCACCGCTGAGGCGTGGCTCTCGACCGTCTTGACCGAGATCGAAAGCCGCCGGGCGATCTCCTTGTACGTGTAGCCCCGGGCCAGATGCCGCAGCACTTCCTGCTCGCGCGGGCTCAACCGGTCGAGATCCTCGCTGGTGCCGGCGTCCGTATCAGCGTTGGGACCAGCTCCGGCGCCCGAGTCGCTGAGTTGGGCCTCGGTGAGAGGGCCGGAACCTGGGCCGGCCTTGGCTCCAGCGGCGGGGTTGTCGCCGTCGGCGAAAGCGTCGAGGACGAAGCCGGCCAACCTCGGTGAGAACACGGCGTCTCCGTCGTGCACCCGCAGGATGGCGTCGACCAGTTCATCGCCCGAGATCGACTTCGTGACGTAGCCGCGTGCTCCGGCCCGGACCACGTCGATCACGTCTTCGGCGGCGTTGGACACCGACACGGCCAGGAACCGGGTCTCGACCCCGGCCGCCAGCACTGCATCGATCACCTCTCGACCGCTGCCCGACGGTAGATGCACATCGAGCAACACCACATCGGGGCTCCACTGCTCGATCACGTCGACGGCCTCGCCGATGTCGGCGGCCTCGGCGACCACAGTCACGCGGTCGCCCAGCTCGGCACGAACACCCGAGCGAAACATGTGGTGATCGTCAACCAGGACGACCCGTGGCGGAGCGGCAGGCACGTTCAGAATCTAATGGCTGGATCAACTGGCCCGGAAACCCTGTGGCCCTCGTCGACAGCCTGCTCAAGATCCAGCTCAAGATCCTGCTCAAGATCCCGCTCAAGATCCTGCTCAAGATCCAGCTCAGGTTCGCGGGGTCGGCACGAACAGGTGGACTTCGGTGCCCGCTCCCGGCTCGGTGTTGACCTCAGCCGTTCCGCCGACTCGTTCCATGCGGCCGTGGATCGACTCCCGGAGGCCGAGCCGGTCGGGCGCAACCACCGACTGATCGAATCCCACACCAGTGTCACGAATGTAGGCGTGCACCCCATCGGAGTCGGCTTCGACGAACATCGACACTCGCTCACGCCCCGACCATTTCGCGGCGTTGGTCACGGCTTCGCTGGCCGCGGCCAGCAACGCCTCGGTGTTGATGTCGAGGGGCCGGTCGCCGACCACCACCGACTCGACGGTGATGCCGTGCAGTTCTTCGGCCGCAGCGACCATCGCCTCGGTGGCCGACTCGAGAGTGGCTGCCCCGTCGGCTGTGTCGCTGCCGTAGAGCCAGCGACGCAGTTCACGTTCTTGACGACGAGCCAATCCCGACATGGTCTTGACGTCGTCGGCCTTCTGGATCATCGCGAACGTCTGCAGCACCGAGTCGTGAAGGTGAGCCGCCATGTCGGACCGGGCGTCGGCCTGAAGTCTGCGATGGCGTTCCTCCTGGCGGCTTCGGATCAGTACCGCCATCCACGGCCCGATGATCAGGCCGAGTCCGCCGGTCACGAGGAGCGTGGCGAGCAGGCCGTCTCGCATCACACCGAGCGAGATGTTGCCGGCCACGAAGGCGGCGACGCCGATTCCGACGACAACGACTCCGGTTGCGATACGGCTGGCGACCCACCGGTCGCCGCTGTGGCGTGACTGGAGCTGCCACATGACCACACCCAGTCCCAGTCCCACCAGCAGCACCGGCAGGACCACCGAGTCGGGAGGAGCCAGATCGAGTTCGCGAACGGCCAGCGCCGAGCCGAGCACCAGAAGTCCGAGGCCCACGCCTTTGCGGGTCTGCTCAGAACGGCTGCTCTCGGCCGCGGTGATGGGTGGATCTGATCCCGGTCTTGAATGGAGTCCTGAATGAAGCCCCGCGGTGAGTCCGGCGCCAGGTTTCGGCATCACCAGCCAGGCCACGACGTAGATCGGAATCCCCGGGCCGATCGCTGCCAGCACCACGGCGGCAACGCGCAGGATCGTCGAATCGATCCGCAATGCCGCGGCCAGTCCGCCACAGACCCCGCCGACGACATGATCGTCGGCGGATCGAACGGGTATGCCGGAGCGTTGCAGCGAGATCACGGTCTCATGATCGCACGTCGGAGCCCGGTTCGACTCAGGGACACACCCCAAGTCGACCCTGAGTGATGAGGGGCGGATCGGGGGGAAGATCAGGGTCATCCCTGATGGTGAACCGCGACTGTCACGCCCATGATTGATTCATGGCTGACAACACCGGCGCACCCCCGCCACCTGGACCTGGACCTGCTCAACCTCCGCCACCTCCTCAACCTCCTCAACCTCCTCCTCCCCTTCTGCGTCGTACCCGGCACGATCGTGTGATCGCCGGTGTGTGCGGCGGAATCGGTCGACGGTTCGATATCGATCCGGTGATCGTGCGAATCGCATGGGTTCTTCTCACCCTGGTCGGTGGATCGGGCGTGTTCCTGTACCTCATCGCCTGGCTCTTGATCGCGAAGGAAGGCGAGGCCGAGAGCGCGGTGGTCACCACCCTTCGAGGCGGACAAGGAGGCGGACAAGGCCGCACGATCCGGGGCCTGCTCGCCATCGTCGTAGTGGTGCTGCTCGTCCTCATGATCGGCAGCCCATTCGGATGGCTCGGGTCTCCCTTTGGTTGGTTCACCGGATGGGGGACGGGCGGCGGACTGTTTCTTCCCCTCCTCTTGATTGCGGCGGGCGTCGCGTTGCTGGTGTGGCCCGAAGCCGAACGGCACCATGCATCGTTTCGCTCCGCACCGCCGCACCGACCTCAATCTCAGCCTCATTCCCAGCCTCAGCCTCAGCCCTATTCCGAGCCAGACTCGGCGTCCTCGGTGGCCGGGAAGTCGTATCCGTTGCCTCAGGCCCCCACGGGATCCCAATCACCCCCGCAGGCGACTCAGCCCGCCCAGCCCTCCCAGCCCTCCCAGCCCGCGCAGCCTTCCCAGCCCTCCCAGCTTGCCCAGCCAGTCGAGCGGCGGCGGCCGTTCTTGGGGCCGTTGACGCTGGCGCTCCTACTGGTGATCACCGGATCGGCGATCGCCCTCGACCGGGCCGACATGGTCGACGTCGAGCCGGCGGTGTTCCTGGCTCTGTGTCTCACCGTTGTCGGTGTCGTCCTCACCCTTTCTGCCTTCCTCGGTCGGGCCCGCGGGCTCATCGCCTTGGGAGTGCTCCTGCTTCCGGTGGTGTGGGGTTTCCACGCCGTGGACCTCACCTGGTGGGACGGGATCGGCGAGGAAACCCATGTCGTGACCTCGATCGATGATCTCGAATCGGAATACCGCCTCGGGATCGGCCAGCTCGTGGTCGACCTCACCGACATCGACCTGGCTGGCACCACCCAGCGATTCTCTGCCGGCGTGACGATCGGCGAAGTGGTGGTGGTGGTGCCCGAAGGCATGCACGTGGAAGTAGAAGCCGACGGCCGAATCGGGGAACTCCGGATCGACAACCCCGGACCCGACCGGACCGACGACGGCTACGACCTTTCGCTCATCACTGAGATCGGCGACCCCGAAGGCGGCACGCTCGTGCTTGATCTCGAACTCGGGATTGGCTCGGCCCGGGTCGAGGTGCAGCGATGATCTCTGCCTCGGTCCAGTTTGCTTCGGTCCAGTTTGCTTCGGTCCAAATCGTCTCGATTGTTCACTCGCTCTGGGCGCTCGGCGTTGTTGCCGCCGTGGTCGTCGAAATGCTCACATTCGGAGGACACCACTGATGGATACCCACCAACTCGACCCCGTCGCACTGATCTTCGGGTTGCTCTTCACGCTCACCGGTGCCGCGGTCATGACCGACCGTGCGACCGAAGGGATCGACGTCACCGCCATCACCAGCTTGGGTGTGGCTGTGGTCGGTGTGATTCTGGCCGTGATGATCATCCTCAGACTGATCCGTGATCATCCCGGACCTGACCCGGACTCTGGTACGGATGCTGGCTCCGGCTCTGGCTCTGGCTCTGGTTCTGGACCTGGACCTGGACCTGAGTTCGGATCGGGCTCGATCTAGAGAAGGTCGCCGGAGCGAACGCCAACAGGGTTAGCCGGGCTCACAGGGCTAGTCGGGCCCTAGGGGTTCTTGGCTTGGCTCTCGTTCTTGTTGCCGGTCTTGTCTCTGTCCTCGTCTTCGTCTTCGTCTTTGCCTTTGTCTTTGTCCCCGTCCCCGTCCCCATCCTCGTCCTCGGGATGATCAGCATCCGGCTGGTCTTCATCGATGTTGGAGGTTGCCGGGGTCGGGTTCGAGGTTTCGGCGGGCGGCTCGGTGCCCCCGGCGAGGTGGGCCGGCCCATCGCCGTTTCCGGTGCCGTCGTCAGCGTTGTCGAACTCGCCGGCATCGCCGAACCCCAGACCAGGCCCGGGCCCCAGATCAGGACCAGCGGTCAGAGATAGCGAACTCGATGACTCCAGGCCGGTGAGGATGCTGACCGGTTCGTAGCCGGGGCTGGTGAGTCCCGATGGGGCGTCGCTTCCGGCTGGAGCATGGTCCGTGGCGGGAGCCGGCCCCTGGTCGGTCACCAGAGCGACACTCGACAGGGCGACGGTGCCGGCGATGAAGAGAGACTTGAGCGCCTTCAGCGCCAACAGTCGCGACCCGCGTCGGGAGACCTTGGCGGCGGCCGCGACCGCGGTGGATCGCAACGCCTCGCCCGCCCCGAGAGGGGTCGTGTGGCCGAGATCGACGAGCAGCGCTCCGACGGCATCGAAGTTGGGGAGGGTCTCTCCCAACGCGGCGGCGTCGAGAACGCTGGAGGACGACTGATACGGGTGGGAGCTCATGTCGTCTCCATTTCCCTGGTCAACTGACTGACCCCTCGATGGGCCGCGGCCCGGACCCGCTCGACCGGTCGGCCGATCACCGCTGCCACGCCCTCGTCGGCCAGGCCCGCGATCACCCGCAGAGCGATGACGTCCATCTCCAAGGGCTTGAGCGAACGGATCGCTCGGATCGTCGAATCATCGGTCTCATCGGGGGAAGGTCGTGAGACCTTGTCGTCACGGGCGGTTCTGAGTAGCCAGATCAGCGGCTCGATGCCCTCCGGCTGACCGGGCAGGGTGCGGGCCGCTCGGGTCCAGATCGCGTCGAGATCGTCGAGAGAGGTGGGGTCGACAACCTCGAGATATCGGTGAATTACTGGCTGGAAACGCTCGAATAGGTCCGCCCAGGCAAGGGGGTCGCCCCGTCGCGCACCAGCGACGGACGAGTCCTCTACGTCGAGAGCGAGCGTCATGGCGGTATGTATCGGCCGAATGAGGGGCCGGATTGACCGAATCTTGGGCCGATCGGACCACCGGTCCAGACCCGGACCCGGGCCCAGGACCCGACTCGCGCCAATCGGCGGGCCCTTCGGCTCTGTTCACAAAGTCTGTCAACCAGGACAATCAAACAACCAGGACAATCAACCTGAGACCCTCCCGTACAAGAGCAGGCAAGCGCATGCCAGTCAGCCAGACCAGCCAGCCAGGTCAACCCAGTCGAGCCAATCGAAGTGCGTGGCGTGGGGCGGTGCTGGCGGCGGCGGTGGCAATCGGGATTCCGTCGGTCTTGTCCAGTTGCTCACAGACCGGCGTAGAACAAGGCGCTCCACCAGTGGTCCAGGTGCACTCAGGTGATCTAGCCGGACTCGACGTCGATGTTCACCAAGCGGTCGGTTGAGGTTGTTGCCACGAGTGGGCCGCCTACATGCGGTCCAACGGTGCGGCGGTCGCTGCACAGGAAGATCCGGGACTGAGCGAGACCTTGATAGGGCTCGGCGTTCCGGCCGGTGTCTCGACCTGCCATGTCGCCGAGGTCGGCGGTTACGTGGTGGCCGGACACGTTCCGGCCGAAGCTATTTCGAAGCTGCTCGTCGAGCGGCCCGATGGTGTCGGCCTGGTGGTTCCGGGCATGCCTGCGGCTTCCCCTGGCATGGGAGGCACCCAGCAGGACTGGCAGTCGCTCGAAGTCCTGTTGATCGGCCCCGCCGGCGAGATGAGCGTCTTCGACTTCTGACTGCACCTGACTGCACCTGACTGCACCTGAAAGGCGGCTGAGTGTGTAACAACGAGAACAGTTCTTGAATCGGGCGGTCGCTGCCCTCGTTCCCGGTCTGTAGGCATCCCTCGACCGAGACAGGCAGGCCAATGAGTTCTCTTGTCATCACCAAGAAGCTGCGCCGCGGCATTGTCGGATCGGCCTCCGCCGTTCTGATCGCCGCCGTGGTTTCCATCAGCGCAATCGGCAACAGCAGCCTTGTTGCGCGCGACGATGAAATCAGCAGCGCAGTCAACTCAGGCAACTCAGGCAACTCAGGCAACGGGTCCGAATCGGCTGGGGACTCGTTCGCACTGTTCGACGGCGGCGAAGCATCGTTTGCCGACTTCGCCGGCAAGCCGCTGCTGATCAATTTCTGGGCATCGTGGTGTCCGGCATGTGTGGCGGAGTTGCCGGAGATCCAAGCCGTTCATGAACAGTTCGGCGACCAGGTGACCATCCTCGGACTGGCGAACGCCGATCAACGAAGTGCGGCTCAGTCCCTGGCTGACGAGGTCGGGCTCACTTACGTCTTGGGCGACGACCCCGAGGGCGAGCTGTTTCGCTCGCTGAGCTTGATCGCCATGCCGAGCTCGATATTCGTAACCGCCGACGGCCAGATCCAAGAGGTCTTCGGAGGTCAACTCAACGAGAGCGCTCTCGTTGATCGGATCAACAACCTGCTCGAGGAATCATGATCGACGCACCCATCGGCCTGGCGTTCGCGGCCGGCTTGGTCGCCACGGTGAACCCGTGTGGCTTCGCCATGTTGCCCGCATACCTGTCCTACTTCATGGGGCTCGAAGGAGCCGAGGAAGACGAAGGCTCCGGCGCCAGTGTCGGACAGGCCCTGAAGGTCGGGGCGATCGTGTCGCTCGGATTCCTCGTGGTCTTCGGTACCACCGGTCTGCTGATCAACGCCGGAGTGCGATCGATTATCGACTGGATCCCCTACGTGGCGCTCGGTGTCGGCGTGGTGATGGTGCTTCTGGGCATTGCGATGTTCCGGGGCTATCAACTCTCGATCGGGTTCCTGAAGGTGCAGGGAGGCACGGGCAGCCGCGACAAGAAGTCCGTGTTCACGTTCGGTGTCTCTTACGCCCTGGCGTCGCTGTCGTGCACACTTCCGGTGTTCTTGTCGGTGGTGGTCGGCTCGATCGCCAGCGCCAATTTCATCTCCGGCTTCCTCACCTACATCGCCTACGGAATGGGCATGTCGGTACTACTCATGGCTCTGACCCTGGCGGTGGCGTTCGCCAAGCAGGGCATGGTGAGCCGACTGCGCTCGATGCTCAAGCACGTGCAGAGAGTGTCGGCGGGGTTCCTGATCATCGCCGGCGTCTACATAACGTGGTTCTGGGCCAACGACCTCTCGTCCGACGCCGGCGAGCAAGGCGCAGCAACCGGTGTCATCGACGGCTGGTCGGCCGCGCTCACCAACTGGATCGGCGACCACTCCGGATCGGTCGGCCTGCTTCTCGGAGGCTTGGTGGCGATCGCATTCTTGTCTTCTGTTCTGAAACGATTCGAGCCTGCCAATGCAGATCAACTGGCCGAGGCCTCATCCAACGAGACAACTTCATCGGATCCGCATCCGACTCCCGTCTAGAAGCGAAAGAACTCATGACCCCCAATGCCTGCAAGGCGCCCATGACCCGCAGACGTCTCGCTGCCCTTCTCGTTGGCTTGGCCGTGACCGCGGCAGCATGCGGTGGGGGCGGCGGTGTCGGGGATTCCTCCTCGGCTACCACCACTTCCTCGGTGTCTGACTCGGGCAACTCAGGTAGCCCAGATAACTCGGATAACTCGGATAACTCGGATAACTCAGATAGCTCAGGCAGCTCACCCGACTCAGCGGGCGCAGACATCGAGTTGTTCTCGCCGACCGAGACGGATCGTCCGCTCGACCTGTCGGGAGGCGCGACGAGCAGCTCCGAAGGGGTAACCATTGTCACCGACAACCCGCTCGCCGGACTCGAAGACCTGGTGGGTCAGGCGGTTGCGCCCTGGCCTACGGACTGGACCCGTCGGAACGTCGAACTGGATGAGTTCCTTCTCGGCATTCGGGTCTTGGACCCTCGCGACAGCATCCGCCCAATCGACACTCCCAAGTTCGAACCGATCTCGGCGGCGACCTGGCTTGATGATCGTGAGCCGGGAGCGCTCGTGCGGTTCAACGACGAGGTCCGCTTCTACCCCCTCTCGATTCTCACTCGCCATGAAATTGTCAACGACCGTTTCGGCGACATCCCGGTCGTCGTCACGTTTTGCCCTCTCTGCAACACAGCGATCACGTTCGATGCCCGAGTCGACGGCGAGGTCCTTCGATTCGGGGTGTCAGGGCTGCTTCGCAAGAGCGACCTGGTGATGTGGGACGACGCCAGCACCTCGCTCTGGCAGCAGATCACCGGCGAGTCCGTTGTAGGCCAGTTCGCCGGGACGCAGCTCGAGCTCATACCGACATCGATCGTTTCGTGGGGAGACGCCCTCGAGAATTTCCCGGACGCCGTCTCGCTCTCTCGTGAGACCGGCTCCAACATCGCCTACGGAGCCAACCCCTATCAGGGGTACAGCTCGAGTGGCACTCCGTTCGCTTTCAACGAGGAGATCGATCCCCGATTCCCCGCCCTCTCGAGGGTCGTGGGCATCAACCTCGACGGCAGCGACAAGGCCTACCCGTTCGGAGTGATCAGCGAAAGGAAGGCGGTCAACGATGAGGTGGCCGGGATCCCCATCGCGGTGCTGTGGGGCGGCGACACCGCCGACGCTCTCGACTCGGATTCGATAGCCGAAGGCAACGCCATCGGTAGCGGTATTGCCTTTGACCGACGGGTCGGCGACGACGTGCTCACGTTCACGAGCATCGGCGAGGACCTCTTCACCGACGCCGAGACGGGCACCACGTGGACCCTGCTCGGTCTGGCCATCGACGGGCCCCTCAGCGGCGAGCAACTCGAAACGGTGCAGCACCGGAACGAGTTCTGGTTCGCCTGGGCGAGCTTCTTCCCAGACGCGCCGGTCTACGCCGACGCTTGAGCTAGCCAGCTAGCCAGCTAGCCAGCTAGCCAGCCAGAAAGAGGCGGGGAGCAGGGAGTGGCAGCTCTACACTCGGTCTCTCCGGGGATTCGCGGCGCGAATCCTTCGGACCCCGCCCCCGTAGCTCAGGGGATAGAGCATCGGTTTCCTAAACCGTGAGCGCAGGTTCGAGTCCTGCCGGGGGCACATCTGAATCCAGGGATTCCACGACTCAGTCGGATCACCTTGACCCCGAACAGCCGAACGCCGCCACCAGCGAGCTGGTGGCGGCGTCGGTCCGATTTCCCCGAATGTCTAGGTCTTCCGGCTGGCTAGAGGCTCAGTCGTCGTCTGAGCTGTGATCGTCATCGTCGGATGATCCGCCATCGGATCCGCTGCACGAGCTGCCATCGGAGTCATCGTCCGAGTCGTCGTGGTCGGAGTCGGAGTCGTGGTCGGAGTCGTGGTCGTCGTCGTCATCGTCGTGGTCTGAGTCGTCGTGGTCGGAGTCGTCGTCCGAGTCATCGTGATCGGAGTCGTCGTGATCGGAATCGCTGCTGCACGAGTCGCCGAGCGTCGGCTCCGGGAGCTGTGATGCCGAGGGCGTCACGACCGGAGGAACGAACCCGCTTGACTCCTCGGAATCGTCGTCCGAGTCCTCGGCGATGATTGCGCTGCTGGCGCTGGAGAACGGAACCGCCGCATCGACACCGAGGGCGCCGGCGGCACCTGTTGCGGTAGCGAGGCCGCCGCCCATCAACACGACGTATTCGATGATGGTGACGCCACGGCTTCCTTCGCAGGTCTCAGAAGAGAACCGACCGGCGGAGATCCGACGGAAGAAGGAGCGGAGTGACGAGATGAGGGCGGGGTTCGGAAGTTTCACAACCAACGCATCGGAAGGCCGTGGTCCGTCTCTTTATGTGACAGGGCCGTATCGCCCATCACATAGGTCAAGACAGACTATTGGGTCCGGTCAGTACAGACTATTGGGGCAGGTCTGGCGGCCTAGCTGGCTGGGCTTGGCTAGGCCTGGATAGCTATCACTACCTTGCCGGCGGCGTGTCCCTGTTCGAAGTGGCGAACGGCGGCCGGAACCTCGTTCAACGGGAAGGTCCGGTCGATCACTGGTGTGATTTTGCCGGATTCGAGGAGTTGGGCGAGGAATCGCAGGTCGTCGCCACGCACCCGGGACACAAAGCCTCGCAGCCGCTGACCCACGAGCGGAGAGAGAAGGAGCGCCCGCAGAAGGCGATCGGTGCCTCCGAGCCATCGACCGCCCTTCTCGCCGCCGACGATCACGAGAGCGCCCTTGGGGGCGAGGGCCCTACGGAGACGTGTCAGCGGCCGATTCCCTGCCGTGTCGAGAATGAGGTCGTACTCGCTGTATCGATCGCGTTGGTCGGAGTGGCCATTGCGGGTGGGACCGGCGAAGTCGTTGATGGTGTAGTCGATCACGTGATCGGCGCCGATCGAATGAACCAACTCCACCTTGGCTGTGCCGCACACACCGGTTACTTCTGCCCCGAAAGCCTTGGCCAACTGGACGGCGAACGTCCCGACCCCGCCGCCTGCGCCTATCACCAGTACTTTCTTGCTGGCAGTGTCGGCAGTGTCGGAAGAACCAGTCTCGAGTCGGCCCACGTCTCGGAGGCCCTGAAGCGCGGTGAGCGCGGAAATGGGGACAACTGCGGCCTGCTCGAAGCTGATATTGGCCGGCTTCAGCACGCAATTGTCCTCTTTGACGCATGCGAACTCGGCAAAAGAGCCGCTGGTGGCACCGAATACGTCGTCTCCCACCTGAAACTTCGTCACCGCCGAACCGATCGCCTCGACCCGCCCGGCGACGTCGTTTCCGCAGACACGGCGCTTGGGCCGACGAATTCCGTAGCCCATCAGCCGGATCATGTACGGCAGGCCGGTCATCACATGCCACACACCGGCGTCGAGCCCGGCAGCGTGTACTTGCACCAAGACCTCGTGGTCCTTGGGCACGGGCTTGTCGACATCCTCTATTCGGAGGACGTCGGTAGTGCCGTACCGGTCTTGGACGATCGCTCTCACGCTGGGCTCCCGGGAGTATCCAAGATGGTCCGAGGCTAGTTCGGTCCGGCCAGCCCGGCCAGCCCGGCCAGCCCGGTCAGCCGCCGCGGGTGGATTCGGCCAACCGGTCGCGACCGGCCGCAACTTGGGTGGCAAACACGGCTGCCTCGGTCCGAGTTTCCATACCCAACTTGCTGAGCATGGTCGACACGTAGTTCTTCACCGTCTTCTCCGACAGGTGGAGCGCCTCGCCGATACTGCGGTTGGTCAGCCCTTCGGCCACCAAATCCAGCATCTGTCCTTCTCGGCCGGTGAGAGCAGCCAGTCGATCGGCGTGAAGAGGCTCGCTGTAACGCAGCCGGTCGAACATTCTCTCGGTCAGCCGGGGGTCAACCAGCGACTGGCCGTCGTGGACCGCCTTGACCGACTCGATGAGATCTGCTCCAGCCACTCGTTTCAGCATGTAGCCGGCGGCTCCGGCGTTGATCGCCGCGAACAGGGTTTCGTCGTCGGAGAACGAGGTGAGAATCATGGTCTTCACGTCGGGTGCCAGTCGACCGATCGCTTCGCAGGCCTCAACGCCGCTGCCATCGGGCAGGACAATGTCGATCAGAGCCACATCGGGCTTGATCGCAGCGATTCCCCGGACGCCTTCGGTGACGGTGCCGGCCTCACCGACGACATCGATGTCGGCGTCGGCGCTGAGAATGTCGCGCAAGCCAAGTCGAACCATCTCGTGATCATCGAGCAGATATGTGCGGATAGTCATCGCAGGGTCCCTTCGGGTCTGCATCGGGATGCATGTACCGGTGAGCAAGCACGAACCGGCAAAGCAGGCCAGAGCAATCACACGCTCCTGCTTCCAGTATTCGGCAGCGCGGACCTGGTCTTGAGGGGTGGTGTTGAGGGGTGGGGTCGAGAGGTGGCGTGGGGCAAGACCCGGGGTTGAGTGGGCCGGTCGACCTATTTCCCCTGATCAGATGGCGAATATGTCGGGACTTTTGTCAAGTAGGGCCCAATCGCGCCCGATCGAGAACTTGAGCCGAACTATTCGCCGGCTCGGGATCAATCATGTCCGACTTGGTATCAAATCAGCGGGTCGCAACAGAGACCGATGCATGGCTGAACGACGCCCCGGCGGCCGTCCTGAATGCGACCATCGAGCAGGCTGGCGAGTTTCATGCCTTGCTGAATCCCGAACTTCACCTCATCTGGGCCTCGGACTCCGTTCACACGGTGCTCGGCTATGCCCCGGATGTATTCCTTGCCCGACCCACGACAACGCTTATCCATTCCGACGATCAACAGTCGTGCATGGCTCAACTCCACGACCTGGTGGAGGATCTCGGCGGACGTCGGCGAATCGAGTATCGGATTCGTCACGCCGACGGCTCATGGCGTTGGGTAGAGACCGTCATGAACAATCTGCTCGATCGGCCCGATGTCGGAGGACTGATCTCGACCACGCGCGACATAACCGGTCGGATGCTAGCCAAGGACCGTCTTGCGATCAGCGAGAGGCGGCTACGTTCGGTCGTATCGGGTGCCGGCGACATGGTGGTGATCGTCGACACCGACCGCAAGGTCGACTACGTCACCCCCAACGTGGCAGCGCTACTGAAGCGATCAACCTCAGCGGTGAGAGACCACTGGGCTTCGTTCCTTCACCCTGACGACCTTGCGGTTCTCGACAGCCACTATCAAGCGGCCCTGCTCGACTCGGGAATTGCCCAAGGACCCTTTGATCTTCGGGCGTTGTGCTCCGACGGTTCGTGGCTCGTCGTGGAGGCCATGATCACTGACTACGAGGCCGACCCAGTGGTGCGAGGGGTGGTCCTCAACGCTCGCGACGTCACGGCGCGGCGACGCATCGAAGAGGAGCAGTCGCGAGATCAGGTGATGTTCAACGACCTGGTGGAGATGGCACCGGTGGGGATCTTCCTGGCCGACGCCAGTGGTGACTGGACCTACGCCAACGCCAGAGCCACGAAGGTGTTCGGGGTCGATTCGCGAACGCTGCTCGGCAAGGGGTGGACCGAGCGAATCGATGCCGCCGATGTCGTTCGTCTGAGAAGCGAACTGGCGCGGTGGGACGGCGAGGGTCGATATGTGACCGAACTGCGCACCCGCAACAGCCCCGACGCTCGCGAACTCAAGATCACGATCAGTCGCCCCGAATCGTCCGGCGCCGTCGGAACCATCGAAGATGCGACCAGCCGCCGCGACCTCGACGAGATGCTGATCGACGGAGCGGCCCTCGGCTCGCTGACGGAGGTCGTGGGGGGCGCGGCCCACGACATCCACAACCTGCTGTCGTCGATCGGGTTCCAGTTGGGCCTGCTCGATCAACAGGGAACTCTCGATCAACCAGAAGCAACAGAGCGGGTGGTTGCGGTCACCGCGGCAGTCGATCGAGCCTGCGATATCACCGAGGACCTGATGGCGATGAGTCGCCCTACTCGGACCACCGTCGGTGTCCTCGAAGTAGGTCCGCTGGTCGAGAGCCTGGCTGGAATGCTCGGGGTGCTCGTCGAGCATCAAGCCGACCTCGTGGTCGACAACCGTGGCGATGGACTGGCCGCGATCGCCGATCGGTCCGGTCTCGAAAGAGTGATCACCAACCTGGTTGTCAACGCCCTCGACGCTGTGGAGTCCCGGGGTCGGATCACCATCGGTGTGAGCGAAGTCAGGTTCGACGCCGAGTCGGCGCCAAACAACGGCCCGGCCGGCTACTACGTCGCGATCGATGTGACCGACGATGGATGTGGCATACCCGTTTCGGCGATGAGCGAAATCTTTGAGCCCTACTTCACGACCAAAGCCGACGGCAACGGGATCGGACTGTCGGCATCGAGAAGGAACGTCCGGGCCTGGGGTGGCGAAATCGTGGTGAAATCGACCGAGCGAATCGGAACGACCGTCACGGTCCTCCTGCCGGCCGAGTCTACGATCGGTTGATGGCAACGATCACAGCAGACCTCAAGTCCGGATTCGCCGTCGAGATTCGTCAGGGTGACCACGTCTGGTACGCCGACGAACCCACCGATGTCGGAGGCACCGACACCGGGCCCAACCCCTACGACCTGCTCTTGTCGGCCGTGGCGGCCTGCAGCTGCATCACCTTGTCGATGTACTGCCAACGCAAGGGATGGGCCCTTCACTCGATCTCGGCCAAGTACGAACACGACAAGGTCCACGTCGACGACTGTGAAGACTGCGACAGCGATCTCAGTGGCCGAATCGACCGGATTCGCAGCGAGATCTTCATCGAAGGAGACTTCGACGACGAGCAGCGATCCCGGCTCATCGAGGTCGCCCAGAAGTGTCCGGTGCACAAGACGGTCGACAATGGCGTGGCCTTCACCACCGAGTGTATTTTCGTGGGATGACTGCCGGGACGCGAATCCCGATGATTGCCAGCGTCGACGACCACGTCGTCGAGCCACCACACCTCTGGCAGACCTGGCTTCCCGAGAAGTTCCGCGAGAACGGGCCGAGGGTCGAGCGTCGACGCCTCGGTGAGCTGCGTTTCATCGGCGGTACCCAATACGAATACGACCTCGATCCGCTCGACGGCAGTGGCGAACCGTGCGACATCTGGTTCTACGAAGACGGCATGTACCCCAACAAGCGACACGTGGCGGCTGCCGGCTTCGATCGCGACGACATGACCCTCAGCCCGATCACCTACGAGGAGATGCGACCGGGCTGTTACGAACCCGCGGCGAGAGTCCGCGACATGCTCGACAACCATGTCGACGTCTCCCTCAGCTTCCCGACGTTCCCCCGATTCTGCGGACAGACGTTCATGGAGGCCGACGACCACGATCTCGGCCTCGCCTGCGTGAAGGCGTACAACGACTGGATGGTCGAGGAGTGGTGCGGCGACTCCGGGGGCGTGCTCGTGCCGCTCATCATCATCCCGCTCTGGGACGCACAACTCGCCGCCGATGAGGTACGACGAAACGCCGAACGAAACGTTCGTGCCGTGGCGTTCAGCGAAATCCCGCCTCATCTCGGCCTGCCGAGCATCCACTCCGGCGAATGGGAACCGTTCATCCAGGCCTGCGACGACACCGAAACCGTGATCTGCATGCACATCGGGTCGTCGTCGAAGATGCCGGCCACGTCCCCGGACGCCCCCACGGGCGTCCAGGCCACCCTGAGCTTCGGCAACGCCATGGCTTCACTGTCCGACTGGCTGTTCTCCGGGATACTTCCCCGGCATCCAGATCTCAAGATCGCCTACAGCGAAGGTCAGATCGGATGGCTGCCCTACATTCTCGAACGGGCCGACACGGTGTGGGAAGAGCACCGAGCCTGGGCCGGAACCAAGGATCTCGTGCCGGAGCCGCCCAGTAGCTACTGGTACCGCCAAGGCTTCGGTTGCTTTTTCCGCGACCAGCACGGCCTCGACAGTCTCGACAAGATCGGTGTCGACAACGTCACCTTCGAGACCGACTATCCCCACACTGACTCGACCTGGCCCCACACGTTGGCCGTGGCCGAGGAGATGTTCGCCGGTCTCTCCGATGAAGTCGTCTACAAGATCGCCAGAGGCAACGCTCTCAGAATGCTCGGGCTCGCTGAGTCTGCTGAGTCTGCTGAGTCTGCTGAGTCTGCTGAGTCAGCCGGGAGCTCATCGGCTACGGAGTGAATCCCGGATCTCGGTGAGCAGGTCGATCTCCGATGGTCCGGCAGGAACTTCCTCCGCCGTCTCGTCGGCTCCCTCGCCCTTGGATCCCTGC
>JAJCXW010000148.1 GCA_029263235.1 Acidimicrobiales bacterium
CGGTCGTTTCGCGTTCCGTCCCCAACGTAGGAAGGTTCTAACGAATGGCTGACTTCGATCCTCACGCGATGGCCGAGGAAGACTTCTTGGAAGAGGTGCACAGTTTCGACTTCTGGTTTCAGGCGGTCGACGGCTATTTGAGGGACCGTTCCTACGGACAGATCGAAGGGACGCCGGATCCGCCAATGGAGGACGGGCAGCGCGAGGTTCTGATCACCACCCTCTGTAACTACTGCGTGGGTGAGACGGCTGCGCTCGACGCGTCCAGCGGACTGGTTCGGCTCGCTCCCAACCGGCACGCCAAGATCTTTCTCGCCACCCAGGTTGTCGACGAGGCCCGCCACCTCGAGGTGTTCCTCCACAGGATGAAGGAGCTCGGTGTTGCCGACCCAGAAGGCGAGATCGAACGAAGGGCCAACCCGAATCTGCTTCAGTTCAAGAAGAGACTGCTCGAATTGGTCGACGACCGCGACTGGGATTCGGCAGTTTTTGCCCAGAACGTGATCTTGGAGACCATGGAGTTCACCGCGTTCAAGGCCCATCTCGAGGGTGCAGATCCGGTCACCGGTGAGGTCCTCGACGGGGTGATCAAGGACGAACGCCGCCATCTGGGATTCGGTGAGAACGATCTGGGACGTCGCCTCGTGACCATGCCGGAGAACCGGGCCCGGCTGGCGGAGGTCCGTGCGGAGCTCGATGAGCTGGTTCTTCGCACATTCGAGGAGGTCCAGCAGTCGGCGGGCATCGAACCCTCACAGAGGCTGACGCTCGGCCGCGAGTACATCGAAGCGGTTGAGCGGCTGGGCCTTACCTGATGAACGATCAGTCCGAAGTATCCGACGAGCCGGAGTCGTCGAGGAAGCGCTACGAACTCGAGGAGACGGGCTTCAACGAGGTCCCCAAGAAATGGCGCAAGTTCTATCGCATCTGGGAGGGGGCGCTCGACACGCTCGCCCCCAACGAGATCCTCTGTCCGGTGTGCAAGGTGGTGATCCGGTCAGTGAAGGAGATCCGGGTGGGCGACCGGCTCTACTGCATGCCCTGCATGTCGCGACTATTGGTGATCGCTGCCGAAGACGGCACTCTCGCCACCGAGGTTCTCTACTGAGTCCCAGAGTCTGTCTGGGTCCCGACCTTGAGGTCGGCGAAGGCGACTCCTCGATCGACGCTGATATCGCGAGGTAGTCCGAGGACCCGGTCGCCGATGATGTTCTTCTGGATCTCGTTGGTACCGCCGGCAATGCCGCTCTGCAGTCCGGTCAACGCGGCTCGTGCCCATCCGCCCCCGGCATCGGCTTCCCACGCCACACTGTCGGCGCCCACGAGCTCCATCGAGACGTCGCGGGCGTACGACATGATGTTGGTGCTGGCCAACTTGCTGATCGATCCTCCGGGCCCTGGCGTTTTGCCGGCCTGCATCTCGGCTCGGGTGCGCATCGAGACGAGTGATTGCACGGTTTCCAGGGCGTAGAGCTTCATGAGCTTCTGGCGCAGGACCGGCTGGTCGATGACACCGCGTTTGGTGGCCTCTTCGATCAGTTGATCGGCTCGTTCGTGCTGGACCCCGCCGGTCGCGCCAGCTCCGATCGCCACCCGCTCGTACATGAGCATTGATGTCGCCATGTTCCAGCCGTTGTTGAGCTCGCCGAGGATGTTGTCGAGTGGAATGGACGCATCGGTGAAGAACACCTCGTTGAAGTGCATCCCGCCGTCGATCTGATGGATGGCCCGAACTTCGATGCCCGGGGTGTCCATGGGGACCATGAACATGGAGATACCGGCGTGCTTGACGACGCTGGGGTCGGTGCGGGCAATGACCACGCCGTAGTCGCTCACATGGGCGAGAGTGGTCCAGACCTTCTGTCCGTTGAGGACCCAGGTGTCGCCGTCGCGCACAGCCTTGGTCTGAAGGCTCGCCACATCTGAGCCCGCACCCGGTTCGGAAAACATCTGGCACCAGACCGTGGCGGCCGAGATGATGTCGGGCAGGAAGCTGGTCTTCTGCTCGTGGGTACCGAATTCGGCAAGCATCGGCAGGCACATCCCGTGGGATATGACCAGCTCGAAGGTCATGTTGGGGAACTTGGCGTATTCCTCGCGCCAGACCCGCTCGTGTTCCTTGGTGAGGCTCTGGCCGCCGTATTCCTTGGGATAGGTGAGCCCGGCGAGCCCGGCGTCGGTGAGTGCTTGTTGGAACTTCTTTCCGGCGAGCAGGCGGCGTTCGCCGCGTGGATCGGGGTCGCCTTCGAGACGCATCCCGATGGCGTGCTCCTCAAGGAAAGCGTGGCATCGAGAGCGGAAGTGGTCGAGGTTGTCGGGTGACATCGTGGCCTCGGTCATGGGTACCTCGTGGTTGAAGAGCCGGCGCCAGGCCAGACGTGAACGATCGTTCACATGCTACGACCCCCACCAGCCCGCGGCGTGTCGAGCCCCCACCCCCAACAAATCCGAAATCGGGGGCTGGGGGCCACACCCCGGGGGGCCCACAGCCACAGATTTCGGATTTGGGGTCGGGTCTAGGGTCGGGAGGGTTGACGCGACGGAGCCTCGACCGGATGGTCGAGGCTCTCGATTGCGGGGTCTGCTGGTGGAGCTGGAGGGAATCGAACCCTCGTCCGTCAGGGGGCAACCCGACGCGATACGACCGTTCCCGTGGTTGTGGCTTGCGGCTGCCACCTCGCCGGGTCGAGCGGGCACGAGGCCCATCCGCCGGATCTTTCTCCGATGTCAGCGGTCTTTGCCGGCTGTCAGTGGTCTCTCCCTACTGTCCACCACCGCTTCTGGTGCCAGGCTGCGATGGTCAGGCCCCGCGTGCCATTGCTGGTCGCGATGACTCTCTACTTACTGACCTAGATCAGGCAGCGAGAGCGAGATCGTCCGTATTGGCGTCTCTGTTGGTGCCCCGTTTTGGGAGTCTGAGCAACTCCGGTCGCACGCCGTAGCTTCCTGGTCCCAACGTCGAAACCGATCAGCCCCGTGTGCCGTCGCATGTCAAGTAACGGGCCCGCTAGGGGCACAGTCACTCTACAGCTCTGATGTGTCGCCCGGCGGGGCGGCGACGGCAGGGGCGGCGGTCACTCGCTTCGTCGGGCTTTGGCGATCGCTCGTTGTGTCTCGCGATCGGAGTCGCGCTTGGCGATGTCCTGGCGTCGGTCGGCTCGGCTCTTGCCGCGTGCCAATGCCAACTTGATCTTGGCGCGACCGCCCACGAAATAGAGCGCCAGCGGTATGACCGCAAGGTGGTCGCGGTCGACCCTGGACGACCATCGTTCGATCTCGTCGCGGTGGGCGAGCAGCTTGCGGCGGCGGTCGGGGTCGTGGGCGAAGGCCGAGCCAGAGTGTGAGTAGGCCCCGATACGGAGCCCCACCAGCCAGAACTCACGCTGATAGAAGATCGCGTACGCTTCACCCAGCTGAACCTTGCTCTCGCGCAGCGACTTGACCTCGCTACCACGCAGCACGATTCCGACTTCGATCGTGTCGACTATTTCGTAGTCGCGGTGAGCCACACGGTTGGTGGCAACCGTGGTAGCGCCCTCAGGCACGTCACGTCTCTTCTGCGACTTGGCCATTGCGAGTCACCGTATCGACTGGGGCGACCGCACGGCCCCGATATTCCACGTGGCATAGAGATGGCTAGGTTGTTGCGGTGCTGGAACTGCCACGGGCTTTGAATGAGGAGATGATCGGCCATGCCGTTCGTGGTCTTCCCAATGAGGCGTGTGGGCTGATCGTCGGAGAGTTCGGCTCGGATCGAGCCGAACGTTTCTTCCCGATGCGAAACGCTGCGGAGTCGAGCCGAATCTACGAGCTCGACAGCCACGAGATGATGGCGGTCGAACGTGAGGCCGACGAAGGTGGCTTGGCGATCATCGGAGTGATGCACTCCCACACCCACACCACCAACTATCCATCGCCCACCGATGTGGCTGACGCTGCACGGTTCGATCCCTTCGGTTCGTGGCAGTTCGTGATCGTGTCGCTGAAGGATCCCGACCCGTCGCTGCGCTCCTACCGGATCCTCGATGGAGAGATCACCGAGCAGTCGGTGCAGGTGGTCGGATCCGGCTCGTGACACGGGGCCCAAAGGGGCCTTTGTGGAAGATGCGGAAGCTAATGGTTATAATCCTGATCCAGAAAGTCGGAATTAGCTGAGACGTCGAGAGGTTGGAACAGAACATGAGCGTTCTCCAATCAGCACTCGACCTCATCGGCAACACCCCAATGGTCGATGTGAGCGAGCTGAGCCCCAACCCGGCGGTACGAATCATCGCCAAGATCGAAGGGCAGAATC
Source organism: Acidimicrobiales bacterium (assembly GCA_029263235.1). Taxonomy (GTDB): domain Bacteria; phylum Actinomycetota; class Acidimicrobiia; order Acidimicrobiales; family Aldehydirespiratoraceae; genus SZUA-87. Next base: position 4,295 of record JAJCXW010000148.1, read on the forward strand.
CGGCCGGCTCGGTCAAGGACCGCGTGGCGCGGGCGATGATCGAGGACGCCGAGTCCGACGGCACGCTGCGTCCCGGCAAGACCATCATCGAGCCATCGTCGGGCAACACGGGTATTGCTCTGGCGATGATCGCGCAGATGAAGGGCTATCCGATCAAGGTGGTGCTGCCCACCAACGTCTCGCCCGAGCGAAGGCAGATGCTCGAGGTGTTCGGTGCTGAGATCATCGACTCGCCCGGCGCCGAGGGATCCAACGGAGCGGTGCGCATGGCGCAGGCTCTCGCCGACGAGCATCCAGAGTGGGTGTTTCTCTACCAGTACGCCAACTTGGCCAATCCTCAGGTCCACTACGACACCACGGGCCCCGAGATCTGGGATGATGTTCCCGAGATAACCCATTTCGTGGCGGGCCTGGGCACCAGCGGCACCTTGATGGGTGTGGGTACGTTCCTGAAGGAACAGAACCCCGATGTGAGGGTCCTGGCTGTTGAGCCCCCGGCCGGAGAACTGGTCGAGGGGTTGAGGAATCTCGACGACGGATTCATCCCGCCGATCTACGACAAGTGGGGCGGACCCGAACTACTCGACGGCAAGCGGATTGTGCGGCCTCGTGAGTCCCTCGAGTTCACGAGGAAGCTTGCTGAGGTCGGAATCTTCAGTGGGATCTCGGCCGGAGCGGCGCTGGCTGGTGCGGTGCGAACAGCTGAGAGGATTGAATCGGGCACGATCGTGTTCGTCGTGTCCGACGGCGGCTGGAAGTATCTCTCCACCGGGTTGTGGACCGGCGACCTCGACGAGGTCACCGAGAGAGCCAACGAAATCATCTACTTCTGAGCGTTTCCCAGCGGTAGAGACCCATTCTCGGGCTGGCGACCAGCGACTATGGTCCGACTGAGGCTGGGACAGAGGGGAACGATGGGCCATCCGGTGAAGGTTGCGACCGGCTTCGCATGGTCGCGGATCGTCTTCTCGGTCCTGGCGGGCAGCGTCGCGGTGGTGCCGCTGGTCGTGGCTCGGTGGCGTCCCGATCCGTTTTCATTGCCCAAGCTGACGGTGTTGTGGGTCGTTCTCGTGATCTGTGTTGTCGTAGCGGCGCTCGGGGTGTTCGTTGGCGGCACCGACGAGATCCGTTTCACCTTCCATCGACATGTCGATCTACCGTTGGCAGTATTCGCCCTCTTCAGCGTCGCAGCCACCGTCTTCTCCAGCGACCCTGGGCAGAGCCTGATCGGTGAGCGACGCCAGTACCAAGGATTGCTGACGACCCTTCTCTACCTGTCGTTCTTCCTGCTGGCCCGGCTGTTCGTGAACACGACATTCCGGTTGAAGATCCTGTTCTCGGCGGTGTCGCTGGGTGCGGTCGTCGTGGCGACATACGGCATTCTCCAGCGTCAGGGGATCGACCCCGTGTGGCGAGCGGCTTCGGAGGTGCAGCGGGTATTTGCTTCGATTGGTCAGTCGAACGCGCTCGCCGCCTATCTGGTTCTGGCGGTTCCGTTGTCGTTGGTTCTGGCCAGAAGAGCCCGATTCTGGGGTGTGGTGATAGCGGTGATCGCCGCGTTGACGATGGTGGTTGCTGTGTTGATGACCGAAAGTCGAGGCGGAATGCTCGGCTTGTCGGCGTCCATTGCTCTCTTGGGACTTACGTGGAGACGTTGGACTGTTGCGAGCCTTTCGAGGAACCTGGCAAGTGGGTTCATCCTCTTGCTGGTGGTCTCGCCGGTGTTTCTCGTGCCGCCGGTCAGGTCGCTCCTGTCGGACTCCTGGGATCGGTCGGCCTCCGTCGCCGATCTGACCAGCGACATCTCGGGGAAGGACCACTGGGATGTCTGGGTGGTGTCGACCCATGTTGCGCTCGAGAATCCCCTGTTCGGCACCGGACCGGAGACCTTTCCCGATGTCTTTGCCGAGCACAGCCGCGAGGCTCTTTCGGTCGATCGGGCGATCTATTTCGATGCGTTCAGAGTCGAGAGTCCTCACAACTTCCTGCTGGTGATCGCAGCAGGCTCGGGTATTCCTGCGTTGGCCGCGTTCTTGTGGTTTCTCACGGCGGTTGCTCTCACCCTCACATTCGGTCGGTGTGTCGAACCGGTGTCGGCCCCGTACCTACGGGCTGTGGTCGTCGTCATCGTCGGCTTCTCAGTGACGAACTCGTTCATAACTCCCGACTATTCGAGCACGTGGCTGCTTTGGGTACTCATGGGTGCCGCGATCGGGGTCGTCGACGGTTCGCCCAATTGTCATGGAGAGTGAGATCGGACTATCGTTCGCCACTGGATGCGAGCGTAGGTTGGGGCGAATGCGGAGCATGAGAACACGGCGGAGGGTGATGCCTTGAGGAACGGCAGTCGAAGCGGTTTGGCGCGCACTCTCTTGGCGATTCTGGTGCTGGCGACAGCCACCGGTTCGGTTCTGGCCGTTGGTGGCGCACTCGCGGCGGAGAGACCCCCCGCAGATTGTGGCTACGTGATTCCAGTGGTGGGTCCTGGAACGACTCCGACCACCGCCCCCGGCATGAGCCCCGGGATGAGCCCCGCGCCGACCCCGACCACCGTCCCCAGCATGAGCCCCGGGATGAGCCCAGGTCAGCCCCCGCCGTGTCCGCCCTCGTCGACCACGACTTCGACGCCGTTGCCGCCGCCGGGTGGCGGAGCGGTGAACGGTGTCTACGTGATCCCTTGTCGAAGCACTGTTGCCCCAGGTGAAGTAGTCGACTCTGAGTTCGCCATAACCGCGGACATTCCCTCCAGCGTCAATCCGGGCGAAACCATACCGGTCACCAATCAGCGCTGGAGTGTCGCCATCTCCGGCAGTCTCTTCGATCCGGCCATAGACCTCAACCTGCTCGTGCCCGGTGACGTCTTGATCGGCGGTGTCGACGTCACAGTCCGGGGATCCGGCACCGTCGAGGAGTTGAGATCATTCAATATTCCGTTTGAGGCGAAGGTCGCAGTTGATGGGTTCGGTCGCGTCTTGGATCAGACGGTTGAGTTTCTCGCACCGGACATGTTTTTCACTGCGGTCGCTAGCCCGGTGAGATTCTCGATCGACACCCTCATCATGCAAATCACGTATCCCCCTCCGTCATTCCACACGATCATCTGTTTCGGAAGCGGCTAT
>JAJCXW010000149.1 GCA_029263235.1 Acidimicrobiales bacterium
GCCCGTGAAGGTGATGGCGTCGCCCAGCAGCGTGATGGCCCCGCCGCCGAGGCCCGCCAGGACGTTTCCGCCAGCGGCGGCGCCGTCCACGCCCTCGACGCGGATGCTCGGGGTGCTCGCGCTCGAGCCGATCGTGAGCGAGGCGCCCGAGAGGAGCGCGAGCTCGGTGTTGTCGATGACCATGACCCCGCCGCCGCCGCTGGCGACGCCCAGCTCGATGCCGCTGGACGAGTCGATCGTGATGGCGCCCATGCCCGCGTCGAGCGTGCCCGCGAGGCTCAGGTCGGTGGCAAAGATGGTCGCGTCGCCGTCCCCGGTCACGACAGAGCCCGCCCCGCCAACCGTGAACGCGCCCGCGCCGCTGAGCACGAGCAGGTCCGCGCCCATGGTGTCGAGCGATCCGTTGATGGTGACACCCGTCCCGCCCACGAGGCGCAGCTCGGGGTTGGCGGCGTCGTCCACGATGACATCGCCGTCGAGTGTGAACGAGCCGAGCACCGAGATGATGTCGCTGGCGGTGGTGGTCGTGTTGCCCGCCTGCCCGAGGGCGAAGGTGGACTCGGCGAGCGTGACATCGCCCACGCCCGCGTCGAGATAGATCGTTCCAGCGCCCGTCGCGATCAGCCCGAACGCGTCGGCGCCGAACGTGATCTCGTCGGTCGCCCGCGCGTCGAGCGAGGCGAACTCGTAGGTCGTCGCTGCACCGGGGGCGAACCCGATCGTCCCGCCGGCGCCCAGCGCCCGCAGCTGCACCGCGGCGCCCCCGAAGTCCGCTGAGGCGACCGTGCCGATAGAGATCTGCGTCGTTGTCGCGTCGCCGAACCGGAGCGTGTTGGCCGTGAGCTGCGCGAGCTCGGCGGACGTGAGCTCGAGCCCGCCGACCGCGGTCCCGAGGCTCACCAGCCCCCCGCCCCCGGTGATCGCGATCGTCCGGTTGGCGCCCACGCCCGTGGTGATTTCCGCGCTGCCCCCGAAGTCGATCGCCAGGTCGCCCAGGTCGAGGCTGATGCTCTCGCCGTCGGTCGCGATCGAGATGTTCTCGCTCACCGTCAGCAGCGAGGCGCTGGTGATCTCGACCGAGCCGCCCGAGGAGGACACGCCCGTGGTCGCGCCGACCGCGCTGACCTCGCAGACGCCCCCGAGCGAGAGGAACACGTCCCCCGCCGAGGCCGCGGCGAACGTCGTGGCGCTCATCGCGATCGCGTCGCCCATCGCGCCGATGTCGCCCGCGACCATCGCGTTGTTGAGCTCGATTGTCCCGCCCGTGAGCGAGGCGCCGCCCGGCGCCCCAACGAAGTTCACCGTCCCGTCGTCGCCCGTCACGCTCAGCGTGATGGCGCCCGTCCCCGCGTCGAGTTCCGCGAGCGTGAAGTCGCCCCCGAGCTCCGCGCCGGTGCGCCCGTCCTGGCTCTCGATCGTGATCGCCCCGTCCGCGGCGCCGGAGGTCGTCACGATCCGCGAGCCCGTGCCCATCGTGAACACGCCCGCGCCCGCGCCGCGATCGACACTGGCAAGCACATCGTTGACGGTTGCGCTGAACGCGCCGCGCAGCAGGATCTCGACGTTGTCCGAGATCAGGATGCTCCGCCCCGCATTGAGCGTCAGCGAGTGGTCGCCCGCGTTGACCGAGGCGTCCACCGAGCCGGTGAACATGATGTCGTTGTTGGCCTGCAGAACAATGTCCGCGGTATCGAGCAGCGTGACCAAGTCGGTGTTGGAGATCGAGGTTTCCATGTCGCCCGGGTCCGCGTCCGCGGCCGCGAAGATGAAGTCCGCGTTGGTCGCGGTCCCGTCCACGTCGCCCGCGCCCGCCCCGCCGTCGAAGACGAGGATGTTGGTCGGGTCGAGCAGCAGCGTGCCCTTGGCGCCCAGCGGAGCGGTCAGGTCCACGCGCCCGTCGAACGAGAGCCAGCCCTTGCCCGAGACCTCGCTGAACCCGCCGTCGCCTCCCTGCAGCCCGCCTCGGGCGCTGATCGTTCCCTTGAACCCCGTCGCGCCGTCGGCCCAGACGATGATGCGTCCGCCGTCGCCGCGCGTGAGCGCGTCGGCGCGGAGCGTAGTGTTCGCGCCGATCCACGTGCCCTTGGCCCGCCAGAGGTGGCCCCCGCCCTGCATGGCGCCGCCGATGCGGATCGCCCCGCCCCCGAAGTCGCCCGAGACGTCGATGGTCGCGTTGTCGATCTCGATGTAATCGCCCGTGACGTGGACGCGCCCCCCCGTCTCACCCGTCGCGTCGATCACGCCCGCGACCTGGATGTGCGAGCCGTTGCGCCCCTTGATGTCCACGGCCTGCGCGTAGATCTCGCTCGTGTCGTACAGCGCCAGCGCGAAGTGATCGCCGACACCCAGGATCGCCTGCGAGCCGGCCCGGATCAGCCCGCCGTTCTCGACGCCCATGTCCGTCGCCGCGCCCCCCGTGTTCTCGCCCGAGCCCGAGATCCGCGCGAACACGTGCCCGTCGCGTTCGCCGATGAGCACTTCTTCGCCCGCGCCCATGACGACCACGTCGCCCGCGACGACCGAGCCGAAGTTGGCCACGCGCCGCCCGACGAGCCCCACGCTGCCCTGGGCCCGGATGTGCCCGCGGTTGACGACCTCGCCGCCCAGGTCCGTGAACCGGTTGTTGCCCGCGAGGAAGTCCGCGTTGGACATGTGCCCCGCGCCCGCGTAAATCCCGCCCACGTCAACGACGCTGCCCTCGCCGAAGTAGATCCCAGCGGGGTTGACGAAGAAGACCTGCCCGTTGGAGATGAGCTGCCCGTTGATGAACGTGGGCATCGCGCCCTCGATCCGGTTGAGCACCCGGCTCGACCCGTCTGGCTGGATGAACCGGACCGCCTCCCACGATTCGATGTTGAACGAGCTGTAGTTGATGATCGCCAGGTCGCTGACGGTAATCGTGGTCCAGACGCCGTCGCGGTAGAACTCCGCCCAGCCGTGCACGACGTTCTCCCCCTCGGGCCCGGCCTTGGCGACCGGTGTCAGCATCGCCGCGGCGGTCACCGCGATGGGGACCATGCCCTTGTGGCGCAGCGACCGCCTGACGCGCCCGCGCCCGAACACCCCGCCCGCGATCCCGGCAATCTCTCGTGCGCCCATGACCAATCCTCCGGGACTCCCGCCCCTTGCGCCCCAAGGCGCCCGTCTAGAACAGCAGCGTCAGCACGAAGTGCAGACGGTTGTCGCCTTTTTTCCCGAGCCCGTTGTCCAGGTCCGACAGCGCGAACCCCCAGTCCGCCCGGGCCGAGAAGTTGCTCAGCACCAGCAGCTCCGCGCCGATGCCCGCGCCGATCATCGTCTCGTTCCGCTCGAACGGCAGCCGCTGGCTGTTGGACGTCATCCCCGCGTCGAAGAACGCTCGCAGCACCAGGTCCCAGTCGGGCCTGCCGTACACCTGCTGCGGCGCCCACTTGAAGGGCTTGCCCCGGAATGTCGCGCTCGGCTCGGGGTTCACCGCGAACGAACGCGGCACGTGGAACCGGTACTCCGCCGACGCCATCAGCATCGTGTCGCCCGCCACCACCGACTCGTCGTACCCGCGGACCGTGTACAGCCCGCCCAGCACCGCCTCCTGCTGCGGGATCAGGCGGTTGTTGAACGCGTACTGCCCCTTGAAGGCCAGCACCAGCTCGTGAGCCAGCGTTGAGCTCTCGGGCGTCGAAACATCCCCCCACCCCTTCGGATTGAACAAGGGCTCGAGGAACGTGCTCGCCTGCACGTCCCATCGCAGCACCGCCCAGTCCTTGTCCGGGGCGATGCGCCCGAGGCGTTCCAGGTCCCGGACCGACGCCGCGGTCACCCCCGAGTTGGACCACTCGAGCATGAGCGAGGCGTTGAACGCGTTCTGATCGGTGTGGCGCTCCGCACGAACCCCAACGCGCGGCAGGAACAGGTCCTCCTCGCCCACGCCGCCCCCGGGCAGGCCCGGGTTGACCACCCCGATGTGCTGGAAGCGGGCGCCGCCCACGACATCCACGAACAGCTCGCGCCGCTGGAAGACGTTGTAGATCAGCTCGCCGCCCACGCCCCAGCCGTCGCCGGTGAACAGCTCCCGCAGGATGCCCACGTCCGACGCCTCGAACTCGTTCCAGTTCCCGTCGATGCGGAGGCGGAGCCTGTCCGAGGCGCCGATCGGACGCTCGTACGACGCGGAAACGATGTGCGAAGCGCTAAAGCCCGCGGTGACATACTCAATGAGCAGCGTGTCGTCGTTGCCCGTGAGCTGGGTGTGCTGGAAGCCGAACCGCTCGCGCCACTCGTCCGTGCTCTTGGTCCCCGTGTTCGAGAGCTGGAAGTACGCGCTCCAGGTCTTGTTCTCCTGCACGAGGTACTGCAGTTCCGCGTTGCCGATCCCCTCAGCGGGCGCCACGGCGATGTCCACCCGCCGCCCGGGCCTGCGGTTGAGGCGCAGGGCGTAGTTGTCCAGCTCGTCCTTGATGAGCAGGTCCCGCCGGTCCTCCTCGGGCTCGCCCTCGACGTGCGCCTGCACCGGTGAGCGGTCCCGGATCCGCGCGTGCAGCGGGTGGTTGATCCGCTCCTCGCGGGGCACACGCTTGCCCGACGCGATCGACCGCACCCGGGTCACCCGGGCGGTGTAGATCACGAGCGTCAGCCCGGCCTCGCCCTCGCGGTAGTCGATCCCGCCCTCGCGCAGGATCAGCTGCGTCGGGTCGGGCGCGACGAACACACCGATGACCGTCCGCGACTTGAAGTAGTTCACGATGACGCGCATCACCTCGGTGATCGCCGAGGCGTACATCCGCCGGACCGTCCCGTCGCCCAGCTGCGCCAGGCTCAGCGTCTCGGCGGGGATCCCCTCGCGCGCCGAGACGTACCCGTCCCCCGTCACGCCCAGCGTCACCTCGAGGTCTCCCAGCTCGCCCAGCCCGGGCTGGCGGGGGTGCTCGCGGAAGTACGTGAGCGACATCGCGCCGACGCTGAAGATGTTCCCGTCCGGGTTGACGGGCGCCTGCTCGCCAGCGTCCTCCTGCGACTCCGCGGGCCCGTCTCCCGGGGCGGGGTCGTCCGCGCCGGCCTCCGCGGGCGGGTCGGGCACTTCGTCCGAGGGCGGCGCGAGATTCTGCTCGGGCGCTTCAAGCCCGGACGCCGGGGGCGCCGATGACTCGTCTGCGACGGGGTCATCCTGCGCAGACGAGACGCCCAGGGCGCACACGACCAGCGTCGCGGCGACCCGCCGTGCAACAACTCCCCATGCGCCTAGGCCAGCGCATCCGTCGCCGATCAGTCCGAGCATCATGCCTGCTTGTTCTCTGGACGCGCCGCAGGGCGGAGACTCCCCCCACGCACTCGAACGCGACCGCATCTTACGTAAACACTAACAGAGGCCGGTCCGCCCATCAACCGTCCCAGGGCCCGGGATCACCGATTCGACGCGCGGATTCTGCGCCCCCCTCCCAGGGGAGGCGCCTCACCGCCGGGAGGCGACCCAGCCCGGGTCCCGATCGGGCGCCGACCCGCCGCGTGTCTCCTCCAGGAACGACCCGACCCAGCCCCTGCTCTCAGCGTCGATCTCGAACGGGACCTCGCTCGCCAGCGGCAGCGCCCGAGCCCCCGCCTGCAGGCAGTACACCTGCGACGCCTCGGGCTCGCCCACGATCAGATCCGCGAACGCCATCGAGTCGGGCACGATCACCATCACGGGCACGCTGTCGCCCACCAGGTGATCCATCAGGCGCAGCCACAGCTCGCACGACTCGCCCGGGGTCCGCCCGCACGCGGGCGTGCGGCAGTGCTTGGCCGAGATATCGATCGACCTGGACGAGGTCTTCTCCCCGCGCCGGTTCCCCCGCAAGAACCCGCGCATGCCGCGCCGGCACTGGTACAGCACACGCCCGATCGCCTCGTCCCCGGCGCATGCCGTCAGCCCCGCGCTCGCGGGCTCCCCGCCCGCCAACTCGTCGGCCTCATCCAGCAGCTGCGCCTCGGCGCGCAGCTCGGCGCGCACGAGCTGGATCTCCCCCAGCACCTCATCGCGTGACTCCATCTCGCGGATGCGGCGGGCCGCGACCGTCACCCGGTCGAGCATCGCCCCGCACACCCATGCGCCAGGCAGCCCGCTGCTCTGCGCCACGACCAGCAGCGGGTAGCGCTTCCGCCCCTTGCCGTCGGACGAATCGATGATCCGCGCCACGACCAACCCGTCGGGCGTCCGCCAGAGCAGCGAATGGGCGAAGCCGCCCTGCCGCTCGTCCGGGTCGAGCGACTCCCACGCGCCCGTATCGATGCGCCCGCCGATGCCCTCGCTGTAGATCGTGGTCCGGAGCTGGGCGAGACGATCGGTGTCGAGCCCGGGCGACTCGAAGTGGTCGTCCCACGCGGGGTGCTTGCCCAGCGCGCACAGCCACACGCGCTCGCCCCCGCCCTGCTTTCGCCTGAAACTGATCTTCATCGTGTGCTCGCCCGCTCCATCACGGGCCGCCAGGCCAGGTCTGCTCGGTCGCCCACGTCGTCGGGCTCGGGATCTGTCGCCCGATGAACCGCACGCCGATCGTGTACCGCACCGCCGCGCCGCCGTCGCGCAGCGGGCGCCCGTCGGGCGTGGTCAGCTCCATGGGCAGGCGCCACACGCCCGTCACGGGCAGGCCCTCGGGCGAGACGTCGTCCGGGTCCATCGGGCCCGTGCTCCAGCGGACCGCCTCGAGCGCCCCCCAGGGCTCAGCGAGCCTCCCGACCGCCTCGACCGGGCCGTTCGCGCTGGACCGGAGCCGGAGCTCGATCCCCGCGTCGACCGGCACGGGCAGTCGCAGCCCGGTCCGCGTGTTGAGCGCGTCGGTCGGCGCCAGCGTGCCCGAGCCCTCAACGCTCAGACGCCGAGTGCCCAGGTAGACCTCCATGAACGGGTACCGCCCCACGATCGAGCGGTCCTCCTGCGACTCGGGGCGGAGGATGACCAGCTCCTGCTCGAACGCGCCCTGCCCGCTGCCGAACAGCTGCAGCGTGTCGCGCAGGCGCTCGTACCAGCGCCGCTGCTCGGCGCTGCTCCAGATCAGGTCGCCGCGCAGACGCTTGAGCTGCTCCTGCACCTGCGTGTCCAAACTGCCAAAGTCGCCGCTGCCGATCCGGTTGCGCGCCCCGGACTCCAGATCACCCGGCAGATCGATCATCCCCATCAGCGCCACGCCCTGGCGCACCGCGCCCGGGCTGAGCGTCTCGGCGCAGTCCAGGCAGAGCGGGAACCCGCGCGACTCGCGGATTAGCCGGTCCCGCGCGTCCGACGCCCGGTCCGACGCGCTCTGGGCCAGCGCCACCAGCGACCGGTACTGCAGCTCGCTCCAGTACGCCCTGCCCGGCCCCTGCCCCGACCGCTCGTGCAGCAGCAAATACTCGCGTTTGAGCGCCCCGGGCGTGAGCACCAGCACGCTCGAGCGCGCGTCCTCCACATCGGGCGACAGCAGGCGCCAGCGATCGATCGCCCGCCCGCACTCCAGGCTGAACCGCCCGTCGGTCAGCTCCGCCAGCTCATCAGCGAGCACCCGCTGCAGACGCATCGCCCGCGCATCGCCCGCGATCACGCCCTCGGGCAGCGCGCCGATCGCCTCGATCAGGCGGCGCGTCAGCTCGCTCAGCAGCGGGTTCACGTCCAGCGCATCAACCCGCCCGAGCAGCGTGAAGCACTCGCCCCAGTCCGGCGCAATGAAGACCTGCGCGTCGTCGACAACCGTCCCCGCCCAGTACCCCAGGTATGCCCGCCCGTACGCCTCCAGGCGCCGGTCGAGCTCCGTGAGGCGGCGCGTCACGCCTGCCGGGTCGGGCAGCACGCTCGCCGCGTCGTCGCGCTGGGCCAGGGCCCGCGCCGCGTCCACGCCCGCGAACAGCTCCCCCGCGGCGCCCGCGTGGAACCGGGGATCGAACACGCCGCCATCCATCCGGGTCAGCGGGAGACTCGGGCGTTCGACCACCCCCAGCACCGCCGCGCGGCGCTCGACAAACGCCTCGGGCGACCCGCCCGCAGCGCCGATCTCCGCCAGCGCCGCGTTCACCGCGGCCCCGTGCTGCGCCCGTCGGAGCTCGTCGAGCGCGTCGCGTCCGAAGCCGACCACCCGGCGCGGCCCCCCGACGCTGGCCGAGCCCAGCTCGTCGAGCGTCTCCACACCCCGGGCGTGCGTCGCATTGATCGCGTCGAGGCTCTGGCCCAGGGCGACCAGCCCGCCGTCGCGTCCGCCCCCGCGCCTTGCCTCGTCGAGCGTCTCAAAGATCGCGGCCCGGATGACGAAGCGCGGCTCGCCGCCACCGCCAATACCCAGCAGCGCGTCCTCCTGGCGGGCGACCCGGTCGCTCGCATCGCTCATTCTCCGATCGATCGACCGCTCCAGCCCGTTCCACGACCCCTCGAGCTTCGCCCGCAGGTCCTGGCGGAACGGATCGTCGTCCTGCTCGCCCTCATCGGGCGTCAGGCGGCGCAACAGCGTCTGGTACGAGCCCCGGGCCGCCTCGAGCGACTCCTCCCGCACGCGCGCCCGCAGCTCGTCGGGGCTCATCGTTCTCCCCGCGCCCGCGTGCTCGAGCGCCTCGTCGAGCGTGTCGCGCGCCGCCATCAGCTCCGCGTACACGCTCTCCCAACGAGCATCGCTCAGCGCCCCGGCGCCCAGCGCCATGACCGCCTTCTCCGCGTCGCTGTAGCGCTCGCTCGCCTCGCCCAGCGCCTCGATCTCGCCCAGGGCTCCACTGTCGGCGCCGCCGTGCCGCGTCCAGTGCTCGATGTACCGGTCCACGCCCTCGCGCACGATCCGACCCGAGACGCCCTCGACCCCGCGTACCGCCTCCGGGGGCCACGACGCTTCGGTGTAGGCGCCCTGCAGCACGCGCTGCAGCGCCTGCGCGTCCGCCGTCAGACGCTCCTGTTCGTCCGATTCGCTCCCCCTGAGCACGAACGCGAGCAGGCGGTCCAGGTCCAGCAGGCCCGGCTCAACGCCCAGATCCCGGGCCGCGAGCTCGATCCCGATCAGCTCGCCCAGCACCTGCGTCGCCTCGTCGGACCAGGGCTCGTCCTCACGCGAGATCAGCGCCCGGCTCCGTTCCACCAGCGGCTCAAGCACGCTCTTCTCGAACAGCGCCCGCTGCACCCGCGGCGCCTCCTCGAACGGGTCGCCCCATACCTTCGCAACAGGCCCAAAGATCGCGGGCGGGTCGGGGGCCTCCGTCGAACGCTTCCGCGCCTCCGTGTGCATCTCCGCCAGCGAGACCGCCCCGATCGAGCCCAGGCGGTAGTTGTTGTCGCCCGCGTACACGTACTGCGCGTCGATCGGGTCGAAGAAGACCAGCTCCAGGTCGCGGACGGTCATCGCCATCGCGCCCGCCTTGTCGCTCATCTGGTCGTTCAGGCTGGTCCAGAACTCGCTGGGCCCGATGATCGCCTCTCGCAGCTGGCGGTCGCCCAGCCAGGTCATCAGACCGACCGCGACCACCATCAGGAAGCCCGCGCCCAGGACCGCCGCCTGCCTGCGGCGCTTGGTCTTGGACGCGCTGGCGGCGCGGGTGACGAGCCCGCGCTCCTTGAACACCTTGCTCAGAAATAGGTCCTTGAGGAAGTAGCTCCGGTCACGCTCCCACGCCCGACCCTCGGGCAGGCTCTCGACATCGACCCCCAGCACCTCGGCCAGGTCCTGGTCCAGCGCCGAACCCTCCCGCATCGAGCTCGTGAAGTAGATCCCGCGCAGGAACAAGGGCCTCGTGCTCCACTCGCCCTGCACGAAGACCATCTCCAGGTACCGTCGGAGCCTGGGCGCCATCTTCATCATGCTGTCCGGGAACGCGTACAGCGCGTCGGCCTTCTCGATCCCCGCCTCCACGCTCGAGCCCGCGCTGCCCAGCAGACGCAAGCGCCGGCGCAGCAGCCGCTCGCGGACCGTGCGCAGGTGCTCCTCGACCGCCTCGGGGTTGAACGCCGAGTCCAGCGGCGCGGGGTTCGACCAGCCCAGCATCTGGTGCTGCACGCTCGGGTCGGTCATGTCGTCGAAGAACTCGCGGAACCCGTTGATCAGGTCCGCCTTCGTGATCACCACGAACACCGGGAACCGCACGCCCAGGGCCCGCTGGATGTGGTCCAGCTGCTCGGCGATCTTCCCCGCCTTCTCCTCGATCTCCTCGCCCGTGTCGCGGATCAGGCTGTCCGCCGGGATCACCAGCAGCATCCCGTTGACCGGGCAGTTCGGGCGGGCGCTGCGCAGCAGCTTGAGGAACTCACGCCACTCGCTCGTCGAGCCCGCCTCGACCTCCTCGAACAACAACCGCCCGGCCGTGTCGAGGATGACCGCGTGGTTCGTGAACCACCAGTTCATGTTCAGCGTACCGCCGGCGCCCTGCAGTTCGTCCTGCAGCCCGGGGGGGAACCCGACGCCCGAGTGGCGCACCGCCTCGGTCTTGCCCGAGCCCGGCTCGCCCACGATCAGGTACCAGGGAATGGAGTACAGATCCTTCCCGTGCTGGTGGAAGACGCCCGCGCCCTCTTCAAACCTGGTGCGCAGCTCGTCGATCCGGGCCCGTGCCGCGGGGTCGCGCACCTGCTTGGGCGCCGTGCCCGCGTTCTCACCCAGGCTCATCTGGAACGGGTTGATCCGGCGCTTGTCCAGCGCCCTGAGCGTGACGCCGTAGAGCGCCAGCACCACGAGCCCGACGACCACAAGCGACAGGATCAGCCAGTTGACCGGGCTGGGCGCCAGCGCCACACCCGCCGCGATCGCGCCGATCGCCAGCAGGATCAGCAGCAGGCGGATCGCCCGGGGCAGGTTCATCAGGCTGGCGGGCAGAAGCTGCATGCAGAGGTTCCTATTCGCTGCCGATGGCCCGCTCGATGCCCCGCAGCGCCGAGCGCAGCTCGCCCGAGACGTTCTTGTAGATCACCGCGTTGCCCACCACCACCACCAGAATCAGCACCACCAGCGCCACGCCGATGCCGATCACGCTCCGACCCGCGGGCTGGATCAGGTCGCTCGTGTCCACGTGCTCGTAGGTCTCGGGGCAGACCCGCGCCATCGGGTCGGCGTCCATCCGCCCGCCAAGGCGCTCGCCCGCGCGCTCGATCATCCCCGCGACCTCGCCCGGGGTCCGCCCGCCCGTGAACCCGAGCCCGAGGCACGTCTGCAGCACCTCGACGCGCTGCAGCCCGCCTTGGCTCATGTCACCCAGCGCCTCCTCCATCGCCTGGAAGAACCGCGCCGGATCAACCTCGAAACCCTCGATCTCGTCGGCGACCGATCCCCACGACTCGCCCACGCCCTCGACGCTCGTCCGCACCGTCTCATCGATGAACAGCGCCAGAGGAACCCGCACCTCATCGGCCAGCCCGGACATCCCGCTCTCGCTCCGAGCCCGCGTGCCCAGCTCGCCCATGAGCGCCCGCACGTCCGAACGCACCAGCCCCGCGTCCAGCGCCACGCCCTTGCGCGCCGACCGGCTCAGGCGGCAGACATACTGAAAGAGCGGCTCGCACAGCTCCGGCAGACTCGTCACGCCGCGCCCCCCGCGTCATCGCCAGCCCGGCGCTTGTCCAGCAGCTTCTGCACGTACGTCCCGATCGCGGTCATCACCTCGTCCTCGAACCCCGCTGAGTCCATCTCGCCCGCGAGCTGCGTGTACTTCCGCCAGCACGCGAACTCGAGGCTCTCGTTCCACTTCTTCTCCGCCTTCGCGACGCCCTCAAGGCGTTCGGGCGCCAGGCGGGCCACGTGCCTCCACGAGACCTGCCCCGCCCGGGGCGTCGCCGCGAGCAGGCAGACCGCCAGCAGGCGGGCCGAGTCCAGGTCCGCCCGCAGCGCCTCCCGGTCCGCGTCCGAGCCCGAGCGCAGGTACGCGCCCGCCAGGGCCGCGATCCCTGATTCGGTCCGGTCCGCCGACCCGGGCGCCATCTGCCCCCAGGCGCCCGTCGTGACCTGATCGATCCCGATCAGGGCCTTGAGCGCCAGCGAGAGGACATCGTCCAGGCGGGCCTCGTCGAGCGTGTCGCCTGCGCCCAGCCCGAGCGCCTCGCGGATGCGCTCGTGGGCCTGGCGGGTCAGGGTCTGCGGGTCGGTGGTCATGGGGCGCCGTTCATCCTTGCTGCGTGGGCCGCGCCGTCAGACGCGACGGGCCATGATACGGGCCGCCCCGCCCGTGTGCCGGTCCTGGTTTGCGCCTCTCGGACGTTCGCCGCGCCGGGCTGTGCCGGTCGCGAGATCTGCCCGGGCATCGGGCGCTCTCGCAGGGCGCCCATCTTCCCCTTCATCCCCCACCCCCCGATTCTGTATCGCAGCGTTCCCCTGTACGCACCACGCTCAGGGGATTCGTCATGAACACTCGTCGCCGCACCGTGCTCTCCGCCCTCTCGCTCGC
>JAJCXW010000150.1 GCA_029263235.1 Acidimicrobiales bacterium
CCAGGGACCGGTGGTTTCCTTTTCGGTCGACACCAGCACCAGTTGCTCCTCCATGAGCGTCTCGATAACCAACCCGGTGCGATGTTGAGGTGTGTAGGTAACCACCATTTCGAGCATGCCATCGACCAGTTGGCGCATCAGGTAGGCGGAGGAGCCGACATCCGCACTGATCGCCAAGTCCGGCACGGAGGCGCGGATCCATGGAATCCATTTGACCAGCAGACGCTCCCAGAGCGCAAATTCGGCGCCGATCGTGAATACGCGGGCGAACTCCTTCGGCAGCCCGACGTCGTGGCGCGCCTGCGCCCAGGTTTGTACGAGCTTCTCCGCGAACGGTTTAAACTGGGCGCCGGCCGGCGTCATGGCAGCGCCGGCCTTGGTCCGTGTGAATAACCGTTGCCCTAAAAGATCTTCCAAAAGCTTCACCCGCGCGCTGACCGTGGATTGAGTGATGTAGAGCTGTTCGGAGGCCCTGACGAAGTTTCCGGTCTCGCAGATGGCGAGGAAAGTGCGAGCGAGGGCGATGTCCATAGTGGCCTCTTCGTGTTGTGTGGGTGACGAGAATACTTTTCAATAACATATCGAAATTTTCGAAGTTATAATCAAATTAATATCGATTGCGAATTGTCGTACTTCGCCGTAGTAGCCGTGCGCGCAATGGGCGCGAGCTGTGTCAGTGCGCCTAAACACAAGTCAGTGGGGCGAAGCGGAAATGGCCACAACCAACGAGACCGACCAACGATCAGCGGTGGCCCGATTGAAATGGGTCGTCGGCACGCCCTATTTCGTACAGGGGTCGAAGGATCTGACGGAGATACCGATCCTGTTTTTCATCAAAACGAACCTTGGGATGGGCGATGCCGGCGGACAGCTTTTTGATTCCCTGAAGGGAATCGGCTGGATGATCAAACCCTTGTGGGGCGCCATTTCCGACCGGGTTCAAATTTTCGGATATCATCGGAAGGCTTGGTACGTGCTGATGGCCTGCCTTGGCGTTCTGTTTTGGGCAACGGCGGCGGTGATGTCATCGGCGGGGGTTCAGCTTCCCATCGCCTATCTACTGATTTTCAATTTGGTTTTCGGAACATACGCCTTCGTCGACGTGGTCTGCGACGCCATCATGGTTGTCGAGGGGCGGCGGCTGAAGCGAATCGGCTCGTTTGTCGGTCTGCAATGGACCGTGCTGTCGATTTCCAACGCCGGCGCGTTGTTCCTTGGCGGCTGGCTTCAGGAAATGGTCGAACGTGAAGAAATTCCGGTCGGCGTTGTGTTCGCCATCGCCGGACTATTTCCACTACTTACCGCTTACGTCGGGGTCCGCAACATATCCGAGGAGAAAAAGCCGCCGCCTTCGGCCGCGACGCCCGGCCCTGGCGTTTCCTGGCGGATCGGCAATATTTTTTCGTGGCTAACCGGCATTCCCACGAAACTCCGTCAGTTTCGTAAGCACAACCGAACAATATGGCTGTTACTGATTTTTCTTTTTTTCTGGAAGTTCAGCCCGTCCGTCGGGTTTATCGAGCGCAGCTATTTGATCGATGAGCGGGAATTTTCGGCGCAGTCTTTCGGCGTCATATTCGCCGTCGGCGGCGTAACTTTTTTGGTCTCGGTGCTCGCCTACCGCTGGATGGTTAAAACGTTCACCGGCGTTCAGTGGTTCCATTATTTATATGCCATGGTGGGGATCGGCGCTATTTCCTTTCCGATCAGTTTCTTTTTGTATCTGGACCCGGAGCATGCGTGGTGGGGCTACGTTTATTTCACCTTGCCTGACGCTTTAAACCCGCTCCCTGAGTGGAGCCGCTACGAATGGTTCCGTCTGATTAGCGGCTCGGTGCTTAGTTTTGCGCACATTCCAGCGTTCATGATCCCGCTGACGATCAACGCGCATGCCGTCAAGCTCGCCTACGCCGGGTTCGGATACGCGTTGCTCACGGCGTTTTCGAACGCCACCAACATTTTTGAAGGGGTCGTCGGCGCGGGGCTTTACCAGTTGTTCTCCGACGCATCGTTCTTCTGGCTCTTGGACGCCATGCAGGGCTCGGTTCTGGACATCGCGGGAAGCACGGATACGCGGACGCTGATCCTGGAAATCTTCGTCTACATCAGTCTTCTCTTCACTTTGTTAACGATCCCGTTCATCGGGATGTTGAGGCGCGAAATCCGGAATACCGGCATTGCGATCAACCTCGGCGCCGACCCCGATTGATTGCGATGGCGTTCGAAAATAATATCGAAAAAATTGATTTAATTAATCGAAATAATTCGATTTTCCTTTTTATAAAATAGGCATATATCTCCAAGGCGTGAAGGATGGGCGCCGCCGAACTGAAATCGCCATCCAAATCCGCAACCCCACGGGGAAATGTTTTAATGGCATACATGAAGACCATCAGGTCGCGGACGACGAATTCCGAAGAAAGAGAAGGCTGATGCCCGTCTTGACATCTTTTTTGAAGGCGACGAACGCCTATGAAAAGGCCGCAAATTTAGCCGCGAAACGACCGGTATCGCGCCAGTGGCTTTCGGTCCCGCGTTTTGGTTCGCGCCGGGCGGCGGCTCGCCGCGCGACGAAGATCCGGCGTTAAATCGGCGACGCCGCGGGGCATTATCGATAACTAATACCAACCTGCGCTAATA
>JAJCXW010000151.1 GCA_029263235.1 Acidimicrobiales bacterium
CTGATGGCGCTGAGCAAGGAAGTCGAGAAGGCTCAGGCCGATCCGGCATCAGTTGCTCACCCCGAATTGGCCGACGCAGAGACCTTTTGGAAGGTCTCTGTGATGCCCCAAGGGGTGGCGCTCAGGAGCACGGTCTCAGAGATTCTCGAATGGCTCGAAGCGGGTGTCGTCTCGATCATGGGCGCAGCCGAGTCGGAGATGAACGCACTTGTCGACACGAGTTCGCAGCGGCCCGGAGCCGATGCCGAGTCGGCTCGGCAGTCACTCGAACATCAGGTCAACGCGAGGTGTCTCGAACTACACCACCTGATGGCCGAAGTGTTGCGAGTGGCGCCGTCCAGTGAGCCTCTCGGTGAGGCTCGCACCTTTCTCAGCGACCAGTTGCGGTCCAAGGCCACCACGGATGTCGATTCTCTCAAGGACGCCTACATGTCGGGGGCCGGCGGCGACGACCAACACCAGCAGTTCGCCCAGCAGCAGTGGTCCGACACTCACGCCGATCGGGTCTCACACCGTGAGGCGCTCCTTCAGGCCGAACCGCCGTGGCGACACCAAGAGATGGCCCTCGTGGGCCATGAGAGGACCCAGGCCACTGTCGCCGAGATGGTCGAGGCCGTGGTCGAGAGACTTCAGGCCCCGTTGTCGGGTATGAGCCGACCCTTGATGGAACGCTACGACGCTCCCTGGAGTCAGTAGTCGACCGACGAAATGTCCTTGAGCTTGTCGAGGCGATGGTGGGCATTGACCATGCGCACCGTGCCGGTGCGGGCCCGCATGACGAGTGAGCTGGTGCGACAGCCGGTGTTGTCGAACTGGACGCCCTTGAGAAGGTCGCCGTCGGTGAGCCCGGTGGCTGCGAAGAAGCAGTCGTTGCCCTCGACCAGGTCGTCCTGGTCGAGAATGCGGTCGAGGTCGTAGCCGGCATCGATCGACTGCTTGCGTTCGCTCTCGTTGCGGGGCCACAGACGACAGACCATCTGCCCGCCCATGCACTTGAGTGCCGCGGCGGTGATGACGCCCTCGGGGGTGCCTCCGATTCCGAACAGGATGTCGGCACCGGCATCAGGCCAGGCGGTGGAGATGGCGCCGGCCACGTCGCCGTCGGGAATGAGGCGGATTCGGGCCCCGGCATCGCGGACCTCTTCGATGAGTTCGTCGTGGCGGTCACGGTCGAGGATCACTGCCACCAGGTCGTTGACCCTCTTTCCTTTGGCCTTGGCCACGTCGTGGAGGTTTTCGGCCGGACTCTTGTCGAGACTGATCGTGCCTCTGGCGCTGGGGCCAACTGCAATCTTCTCCATGTAGACGCACGGCCCGGGGTCGAACATGGTGCCGCGTTCGGAGACCGCTATCACCGCGATGGCGTTGCCTCGGCCGAGTGCGGTGAGGGTGGTTCCGTCGATCGGGTCGACCGCCACGTCGGTGCTCGGCGAGGTGCCGTCGCCGATCATCTCACCGTTGAACAGCATGGGGGCTTCGTCTTTTTCGCCCTCGCCGATCACCACCACCCCGTCCATGGGCACGGTTCGCAGGACGTTGCGCATGGCATCGACTGCTGCTCCATCCGCGCCGTTCTTGTCTCCTCGACCCATCCAGCGAGCGCCCGCCATTGCGGCTGCCTCTGTGACCCTCACCAATTCGAGTGCGAGGTTGCGATCGGGTGTCTGTCCGGACTCGTTCGTCATGGCATGAACGTATCTCACGGGCGACCCGAGATGGGTGTTGGCTGATCTCCCCGAAGACACTTCTCGCGTGCGATCATCTCAGCGTGTCCCCATCAATTCGATCTCCGTTCCGAAAGCCCGACGAGTCAGACGATTCCGATGCACCAGATGCATCGCCAACCGATGCCGGTGGTGAGTGGATTGCCTACGAACTCCACACCTGGGCTCAGGAGACTCGTTCGATGGCCGCCCAGCTGCTCGTCGCCGATGGCGTCCCCCATTCCTGGCAGGGCACAACCCTCATGGTGCATGAGTCATCGGAGGAGGTGGTCGACGAACTCATCGAAGAGGTGCAGATGGCTGGCCGACGCTCAATCGACCCCGACGAGTCCCTCACCGCCTTCGAGATGGAGGGCTGGAGTGACGAGCTCCGAAACCTCCTGGCTGAACGCCTCACCGGCACCGGGGTCCCTCACGAGTTCGACGAGGAGGGCGACCTCGTCGTGCACGAAATCGATGAAGAACAGGTCGAGATGATCATCGACGAGGTCCTGGCTCGGAGCGAGGAGCATGATCTCGAACAACTCGAGGGACTCGAGGCCAACGATCTCCTGAGTGCCCTGTTCCTGGCGACCGATCGACTCCGACGCGACCCCGGCAAAGCCGCCGGCCTGCTCGGGGTGATCGAGCACGGAAGCCGTCTGGTTGGTTCAGCTTCACCCTTCGGTTTCGATCCGAAGGTGTGGGGCCAGCTCCGCGATGCCAGCGCACAACTCGTCGATCTGATCGAGGCCGACGATCCGGTGGTCGACGACATCGAAGACCTTGCCGAAGCTCTTCGTGAGACTCTCAGGGGTCTTGTCTGAGGTGACCTGCCACAGCGATTCAGCAGCCGGTACCTTGTCGGACAATGCTGCTCGCCGAGTTGGAGATTCATCATTCGCGTCCGATCGCGCCTACGCGACGAATCGCCCTCGGTCGGTGTCTCCTCCCTGGAGTGGGAGTGCCGGGGTTCGGAGGCGTGTTGCTCGGCGCCATCGCCGCTCGCTTCTCGCGCCATATCGACCATGAACTCCACGCCGACCTGATCGCGCTGACCCACGAAATCGAGGCGGGCCGGCGATTCGCTCAGCCTCGACTGAGGCATCGTTTTCAGAACGATCGGGTCGGGCTCACACGAAGCGTGCACCGACTTCACCGTCGCGATGATGGCGAACTGGTGGCGACATTCACCACCGGCAAGGGTTCACCGCTTCAGCACATCCTGGCGGCCGTCTATGCCGCTGGCTCGATTCCACCACCGACGAGAGATCGGTTCCTGACCTCGGTTCGTCGGGGTCTGAGCTGGCACGGTGATGTCGACGCGGCTCTGTTCCTCTACCTGTCCGGTCGATCCTCGGCCGGCGCCATAACAGCCGGATCGATCGGCGACCCAGTGGGTTGGGCGCTCGAGGTTCTGGGTATGGGCATGGGGCCATCCGGGCTCACCCGCGAGCTGGTTCAGCAGGGCTTCCGC
The DNA here is from genome assembly GCA_029263235.1 of Acidimicrobiales bacterium. GTDB lineage: Bacteria > Actinomycetota > Acidimicrobiia > Acidimicrobiales > Aldehydirespiratoraceae > SZUA-87. The sequence goes on from JAJCXW010000151.1 coordinate 3,181, forward strand.
GAGGCGTTGCGCGATGCCCACCCGGACCACGGTGGTGATCACAACGACGCGGCGAAGAGAATCGCTGAGATATCCGAGGCTCGACGAATCCTCATGACCGTCTGATCGACGCCGATCGCAGGCGGCTACCTTGACGGGCATGACCCGCGTCGGAGGCCTTCTGCTCACCCATGGAGCGGGAGGGGATTCGTCGCATAGGCTTCTGGTTGCGTTGCAGGATCGCCTGGAGCTGCCGGTGAAGCGATTCGACTTCCCGTACCGGCGCGAGGGGCGACGGGCCCCGGATCGGGCGCCGAAACTCATCTTGGCGGCGAAGGAAGAGGCGGCAGCGTTCGCCGAGGAGTCGGGTCTCCGGCCCGAAGAGATTGCGTTCGGTGGCCGGTCCATGGGAGGCCGCATTCTCTCCATGGCGGTAGCGGAGGGGTTGCCGGCCGCGGCGTTGGTGCTGCTGAGCTACCCGCTCCATCCGGTCGGGAAGCCGGAGCGCCTCAGGATCGAACACTTCCCCGACATCGGCGTGCCCACCCTGTTCTGCAACGGCGATCGTGATCCTTTCGGGACGCCAGAGGAAGTCGATCGCGAGATTGCGGCCATAGCCGGGCCGACCGTCGTCCACTGGCTGGAGTCTCAGCGGCACGATCCGAAGCCTCAGTTCGACGATGAAGTGATTGCCGCGGTCGGCGACTTCCTGGACGTCGGCTATTCGTCGTGATGAGGGGCGCTCCGCGTCGGCGGTAGCCTCGCCCCTGTGCTGGAGAGAATCGCCGGACTGGAAGACGAGCTGCGCGATGTCGAGATTCGTCTCGGTGATCCTGCCGTTCAACGCGACCAGAACCAGCTCGCAGATCTTGGTCGCCGATTCAAGCAGCTCGACGAGATCGTGCGCTGTGGCCAGCGGCTTCGCGCCGCCACCGACGATCTCGATGTGGCTCGTTCGATGCTGTCGGAGGCCACTCAGTCCGAGCGAGACGAACTACGAATCGAGATCGACAACTACTCGGCAGCCATAGAGCTTGAGACCGAGCGACTCAAGGTCCTGATGCTGCCGTCCGACCCCAACGACGGACGAGACGTGATTGTCGAGATCAGAGGGGCGGCCGGTGGGGAAGAGGCGAATCTGTTCGCACGTGATCTGTTTGAGATGTACGAGGCGTTCGCCAAGCGACAGAGTTGGCGCATGGAGGTCCTCAGCTCGTCGCCGTCGGATCTGGGTGGGTTCAGCGAGGTGTCGGCCGTCCTGTCCGGTGGCTCTGTGTGGAGCCGAATGAAGCACGAGGGTGGCACCCATCGTGTGCAGCGTGTGCCGGTCACCGAATCCCAGGGACGGGTGCACACCTCATCGGCGACCGTCACCGTTCTTCCCGAGGCCGATGAAGTCGAGGTCGCGATCGACGACAGCGATCTCCGTATCGACACCTACCGATCGTCCGGACCCGGTGGGCAGTCGGTCAACACGATGGACTCCGCGGTGAGGATCACCCACGAGCCCACCGGCATTGTCGTTGCCATGCAGGACGAGAAGAGTCAGCTGAAAAACAAGGCCAAGGCGCTGCGAGTTCTTCGGTCGCGATTGTTGGCCGCCGAGCAGGAGAAGGCCGCCGCTGAGCAAGCCGAACTCCGGCGAGATCAGGTTGGTGCCGGCGATCGCTCAGAGAAGATTCGAACCTACAACTTCAAGGAGAACCGTCTCAGCGACCATCGCATCGGCCTGACGATCTACAGGCTCGATCGGGTGTTGGCGGGGGAGCTCGATGAGGTCAGCGATGCTCTGGTGGCCGACGAACGTCGCCACCAGTTGGAAGGCGACCTGTGACATCGGCCGGCGACACGGTCGCCTGGTCTGCACTCTTGGCCGAAGCAACCGCGCGGCTGCAGCTGGCCGGTCTCGACTCGCCGAGTGTGGATGCCAGACGGATCGTGGAGGAGGCCGCCGGAGCCGAGCCGTCGGAACTGCGTTCGGTGCTTGATGATCCGGCCACCGTACGAGGGGTTGCCAGACTCGACTCGATGCTGGCCCGGCGCGAGTCGGGAGAGCCGCTCCAATACGTTCTGGGTCGCTGGGGCTTCAG
>JAJCXW010000152.1 GCA_029263235.1 Acidimicrobiales bacterium
GTACTTCCTCGGATTGCAGGAACTCCTCACGATGTTCCATCCGATGGTCGCCGGGGTGACCATTCCAGGTATGGGCATCTTCCTATTGATGCTTGCTCCATTCATGGACAAGAACCCGTCTCACAAACCCGAAGACCGCAAGTTCGCCATCTCTCTCATGACCATCCACATGATGTTCTGGGCGGTTCTGGTGATTATCGGTTCGTTCTTCCGAGGCCCGGGATTCAACTTCGTGTTCCCGTGGCAAGCCGGCCTGTTCTTCGAACTCTGATGCCGACCTATCAACCCGCTCTCGTTCGCCCCGAAGGTGACACCACAATGAAGATGACCATCGGAGGTAGACAATGATCGTCGTCGTAGTGGTTGCCGGAGTGGCTCTGGCCGCAATCTCCCTGTTCGCCGTCGTGCGCAGCCGACAGACCGAAGGTGCCGTCGGAGTGCTCTCCCGCGAGACCAAGAGCCGCGATATCGCCAGCTCCAGCCTTGGGGAAGAATCCGAACTCACCGGTAAGCAGGTTGAGAAGGCGGTGGCGCTCGAACGCAGAAATGCTTCCCGCGAACTCGTTCTGGCCTCGAAGGGATCGCCTCCGGCGCCCTTCGTTCCCGCTGATCCCGAGACTCTCGGGGTCACTCGCCGCCAATTCTTCAATCGCAGCATCGTGTTGATGTTCGGGCTCGGAATTGCGGGGTTCGGAGCGGCCAGCATCGCCTTCCTCTGGCCTCAGGTCGCAGGCGGGTTCGGCTCCAAGATCAAGGTCGGCCTGGTGTCATCGCTCCTGGCAGAGATCCGGGCCGGCAACGGCTTCCTCTACAAGGCCGAAGGCCGCATGTGGCTCACCGAGTATCCCAATGCCGCAATCGAGAAGGCTGCTGTCACCTACTCGCCTGGTGAACTGTCGGGAATGCTGGCCGGTCGCGACCTCGGTCTCGATGGAGGCGTTGTCGCTCTCTACCAGAAGTGCCCGCACCTCGGCTGCCGCGTGCCGGAATGCGGAACCTCCCAATGGTTCGAATGCCCCTGCCACGGCTCGCAGTACAACCAGGTAGGCGAGAAGAAGGGTGGTCCCGCTCCCCGCGGAATGGACCGCTTCGCCATGAGTGTCAGCTCCGACGGATCGCTCACCGTCGACACCGGCACGATCATTCAAGGACCGCCCATCGGTACCAACACGACCGGACAAGAGGCTGAAGGGCCTCATTGCATCGGCTCGAGCGAATCGCACGGATAGTCCCGAAAGTCATCCCCGAGACCCACGAGAATCACTGATCGCGCATGCTTATCGCCGCAACCACACAACGAACCATCGGCTTCGTCATACTGGCGATCGTCTTCGCCGGCGGGCTCCTCTACCTCTACTTCAATATTCGAGGAGCAAGGGCCGAGGTTGGTTCAGAAATCGAACTCGCTGCCAACCGTGCTCCTCATCTCTCCGACGAGGAATTGGAAGGACGTCACCTCGACCGCAGCTTGGCGGCCGGCTTGGTGCTACTCACGCTTGTGTCGGTGTCTCTTCCGATCTACTGGCTCGGGGAGCCCGGCCGTCACGATGGGCTGATTGCCGACACCGATCGTGTCTTCGCCGACCGAGGCGGTGAGCTCTACACCACCGGCGCCAGTTGCGTCAGCTGTCACGGTCCCGACGGCACTGGTGGCAGTGTCTCCAAGTCGTTGCTCAACGCCGAAGGCGAGTTCCTGGCGCAGGTCACATGGGAGGCCCCGGCTCTCAACACGGTGTTGTCACGTCACAGCGAAGACGAAGTCCTCCACGTTCTCAACTTCGGACGCAACGGCGTGATGCCGGCATGGGGCGCGCCGGGTGGTGGCCCGCTCTCGGAGCAGGAGCTCGAAACGGCGATCTTCTACATGCGCAGAATCCAGATCGGCGAAGCCACCATCCGAGCCGAGGTCTCCCAGGGAGTCCGCGACGGTGTCGCCAAGAAGCTGATCGCCGAAAGCACCGCCGATTGGGCGGTCGCCATTCGTGAGGCTGCGGACGGTGAGGCCTTGAATGCCGCCAACGCAGCCGCAGCCGGCCCGCTGGAGACGGCGATCGACCAGTGGCTCGGTTCGAAGGACGCGGCTGTCGGCAGGGCCGAGAAGATCGCCCTCGGCAACGATCCGGCCCTGGCAGCTCGAGTCGATGCCGCGGCTTCTGAAGCCGACAAGGCCGCGGCTCAGGCCGAGCTCGACAACGCCGCTCTCGAACTGCTTGCTCAGCCGGGCCTCGTTCCCGACAGCCAGATCTACCTCGACTACGGCGAAATACTGTTCACCAACGAGGCGGTGTCGGGCACCTACAGCTGCGCCCGCTGCCACACATTCGGTTGGTCCTACGACGCGACTGCACCACGCACCATCGACGAACACGGAACCGACACCCCGCTGCTCACCGACTATGTCCAGGGTGGTGGATTCTTCGGTCCGAATCTCACCAACGGCACCACACTCGATCAGTTCGAGTCGGCCACCCAACACGCCGACTTCGTCACCGACGGACAATCGATCGGTCAGCCCTACGGTCAGGGTGGCTCTGGCGGTAACGGCCAGATGCCCGGATACGGACCCCGCACCGACGACGACCTCGGAGTCACCTATCCGGGGCTCCTGACGACTGAGCAGATCAACGCCATCGTTGCGTTCGAGAGGAACCTCTGATGCAGATGTTGAACGTAATCGCCGGACTTGCCTGGGATCCACAGATGCGCGGCTTCATGGCCGTGCTCACCGGTGTGGTTGTCCTCATCGGCTCGGTGTGGATCTTGCTCAGCACCAACTCCGGTACCCGTCTAGGCACCCTGATCACCCTTGCTGGCTTCTTCGGATGGATGACCATCCTCGGCATCGTGTGGTGGATGTACGGCATTGGCTACAAGGGCGATCCGCCAACCTGGAAGCAGGTTGAGATTGTTGCTTCGGTCGACCAGGGCGACCTCAACCTGGCTGCACTCGACAAAGCCAACGTGTTGAGAAGTGAGACGCTTCCCAATGCCTACGACCTGGTGATCGCCTCCGACAGCGAGGTGGCCATCGCCGAGTTCGGTCCGGTGACCCGTGAGTCGCTGCCACCCGGCGACCTGGTCGGAATGACCGATTCCGAAATCGATCGGATAGTCGAGCAGACCCAAGCTGCTCACGAGGCCACGACTCTTTCGGAGCTTGATGCGGTCGCTCCCGAGCTGATCGATGAGAATGCCGAGGCCTTCGGCGGATGGCGACTGCTTTCCACCGCCGAGTCGGGCGAGGAGCAGACTTCGGCCGGGGCTTTCCTCACTGCGAGCAATAGTTTCGATTTCGGTAGCACCGGCGAATTCAGGATCCTCAACGCCTACACCATCGGCGGTAAGGATGGCCTTCCCGACGATCCCAGTCGGTGGGACCGGATCTATACCCAGTTCAAGTCGGCTCTCACCATCTCCCACCCGACTCGCTACGGGATCGTTCAGGTTCAGCGCGTCACACCCGAGTCTTTGGTCACTATTCCGGGAGAAGCACCTCCCCGAGCTATGGCCGACACATCTCAGCCGATAATCTCCATCGTGATGATCCGCGACCTCGGCAATTTGAGGGTCTTACCGGCGCTAGTCGCAATCGGCTCCGGTCTGATGTTCTTTGCTTTGGTCTACATGCTCCACGAGAGAGACAAGGAAGCAATGCGAAGACGGGCTGAGTTCCAAACAGAAACGACGTAGTAAATGCTGAGCCAGTATCTACCGCTACTGGCGTTGCTCGTGATCGCCACCTTGTTTTCGGCGGTCAGTCTGGTGTTGTCGGGGGTGCTTGCACCGCGAAACCCGACCCCGCCCAAGCTCGACGCCTACGAGTGCGGCATTGTGCCTCAACGCGATCTACCCGAACGATTCCCGGTCAGGTTCTTCCTGGTCGCGATGATCTTCATCGTTTTCGATATCGAGATCATCTTCTTCTATCCGTGGGCGGTCGCCCATCACGGTCTTGGTTTGTTTGGCCTCGGGGCTTTGTTGATCTTCTCGTTCGCCGTGTTCGAGTCGTTCGTCTATCTCATTGGCAATGGCGCCCTCGAGTGGGGTCCCCTCAAGCAGGTGGTCAGGCCCAGCGGATCGGTGTCGGCTGAACGCACCAGCACCTCCACGATCCGCAGAGTCGGGCTCGAAGACAGGCTGCCGGGCGACGCTGGCGGCGCTGGCGCCGGTGATGAGAACGAGGACGACGAGGAGGCCGCCTGATGGGCCTCATCGAGAACGTGAAGGACGACGGGTTCGAAGGACTCGAACACAATTTCGTCACCGGACAGGTCGAGAGCCTCGTTCAGTGGGCCCGCACCCGAAGCCTCTGGCCGGCAACTTTCGGTCTGGCTTGCTGCGCCATCGAGATGATGGCCACCGGTGCCGCCCACTACGACATGTCGCGCTACGGCATGGAGGTGTTTCGTGCCTCCCCGCGTCAGGCCGACCTGATGATCGTGGCCGGACGGGTCTCACAGAAGATGGCGCCGGTGCTTCGTCAGGTCTACGACCAGATGATGGAACCGAAGTGGGTCATCTCGATGGGTGTCTGCGCATCCTCGGGGGGAATGTTCAACAACTACGCGATCGTCCAGGGTGTCGATGAGATCGTCCCGGTCGACGTCTACGCGCCGGGCTGCCCGCCCGGTCCCGAAACCCTGCTCCACGCGATCTTCACGCTCCACGACAAGATCAACACCGGCGAGCTTCTGCAGCGCCGCTCCGACAACGGCGGCGGAGCAGGCTTGACCATCGAGCAGCGCGACGGCCAGTCGGCCCCGCTATTGATCCGCGGTGCCCAGTGAACGCCGAGCCCGACGGTTCGACCGAGACCGAAGACGACCCCACACCGCCTGCTCCTCTTCGATATGGCGCGCCCCTCACCGACTCCCGAGGTCAGGCTGTCGTACATCCGAGCCGCGATACCTGGCTCGAGGTAGCTGAAGCGGCCCTCAACGACGGATTCGACCATCTGACCGACGTCACCGCGGTCGATTTCCTCGAGTACCCAGGTCGGCGCGACCTTCCCGATGGGGTGGAACCCCAACGGTTCGAGGTGGTGGCTTTGTTGTCCAACATCGCCACCCGCGAACGCATTCGCATGAGGGTCCAGGTTCCGGTCGACGATCCGACCGTGCCGACCCTTTTCGACCTCTGGCCCGGCAGCGAGACTCCCGAACGCGAAGTGTTCGACATGTTCGGCATCTCCTTCGTCGACCATCCCGATCTGTGCCGAATTCTCATGCCCGACGACTGGGTCGGCCATCCCCTCCGCAAGGACTACGCGGTCGGTCGAATCCCGGTCCAGTTCAAAGATCAAGGCGCATCCCTATGAGCGTCACCGAATCAACCGATACCTCCGACGAAGCTGTCGTCGATCCCACCGAACGGGTTCGCCGCCGAGGCGCCGACAGCGCGGTTCTCCGAATGTCGGAAGCCGAAGCCGCTCAGGTGGGAAACGATCCTCATCTCCACGCCGACGATCAGCGGGTTCTGCTCAACATGGGCCCCTCGCATCCGTCGACTCATGGTGTGCTCCGACTCATGCTCGAGATGGAGGGTGAGACCGTTCTGCGATCGAAGCCGGTGATCGGCTATCTCCACACCGGCATGGAGAAGCAGGGTGAGCAACTCTCCTACATGCAGGGGTCCACCAACGTCACCCGCATGGACTACGCATCGCCGTTGTTCACCGAGTTGGCGTTCTCCCTCGCCACCGAGAAGCTGCTCGAGATCGAGATCCCCGAGCGGGCCACCTGGATTCGCATGCTGATGTGCGAGCTCAATCGGCTTGGTTCCCATTTCTTGTTCATGGCCACCAACGGCATGGATCTTGGTGCGGTCGGCATGATGATCTACGGGTGGCGCGAACGAGAAGAGGTGATCCGATTCCTCGAGAAGGTCACGGGGCTGCGGATGAACCACAACTACATCCGTCCGGGTGGGGTGGCTGCTGATCTGCCCGACGGCTGGGAGTACGACATCGCTCGTCTGCTCGAGATGATTCCGCCCCGGCTCGAGGAGTACGACACTCTCATGACCGGCCAGCCCATCTGGCGAGGTCGGCTTCAGGGTGTCGGGGCCATGTCGGCTGAAGAAGCCATAGCGCTATCGGCAACCGGACCGGTCTTGCGTTCGGCTGGAGTTCCCTCCGACCTTCGTCGCGACGAGCCTTACCTCGCCTACGACCAGGTCGAATTTGATGTCATCGTCGGCACCTACGGCGACTGCTACGACCGCTACGCCATACGGCTCAACGAGATCAGGGAGTCGGTGCGCATCATCGGCCAGATTCTCGAGGCCATGCCCTCGGGCGACTACCGGGTCCAGGACAAGAAGGTCACTCCGCCGCCGCGGGCTCGCATCGACGAATCGATGGAGGCCCTCATCCATCACTTCAAGATCTTCACCGAGGGATACAAGGTTCCTGCCGGTGAGGTCTACGCGGCCGTCGAATCACCGCGAGGGGAGTTGGGGGTCTACATGGTGAGCGACGGATCCTCACACCCCTACCGAATGCACGTGAGGGCGCCCAGTTTCGTGAATCTCCAGACCATGCCGCATCTGATGAGAGACGGATTGATCGCCGACGGCGTGGCCATCATCTCCTCGGTCGACCCGGTCATGGGGGAGGTCGATCGATGAGCAGATTCAGCACCGACAACGAGTCGGTCGCGAAGGAGATCATCTCCCGCTATCCGCTCCCCAAGTCGGCCCTGATCCCGTTGCTACACCTGGCTCAGGAACAAAACGGCTGGGTCACCGACGATGCCATGCTCCACATCGCCGAGCTCACCGGCACCACACCGGCCGAGGTCAAGGGCACCGGCACCTTCTACGAGATGTTCAAGTTTCACCCGGTCGGGCGCTACGTGATCAACATCTGTTCCAACCTGGCCTGTCAGTTGCTCGGGGCCGAGGATCTCCTGGAGCACGCTGAACGGAAGCTGGGAGTCAAGGTGGGTGGCACCACTGCCGACGGGCTGTTCACTCTCGAAGACGTCGAATGCGTGGCGGCCTGCACCGAGGCTCCGGCTCTGCAGGTCAACTACCGATATCGATTGCGGGTCAGCGTCGACGACTTCGATCAGCTCATCGACGACATTCGCAGTGGCTCAGCGTCCGACATCCCCGAACACGGCACTCTTTCACTGGTACGTCAGAGAATCCCGGCTGATCGGGGTGCCGGCATCGTGCCGCCCGATGAGGCCCGCGAGATCCCTGTGTGGATGGCCCGCAACGAAGTAGCGGAGCAGAGCTGATGCCCACCCACGCCTACGTTCCCCACGCCCCCGGCTACGTCGACAACGACGGCCCCAAGATCGTCACCCGCCGGTTCCCGTTCGAGGACTCCTATACGCTTCGACGTTTCGAAGCCACCGGAGGATACGACGGCCTTCGCTCTGCCCTCGGGCGGGCCCCGACTGAAGTTCACAGCGAGGTTCGCGACGCCACGCTGTTGGGTCGCGGCGGCGCCGGGTTCCCGGCCGGAATCAAGTGGGGCTTCCTGCCGCCCGGCAAGTACCCGTACTACCTCGTGGTCAACGGCGACGAGAGCGAGCCCGGCACCTACAAGGATCGTCTCCTCATGGAGCGCGATCCCCACCAGGTGATCGAAGGCTGCCTCATCACCTGTTACGCCCTCGGATTGAGCCAGTGCTTCCTCTACGTGCGCGGCGAGATGGCGTTGGCTCAGGAACGAATCGCCCAGGCCCTCAACGACGCCTATGCCGCCGGTTACGTCGGCCGCAACATCCTCGGATCAGACTTCTCGGTCGACATCACGATGAGTTGGGGTGCCGGCGCCTACATCGTGGGTGAAGAGACCGCGCTCATCGAGAGTCTCGAGGGACACCGCGGTCGACCCCGACTGAAGCCCCCGTTCTTCCCGGCCGCCATCGGCCTCTACGGCCAACCCACCATCGTCAACAACATCGAGACGATGGCCAACGTGCCGTGGTTGATGACCAACGGCGCTGAGCAATACAAGACCTACGGTTCCGAGAGTTCACCCGGCACGCGCATGTTCGCGGTCTCCGGCCATGTGAGAAGGCCCGGCGTCTACGAGGTCGAGCAAGGCGTCACCACGTTTCGTGATCTGCTCTACGGCGACAACTTCTGTCAAGGCATCCGCGAGGGGCACGAGCTCAAGATGTTCGTTCCGGGTGGCGGTTCGGCTCCGTGGTTCTTCCCGGAGCATCTGGATCTCCCGCTGGAGGCTCGGCCGGTCGGGGCCGCCGGTTCGATGCTCGGTTCCGGAGCGATCATGGTCATGGACGAAACCACCGACGCCGTGAAGGCGGCGCTCAGGTTGGTGCGTTTCTATGCCAGGGAATCGTGCGGAAAGTGCACGCCGTGTCGTGAGGGAACCACTTGGGAGGAGCGAATCCTCCAGCGGATCAACGACGGCGAGGGCCGACCCAGCGACATCGAACTCCTGCTCGACGTCGCCGACAACATCAGTCCTGGCCCCTACCCAGTTGCTTCTCATCCCGATGAGGATCTCGAGGCGGTGCCGTTTCCCCCACGACAGACCACCATCTGTCCGCTCGGACCTTCTTCGGTGGCGCCGATCACCTCCACGATCCGTCGGTTCCGTCACGAATACGAAGCGAAGATCACCAAGCGCGATTCCATACCTGTGAGCGCTGGTTCGGTAGAGGTGGAATCGTGACCGACACCGAAGCCAAGACCACGCTCTCGGTCACCATCGACGGTGAGATCTTCGAGGCCGAACCCGGCGAACTGCTGATCGAAGCCTGCGAGCGGGCCGGCGCCTATATTCCGCGATTCTGTTACCACTCGCGCATGGAGCCGGTCGGCATGTGCCGGATGTGTCTGGTGGAGGTCGACACCGGCCGCGGCCCGGCCCTTCAGCCGTCGTGCATGCTGCCGTGTTCCGATGGCATGACGGTCAACACCAACTCCGATCTGGCCCAGAAAGCCCAGAGCGGGGTTCTGGAGTTCCTTCTGATCAACCATCCCCTCGATTGCCCGGTCTGCGACAAGGGCGGCGAGTGCCCGTTGCAGGACCAGACGATGTCGTGTGGGCCCGGCGAGTCTCGGTTCATCGAGGAGAAGCGCCACTACGAGAAGCCGATTGCGGTCAACGACAATGTGTTCCTCGACCGTGAACGCTGCATCCTCTGCGACCGTTGCACACGATTCGCCGACACCGTGGCCGGCGACAAGCTCATCCACTTCATGGATCGTGGCAACAACACCCACGTCAACACCTTCCCCGACGAGCCCTTCGCCT
>JAJCXW010000153.1 GCA_029263235.1 Acidimicrobiales bacterium
GACATCGCCCAAGGAGTCGACGACTCCGAAGAGGTGCGTTCGGGAACCGCCGGCGAGGAAGACCAGCTCGACCGGCAGGGCGCCGGCGACCAGGGAATGATGTTCGGATACGCGTCCGACGAGACCGATGTGTTGATGCCGCTGCCGATTCACCTCGCCCACCGCATGGCCGAGCGTCATGCCGAGGTTCGCAAGGCCGGCACGATTCCCTATCTGCGTCCCGATGCCAAGACCCAGGTCACCTTCGAGTACGAAGGAAACCGGCCGGTTCGGCTCAAGACGGTGCTGGTCTCCACCCAACACAACGACGGCATCGACCGCGACACCATGATCCGGCCCGATCTCATCGAACACGTGATCCGGCCCGTGATTCCCACTGAGTTCGCCGACGACGACTACGACGTCTACGTCAACCCCACCGGCCGTTTCGTAATCGGCGGCCCGGTCGGCGACGCTGGTCTCACCGGCCGCAAGATCATCGTCGACACCTATGGCGGCATGGCCCGTCACGGCGGTGGTGCCTTCTCTGGCAAGGACCCATCGAAGGTCGATCGTTCCGCCGCCTACGCCACCCGTTGGGTTGCCAAGAACGTTGTGGCGTCCGGTGCCGCAAGCCGCTGTGAGGTGCAAGTCGCATACGCGATCGGCATGGCTCACCCGGTGTCGGTCTTCGTGGAGACTTTCGGCACCGAGACGGCCGATCGAGCCGCCATCGAGAAGGCCGTCGACGATGTCTTCGACCTTCGGCCCGCAGCCATTCTGCGCGACCTCGATCTCCGTCGTCCGATATACCAAGCCACCGCCGCCTACGGCCATTTCGGTCGCCACGCCGACGACGGCCTGTTCCCCTGGGAGCGCCTCGACCGAGTCGACGACTTGAAGTCGGCCCTCGGACTCTGAGCGAGGCCGACCAGCAGAGCCTCATCTCCGAAGGTCGCGCGTCCGGTCGCGCCGAACCGACTCCGCTGGAACAACCTGGGCGCGTGGTCCGGGTGATGCCAGATGTGGGGGCGATCGACCGCGAGTTCGACTATCTCATACCCGAAACCTGGTCTTCCGATGGTCGGGCTGATCGGGTTGGTGTCGGGTCGATGGTGCGGGTGGTGCTTCACGGTCGCCGCGTGGCTGGTTGGATCACTGCGGTCGATGTGGAACCTCCGCCCGGGGTGAAGCTGGCGGAGATATCGAAGCTGAGTGGGGTCGGCCCCAGTTCCGAGATGATCGATCTCTCGAGTTGGGCAGCCCGACGTTGGGCCGGCCGGAAGGTGGCATTCCTCCGGGCGGCATCACCTCCTCGAATGCTCGCCGGGATTCCGAAGGCGCCAGCGCGTCGGCCGGCCCCGAGCGGTCCGATCGATGTGTTCGACCAGGCGTTCCGGATCGGTTCAGCCGTGGTGAGAGTTCCGCCCTCCCACGACGTCAGCGCCGTGGCGCTGGCTGCGTGTCGCCTCGGTGACGCTCTGATCATCGTGCCCGGCCATGCACGAGCCAAAATGCTGGCGATCGTGCTGCGTCGCTCCGGCATCACCGTCGCTCTGGCTCCCGACGACTGGCCGCTGGCCGCGGCTGGCGCGACGGTGGTCGGCTCCAGGACAGCAGCATGGATGCCGATGCCCAACCTGGCAGCGGTCTTGGTGATCGACGAAGACGACGAGTCGCTGAAGAACGAACGCACTCCCAGTTGGCATGCCCGTGATGTTGCGCTCGAACGGGCCCGTAGGGCTGAAGCCCCGGTCGTGCTCACATCAGCCACACCATCGCTGGAGGCCCTCAGGGCAGGAAAGCTGTTTCGGCCGGAGCGAGTGGCCGAACGCGACGGCTGGGCCATGGTGGAGGTGCTCGATCGCCGCGACGAGGACCCAACCCGAGGAGGCCCTTTCGCTGAGGGGCTGGCTGAACGAATTCGCGGTGATCAGCGCGTGGTGTGTGTGTTGAACCGGAAGGGCCGTTCTCGGCTGCTGGCCTGTGGGTCCTGCGGCGAGCTGGTTCGTACCGAGGACGGCCGAGCTCCGATGGTGCTCGTCGACACGGTCTTGGAGACTTCCGACGGCTCGGAATCCCGTCCGGTGGTGTGTGCCCACTGCGGCGCCACCGCGCTGCGGAATCTTCGCATGGGAGTGACTCGGGCCAGAGAGGAGTTGGCCGCATTGGTGGGGGAGGAGGTCGACGAGATCACCTCGGAGTCCGACTCTCCGCCCGAGAGTCGGGTCGTCATCGGAACCGAGGCGGTGCTGCACCGAGTCGAGCGAGCCGACATCGTCGTGTTTCTCGATCTTGATCAGGAGTTGCTTGCGCCCCGCCAACGCGCCGCCGAGCAGGCCTTGGCGCTGATAGCCAGGGCCGCGAGGCTGGTGGGTGGCCGTGCCGACGGCGGGAGGGTCGTTCTCCAGACCCGGCAACCCGATCACCTCGTGATTCAGGCCGCGGTGCGGTCCGATCCGTCGATCGTCGCGACCGCCGAGCGAGATCGCCGGCGCGAGATCGGAATCCCGCCCTATGGATCCGAAGCCCTCGTGAGCGGTGCCGGGGCCGCCGAATTCCTCGAGTCGTTCGGCAGCCACGCCGGGGTGACCGTGCGGGGCCCACTTGACGACAGGTGGCTGTTGCGGGCCGCGATTCGCGACGATCTACTCGACGCCCTCTCCGCTACCCTTCGTCCCGCGGGCCGGCTGAGGATCGAAGTCGATCCGCTGCGAGTATGACCGTCGTGAAGCGTCTCGCTCCCTTGATCGGACTCATGGCCGCGGCGGCGGTCGGAGTGGTGCTGGTGATCTCCGGTGGGGACGAAGGTCCCGCCATGGAACGGGTGACCACTATCGACGGTGTGGTGGCCGACATTCCCGCGGGATGGGTGGCGAGCGCCGACACCCAGTTTCGTTTCGAACCTCCGGGCTCCGATCTGAGCAATGTCGACTCATGGACGATCGCCTGGGCGTGCGGCCCCGACGGCTGCGCCGAACGATCCCTCGACGAGTGGCGCGCAATCGAGAGCCGACTCGAGACCTTCACACGAGCGCGTGAAGACGAAGGCGATCTGCTGTTCGACCTGGTCGAGACCGACGAGGGCGACGCCCATGTATTGCGGGCCCGCACCGCGGGCAACCAGACGGTCGTGGCGGTGGCGATGTTCTACGACGGTGCTGATCACTATCTCGAGTGCAATCTGGCGTTGGCGGGAGATCCCGGAGGGCTCGAGGAAGCGATCGTGAAGGCGTGCCGTTCGGCGGTGCCGCCGAGATGAGCTCCCGTGCCGCTTCCGTGCCCCTTACCCCCTTACTGCCGCGTCCATGCCCGTCGGCGGGCCTCGTAGATAGCTATGGAGGTTGCTGAGGCGACATTGAGCGAGCCAACCTTTCCGAGCTGCGGAATGAAGGCCACGGCATCGCATGCCGCTATCGTGGCCGGGGTGATGCCACGGTCTTCGTGACCGATCACGAGAGCGACATCGGAACCCATCTCGACCTCGTGAATAGGTACGGCTGTGGCGGTGATCTCAACGGCAACGGTGCGGTATCCAGCGGCTGAGGCTGCGGCCACCGCCTCAGGCCCGGTGGCTACCTCGGTCCAGGTGAGGTACCTGGCCGTGCCCAATGCGGTCTTGTTGACTTTGTCGTGGGAGGGAGCGGTCCCGCCCGCGATCCAGAGGTGATCGACGCGTTCGGCCGCCGCGGTGCGAACGATTGAACCGATGTTGAACGGGTTCTGGACCCCATCAAGGATCAGCGCCACACGGCCACTGGTGCGGTGCCTCCATTCGCGGTGAAGGCGTTTCATCCCGGTGCCGTCCAGTTGACTCATCTTGGTCCCACTTCGAGTATTCGGTATCCGGCACGGCTGGTAAGCCGCTCGACCCGATGGCCGCGTTGAGCGAGCCACTTTGCCAGGGAGTCGCTGCCGAGATGGCGTTGCACCACGAGATGAGCGACACCGCTGGGGGCGAGCTTGTCGATCCACCGGCAAAGAAGGTCGTGGAGGGCCGACTTGCCGATCCGAATCGGAGGATTGGAGAGGATTCGGTCGAAACGAAGGTTGGGGGGCACGTCGTCGGGGGAGCACACGTGGACACGGTCGGCGAGCCCCAAGGCCTCGGCATTGGTAGCCGTGAGCCCACGAGCCCGCTCGTTGACATCGACGGCCCACACCTCAGAGGCAGGAGCACGCGATGCGCTCACGCAGGCGATAGGGCCCCAACCGCATCCGATATCGAGAATGGTCAGGTCGGTTTCGGCGAGAGGCGGCGCTTCGAGCAACAGGAGTTTGGTACCGGTATCGAGGCGGTCGGCTGAGAACACGCCCGAGTCGGAGGTCATCCTCAGACTCAGGTCGGGCAGCGCAATGTCGATGGCCCGTGGCGCCGATGTCACGGCAGGGTCGTGATCGAAGTAGTGAGCGCCACCGCGCTCGTGATCGGATTGATTCACCCCGACGACGGTAGCGGCGGGGTAGCTATCCTTCGTTCATGGCGACATACGACATTCGCATAATCGGAGATCCGGTTCTTCGCCAACAGGCGCGCGATGTCACCGATATCGATGATGCCTTGATTCGTATGGTCGACGACATGATCGACACGATGTACGCCGCCCCTGGCATCGGTCTGGCCGCCCCCCAGATCGGCGTACAGAAGAGGTTGTTCGTCTGGGACATCGGCACTGGTCCCAACGCCATGATCAATCCCGAGATGGTCGAGTCCGACGGCGAGTGGACCTTCGAAGAAGGCTGCCTATCGGTGCCGGGCCTGTCGTGGGACATCGTTCGGCCCAAGCAGGTCCACGTCGTCGGACGTGATCTCGAGGGCAACGAGGTTTCCTTCGAGGCCGACGAGTTCGAGGCTCGCATGTTTCAGCACGAGCTCGATCACTTGGCGGGCATCCTCCTGATCGAACGACTCGACCCCGACACCCGCAAGGAAGCACTGGCGACCCTACGCGACCTGCGAATCGGAGCCGATCAGGACGATTCGCCCAGCGACGGGCTGCGCCTTCCGTGATCCTGAGAGCTTCGTGACCCCGAAACCGCCGGCCGAAGTGCGCCGGATCGTCTACATGGGCACACCCGAGCTG
Organism: Acidimicrobiales bacterium; assembly: GCA_029263235.1. Taxonomy (GTDB): domain Bacteria; phylum Actinomycetota; class Acidimicrobiia; order Acidimicrobiales; family Aldehydirespiratoraceae; genus SZUA-87. The sequence goes on from JAJCXW010000153.1 coordinate 5,064, forward strand.
GCCGTGGCTCCACTCTTGACGTTGCACGAAGCGGGCTACGAGATTCCGCTGGTGATCTCCCGCCCTGACGCTCGCCGGAGCCGCCGGGGAACGCCGCAACCCAGCCCAGTGAAGGCAGCGGCGCTCGATCTCGGGATTCCGGTATCCGACTCTGTCGCCGATACGTCTGAAGTCAACGCCGATCTGGCGGTTGTCGTTGCCTACGGGCGAATCATCCCCACCGATCTTCTCGACGGGCTGGCGATGGTCAACATCCACTTCTCGCTGCTGCCGAGATGGCGGGGAGCGGCCCCGGTCGAGCGAGCGATCATGGCTGGCGATGCCCGCACCGGCGTGTGTCTGATGGCGGTGGAACCGGAACTCGATACCGGAGCGGTCTACCGACGTGACGAAACTGTGATCGCCGACGACGACACCCTCGAGACCCTGCGAGGTCGACTGGTGGAGATCGGTTGCACCCAGCTGATCGAAGCACTGGCCGAGGGGTTTGGTGTGCCCGAACCGCAAGTCGGAGATCCGGTGTATGCCGAGAAGATTCGTTCCTCCGAGCTCGAAATCGACTGGTCTGGATCAGCCGTGGAAGCCAATCGCCTGATCAGAGTGGGCGGAGCGTGGACTACTTGGCGGAACAAGCGATTCAAGATCATCTCGGCATTGGTCATGGAAGATCCTTCGGGCGGCGAGGTGGCGCCGAAGCGGCGTGATCCGGGAGTCCTCGATGGGACGGTCGTGTCGACTGGCGATGGATCGCTCCTGTTGCTGGAGGTTCAGCCCGAGGGCAAAGGGCGCCAGCTCATGGAAGCTTGGGCCAACGGTGCCCGCCCGCAGGCCGACGAACGGTTCGGGGCATGACCGACGATCCGCGTCGGCTGGCCATCAGTGCGCTGGTGAGAATCGACACCGAAGGGGCGTACGCCAACGTGGTGCTGCCTCGGATGCTCGAGGAATCCGATCTCGACTCGCGTGATCGTGGGTTCGTCACCGAGCTGGTCTACGGCTCCACCCGCCGACGTCGGGCGCTCGATCATGTGGTCGAGCGATACCTCGTTCAGGAACCTCCCCCGACCGCGAAGGCCGCACTTCGGCTCGGCGCCTATCAGCTCATCGAACTCGGCACTCCGCCCCATGCCGCGGTGTCGGCCACGGTGTCGGCGGCCCCAAAACGATTCCGTGGCTTGGTCAATGCTGTGCTCCGGAAGGTGGCTACGGCCTCGGCCGCAGGAATTGAGTACCCCAGTGATGCCGTCGAGCTGAGCTACCCGGACTGGATCGTTGATCGGCTTCGACGGGATCTCGGCGCTGACGCCGCCAACAGCGCCATGCGGATCATGAACAAGCCCGCCACCGTTCACCGCCGCGACGACGGCTACGTGCAGGACCCGAGTTCGCAGCTCGTGGCCGAAGCCGTCCCGATTCGTGACGGTGCCTTGGTGCTCGATCTGTGCGCCGCTCCCGGAGGCAAGGCCACAGCGCTGGCGGCCAGAGGTGCTTGCGTGATCGCGGCCGACATCCGCCGAAGCAGAGCGGGTCTCATCGCCGACAACCGAGCGACTCTCGGACTCGACGATCTGCACCCGGTCATCGCCGACGGCCGATTCCCGCCTTTCCGTCGAGAGAGCTTCGATGCCGTATTGGTGGACGCTCCCTGTTCCGGCCTGGGTGCGCTGCGGCGACGCGCCGATGCCCGATGGCGGATCAAGCCCGAAGATGTCGACAACCTGGCGGAGTTGCAGACGGAATTGCTCGTAGAGGTCGCGGGGCTGGTCAAACCGGGCGGTTCCCTCGTCTACAGCGTCTGCACCCTCACCGCCGAGGAGACCTCTGGTGTGGTCCGCACGGTCTCGGATCGTGACGAACTCCAGTCGTTCGAACTGGTGCCTCCTTCTCAGCCGGCATGGGAAGTGTCCGACGGCTTCTCGTTGCTCCTGCCCGACGATGATCACGACGGCATGGGCCTGGCCACCTGGCGGCGCGGCTGAGTTGGTTGGTGAGTCACTAGGTTGGTGACATGGCTCACGATCACCACCATGTCGAGCGGCAGGCCCAGCCTTTGCGGGCCAAGATCCTCACTGTCTCCGATGGGGTTGTGGCAGGAACACGCCAAAACCGGTCTGGAGCCGTGCTCGAGCAACACCTGGCCGATGCCGGCTGGGAGGTCATCGAATCGGTAGCCACGGCCGACGGTGTCGAGCCGGTGTCTCAGGAACTCCGACGAATGACAACCGACTTCCATGGTTTGGTCGTGACCACCGGTGGCACCGGGTTCGGGCCGCGCGACTTCACCCCCGAGGGGACCCTCGCCGTGCTCGAGCGGGAAGCTCCGGGAGTAGCCGAGGCCATGCGTCTGGTCAACCCCTTGGGCCGACTGAGCAGAGCGGTGGCCGGCACTCGCGGGACTTCTCTGATCGTCAACACTCCCGGGTCTTCGAAGGGCTGTATCGAGACGATCGATGCCGTTATCGATGTGCTCGACCATGCCGTGAGGCTGCTGGTCGACAACTACGACCCCCACCCCTCGGAATCTCCCGCTGCATCCGGCAGTGATAGCTCGTGACCTCCCGCGATCAGAATTCTCAGGATCAGAATTCCCAGGATCAGAGTTCTCAAGATGCGAGGCTCATGGGCTTGGCGATCGAGGCGGCAGCCGCGGTGCGTCACCGCACCTCACCCAATCCGTGGGTGGGCTCGGTGGTCGTCGGTGCCGACGGATCACTGGCCACGGGTGCGACAAACCCTCCCGGGGAGCCACACGCCGAACGGGAGGCGCTGGCCGCAGCCGGCCAATCGGCTAGGGGAGCGACGCTCTACACCACACTCGAACCCTGCAACCACACCGGTCGCACCGGACCCTGCACCGAAGCGATCATCGATGCCGGTGTCAGCAGAGTCGTGGTCGGGGTGGAAGACCCCGATCCGATAGTCGCCGCCACGGGCATCGCCCGACTGAGGGAGGCGGGCGTCGAGGTCGAGGTGGGGGTGGCGTCAGACGCCATAGAAACCCAATTGGCGCCCTACATGCATCATCGCCGGACCGGTCGCCCGTGGGTCGTGCTCAAGTTGGCGGCTTCGGCCGACGGCCGCACCGCGGCCCCGGACGGATCATCGCAATGGGTCACCGGGACCGAAGCCCGCATTGATTCCCACCGTCTCCGTGCCGAATCCGACGCCATTCTCGTCGGGGCCGGAACCGTGCGGGCCGACGACCCGTCTCTCACCGTGCGGGACTGGCCCACCGATGAGTCAGTGCCGGTGGCGGAGGTCAGCGATCCGCGCCGGATCGTTCTGGGTGAAGTACCAGTCGAAGCTCGTGTTCACCCGTGCCTCGAGTGGACACGACCCGTCCCTGAACTGCTCGACCAGCTCGGATCCGAAGATGTGGTGCAGTTGATGGTCGAAGGGGGAGCCGGAGTGGCTCACTCATTCCATTCAGCCGGGTTGGTCAACCAGTATGTGATCTACATGGCCCCGGCGATCTTCGGCGGCAGCGACTCCCGTGGCTTGTTCACCGGACCCGGTGCCCCCACGATCGACGACGTGTGGCGAGGTGAAATCATCGACGTGTGTCGGCTCGGTGGCGATCTTCGGATCGATATGCAGGCTGTCACGGCCGCGGCCGATCGCCCCCGATAGCCTCCTCGACTATCTACTGTGTCCCCGACTATCTGACGAAAGTGGCCCCGTGCTGAAGCTCGTGCTGCCAAAAGGTTCGCTCGAAAAGGCGACTCTGGAATTGTTCGAGGCGGCCGACCTGCCGGTCGAGCGTTCATCCCAGGTTGCCTACAAGGCCGAGATCGCTGATCCTCGGATCGGTTCCGTCCGGATTCTCCGCCCCCAGGAGATCGGCCGCTACGTCGCCGATGGCCTCTTTGATCTGGGAATCACCGGACGAGATTGGATCGAGGAGACCGGAAGCGAGGTCGAGTCTCTGGGCGAACTCAAGTACTCCAAGGCCACTACCAAGCCGGTCAAGATCGTGCTGGCAGTGCCCGAGGATTCGCCCTGGCAGTCGGCCGCCGACATGCCCAACGGGGTTCGAATCTCCAGCGAGTATCCCGAGATCACCAAACGGTTCTTCGCTGAGATCGGTATCGACGCCGACATTCGGCTGAGCTACGGAGCCACCGAAGCCAAGGTCCCCGACATCGTCGATGCGGTGGTCGACATCACCGAGACCGGAAACGCCCTACGCGCCGCCGGTCTGCGCATCACCGACACGCTGCTCACCTCCTACACCGAGTTGATCGCCAATCCGACCTCGTTCGCTGATCCCACCAAAGCCCACGCCATGCGGCAGATCCACACGCTCCTGCGTGGCGTCCTCGATGCCAGAGGCAAGGTCTTGGTCAAGATGAACATTCCCGTCGACAAGCTCGACGGCCTGATCGAGCTACTTCCGTCGCTCAAGGCCCCGACAGTCAACGAGCTCTTCCACGGTGCCGGATACGCCGTGGAGACGGTGGTCGCCAAGACCGATATCAACATTCTGATTCCCGAGCTTCGTGATCATGGAGCCACAGGCATCGTCGAGATGCCGATTGCCAAGATCGTTCCGTGAACCGGCGACTCGTCGGTCGACTCATGCGCGGCAGCGTGGCTGAGTTCGACGATTCCGCCGGCTACGGCAGAGTCTGTGATGCAGCTGACGCGGCTGATACCGAGGCCAGCTCGGGCTCTTGGTTCTTTCACTGCTCGTCGATCGCGGACGGATCCCGCTCGATCGAGGTGGGCACCGATGTGACGTTTCATCTCGAATCGGGGCATCTCGGCCGCCTGGAGGCTCGCGACATAAGGCCGGCCTGATGTCGGCCGTCGCGGTCGCGCTGGTACTGGCTTCGGCGCTGATGCACGCCGTCTGGAACGCCCGAGCTCGCGGCGGTGAAGACCGGCTGAGCGAGCTCACGGTGTCCTACGCCACCGGAGCGGTGATCCTGGTGCCGTGGCTCATCGCTGACCCACCCACGGAGGCCCTCGGACTGGTGCTCCTCAGCGGCATGGCCCACGCCGGCTATCTGACCTTCCTGTCGGCCGCGTACCGGCGGGGCGAACTGGCCACGATGTATCCACTGGCGCGCGGATCGGCACCGTTGATTGTCGGATTCGTCGGTATCTGGGTACTCGACCAGACCCCGTCCGTATTCGTGTTCGCCGGCGCTGCGGTGTTGGCCAGCGGGCTCGTGGTCATCGGCGGCGTGGCCTGGGGGGATGGCCAACGACATGCCCTGGTGATGGCACTGATCACAGGAGCGTTCATCGCCGCGTACTCGATGCTCGACTCGCTGGGTGTTCGCGAGACCGGGGCCATCGGCTTCTTCGCGGCATCGTCGGTGGTGGCGGTGACGCTGATGATCGTCATCAACCGCCAGTCGGCGGCCCGACTCCGGTCTTCGATGCGTGCGGGGGTCTCGATCGGCCTGCTGCAGTCGACCGGATACGTATTGGTGTTGCTGGCATTCGCACGCGCTGAATCAGCCCGGGTGGTCACCCTGCGGGGCACCTCGGTTCTCTTCGTGCTGGCGCTATCGAGACGTAACCTCAACAACCGGCTGGTCGCCGGAGCGTTGATGGTGGTAGCCGGCGCCGCCCTGGTCGTGGGCTGAGCGCTTCTCAGTCCTCAGAGTCGGGGTCTTGATGCTGTGACTGGATCTGCACATACCCGAGCCGTAGCTGCGCGAGGGCGTCGCGAAGCGTGGGTTCGGCCTCACCGAGTCGGCCTTCGAGGGCTTCGACGATGGCCCCGAGTGAATCGATGGCGACCGAAGCCTGGGTCAGGTCGGGTTCGTGCTGAGACATATGAAGCGCTGCGAGTTCGTAGAGCCCCATTGCGTGGTTGGCCACGATCGAGCTG
>JAJCXW010000154.1 GCA_029263235.1 Acidimicrobiales bacterium
TCGGAGTGCTGGACCCGTGCTCCATCGCAAATCACAACCCTGACCGCCCGCGCGTTCATGGGTGCTTCGCGATCGATTTCAGCAGAAGCCGAGGACCGCGTAGCGACGGTACCACGGCCATCAATTGGATCTCGGTCGCCCCTGGACCAGCGACGACTTCGCTGGCCAGACCATCCGAACAAGCTGTTCAGGGAGCCACAAGGTGACACGCATTCTCGCCGTGACTGCATACCATCCACGCATGCACAGATTCGCGGCGGCGCTCATTGCCGGCTCATTGATGCTTTCGGCGTGCGCCCCCGACGATGCGCTGCCGCCTGGGAGCGACGCGGCCATCCAGCTCGAGCGTCCCACTCGCACCAACATCCCGTATGACGAGACGCCCGAAGGAGCTCGGGCCAACATCAAATGCCCGGGCGATCTCCCGGTGGACACCATCACTCCAGTGGACGATCCGGCCGTCGCGCTGATTCACGTTGCGGAGGTCACTGAGGCGTCGGCCCTTGCCTTTGCGCCAGATGGAAGCGCGTTCATCGGCACGCGTGGCGGCTTGATCCTCAGCTGGGTGAAGGGAAGCGAACCCGAGATCGTGCTCGACCTCGTCCAGCTCACGACGACCGATCGTGATCAGGGACTCCTCGGGTTGGCAGTCGACAACGGCTACCTGTTCGTCAACCGCACTGACCTCGACGACGACACGGTCATCGAGGCGTACCCGCTGATCGATGGAGTACCTGCGGCGAGCGACATGGTCGAGCTGTTGAGGGCCGACCAGCCCTCTCGAGAGCACAACGGCGGAGATATCACGTTCGGTCCCGATGGCCACCTCTATTTCACTGTCGGCGACGGGGGCGCTCAGGGCGGCCCGTTCATCACCGGGCACCAGGAGGCTCATGCGTTCGGGTCGCTACTCCGTTTTGCGATCACGTTCGACCCGACACCCGCGCTGAGCGCGGCGCCCGACAACCCGTTCATCGGCAGCACTCCCGGCAGCGACTACGCGTGGGTGTGGGGCCTGCGCCATCCGTTCCGCTTTTCGTTCGACTCCGCCACAGGTGATCTATGGATCGCAGATGTGGGCCAGCAGTGTGTCGAGGAGGTCACGATGCTGCCTGCAGGTGGCGCCGGCGGCGAACACTTGGGTTGGAACGCGTTCGAAGGCAATCTGCCGTTCATCGATCAGCCGATCGCTTCGCATACCCCACCTACCTTGTCCTATGGCCATCGCTCCGGTTTGTGCGCTGTCATCGGCGGTCACGTCTACCGGGGCGACGCCTTACCGGATCTCGACGGAACATACGTGTTCGGCGACCTCTGCCGACGGGCCCTCATCTCCTTTGATCCCGAGACCGGTGTCCTCCAAGAACTCGAAAGAGACACAGTGACACCGGTCGGATTCGTCATCGGACCGGACGAGTCGCTCTACGTTGTCGACATCACGAAAGGGATTTGGCGAGTCGACCCGGCCTGACGCGAAGTGGCAGTGCTGGCCAGAAGGAAACGACCGAGTTTCCGACAATTGCAGGCCCTGCTAGAAGAGGAAGCGGCACGTCATTCCGCTCGTGGCACTTGTCGGTCTCGGCGTCGTGGGCCGGCGTGTGGTGAACATCAGCCGACTGGGTGAGACAACCGCTGGTGGCCCATGTAAACCTGACCGCGTGATCCACCCGAGACAGAGCTTGTCGACAAACGACGAGATGGAGAGGTGATGGCACGGTGATCTCCTTGGCACTGACACCTGAGCAAGAAGAAATACGAAGGGTCGCTCACGAATTCGCCCTTCGCGAGATTCGCCCCGTGGCCGCTGAGTACGACGAGAAGGAAGAGATGGCCTGGCCGGTGCTCGACAAGGCCAACAGAGCTGGCCTGCTGTCGTTCGGATTGCCCGACCAGTATGGAGGAGGGGGCGTTCCGGGAGGACTCGTCGGTGTTACCAACTTCATCGTGATGGAGGAGCTGGGGTGGGGCTGCGCGGCGATCGCCAGCGCCATCGGGTCGTCGGTCTATGCCGCCGGGCCGATTCTCGCCCTGGGAACACGAGACCAGCAGGAGAAGTTCATCCCCCGGTTCTGTGACCAGGACACGGTCCGCCTCGGGGCGGTTTGCATTACAGAGCCCCAGGGCGGAAGCGACGTGTCGGCCATGCGGACGACATTTCGCCGCGACGGCGACGAGTACGTGCTGTCGGGCACGAAGTGCTTCATCTCCAACGGGGGTATCGCCGACCTGCACATCGTCTTCGCGGTCGAGCAACCGGGGGCGGGTTGGAGCGGCATGGCCGGCTTCATCGTCGAGAAGGGTACGCCGGGACTCGAGATGGGAAAGGTGGAGAAGAAGCTGGGTGTTCGCTCCTCACACACCGCCGAGGTGATCCTGTCCGACTGCCGCATTCCCGCCGAGAACCGGTTGGGCGGAGCGAATCCCACCGTAGTCCCAGGTACCGGATCCGGCGGTGGGTCCGGGTCCAACCCTCTGTTGTTGCTCCAATACTCACGCATGATCTACGCCGCCACCTCAATTGGCCTGGCACGCGCCGCGTTCGAGTACGCCCTCGACTACGCCGGCGAACGCGAGTCGGCCGGTAGACCCATCGCCGATCACCAGGCCATAGCAGCGAAACTCGCCGACATGGCTATGGCAATCGACGCGGCCCGGCTGATGCTGTGGCGGGCCGGTTGGATGGTCGACGAGGGCCAACTCCTCGATCGCGGCGAAGGCTCGATGGCCAAGTGCTTCGCGGCCGACACCGCTGTCGAGGTGACCCGCGAAGCCGTGCAAATCCTCGGCGGCCATGGCTACATGCGAGATCACCCGGTCGAGAAGTGGTACAGGGACGCCAAGGTGTACCAGATCTGGGAAGGAACCAACGAGATCCAACGCACGATCATCTCGTGGGCCCTGGTCGACGAACGTGCCAAGGGTCGACAATGACCCGACCCCACCTCCATGAGGCCTGCAACAGTTCCACCGAGGAACCGGTCGTGCATCGAGCACGTCTGTCGACTCACCCTGCGGCGGAACCCCCCGGGAAGACGCCGACGTGGAGGTGGTCGTGGTGAACCTCGTTGGTGAAGGTGTGCGCAACAGCGTCGTCGAACCGCCACGGACTGCCGAACTCCTTGAGGTCCGATCGCGACGCCAGCCACTCGGCTACCGCATAGATCGATGACGTGACCTCGTGAGAGTCGATCACCAGCTCCGAGTCGAGTTCGTGGATGTCGACCGCCCGACCAACCGTGTGATTGCTCACCCGGTCCGTTCCGAACACGTTGTCCGGGTGTCCCGTGTGCAACGCGGCCACGGAGTAGGGGGTTCGCTCGGCGATATCGGACATCGTCTGGAGCAGCACGTGATCGGTGTGACCGGAGTAGATGTCCCAGATCGCCGAGTCGGGGAGGTCGATCCGTGGATTGTCGACCACCGACGCGGCCAAGGGCGAGAGGTCCGCAGGCCGAGCGACCGGCTGCCCTCCGGCCGAGGCCAGCTCGTCGAACTCCCATGCGCCGGAAGCGTTCCTCACCAGGCGCACATCCATCGTCCGGGTCTCGGTCCGCTCGGGTTCCCCGATCCCCTCCGCACCGAGCTCCTGGTGAACCACGACCAGTATCGAGATCCCGCCATCGAGGTTGCCGCCGAGCTGGGCGTACTCAATCGTGCCGCGTGACCACAATCCTGGGTAATGCACGGTCTCCGCAACCGAAGCCAAGTGGACGACGCGAGTCAGATCGGCCGTCACGCCCTTCGCCAACTCGATCGTCGACGATTCCGGCTCGTAGTTCGTGATCATGTAAGCCACAGCGGTACCAAGCCGCTTGGCATCCGCCTGCACCTCGTTGGGCGAGGGCTCAAACAGGGCCGGGAACGGAGGGGGTACCACTGGCGCCGCGGACACCTCCTCCACCGGTTTGGTCGACGCTACGACAGTATCGGTGGAAGCAACCGGGCTCTCCGAGACCTCGACGTCCTTCGCGACGTTCTCCGCGACATCGGTCACCACAATGCTGTCGACGGCAGCGCTCGGAGCTTGATCGCCTACTGTCGTCACCACCCCTATCACCAGCAAGACCGAGACCAGGCAAATCAGCGCGGCAACCGCCAGGATGAGGCGTCGTACGATGATGGAGATTCTCGTCATTTGGGGCTGCCCACCGGGTACAGCTGGGCCAACTCCACTATCGCGCAGGTCCAGCACCCAATCGTCGGAGCTCGATGGTGCATCACCTCGTTGCTCGACGTGCTGCTGGAAGATCTCTTCCGCGTCGACTCGCTCATGAACAGTCACGATAGGTGCCCATCGTATCACCCTAGGTGGTTGCATACATGAGTCTTCGGCACCATGTGGATGCCGGTGGAGTCGGCGGCGCTGGTCACTGCACCGGGAGCGCTGGACGAAGCGACCGACCTCGATCCTTCTGCCTGGCCGCCCAGCGCAGGACTGGCCGTTCCACCAGGTACCAGGAGGCGGCTGTCGCAGCGGCCGTGAGCACCAGGGCCGTCCAGAGGGGGATGTCCGAGCGGATGAATACGTAGTGCCATAGGTAGAGCCCGTAGGACACCTCGGCGAGCTGCAGCAGGACCCGGTTCTCCAACAGTGCCGGCCCGGTAGTCGCGTACTGGACCGCCATCGCACTGAGCGCCAAGGCCGCGAAACCGCCCCAGAGAACGGCGCCACCCGTATCTCCGAACACGGGTAGCAGCATCAGCGCCAGCAGGGCCGGAACCGACCAGTTCATGAACCGCCAGGTGGTGGGGCGGGCGACAGCCATGTAACCCCCCACGAAGAGTGCCGCTGCGTTGGTGTCGGTTGCGTTGTACACCCAACCCGGCGACATGATTCCGATTGCAGCTGCCCTCCAGGCAATGGCCGCCAGCACCAGGCCTCCGATGACGCGGATCCGGTGCCTGGCCGGTAGCGGCCCGATGACGAAAGGCCACAGCAGATAGAAATGGGCGATCACCGCGATGAACCAAGTGTGCGTCAACCTCTCCAGGCTGAGACCTTCGACTCGTGCGTAGTTGGCGTAGAAACCGAGCGCCGGAGCCACGCGGGACCAGCTGCTCCCCACCGCCAGCATCACCAGACAGACAGCCAGAAGGGCGGGAAGCAACCGGAGCAGGCGTTTCCGGTAGAACGAGCCGAGGTCTAGCCGACCGGTCCGGTCCACCTCGGCGCACAGCGAACTGGTGATCACGTAGCCCGACAGGACGAAGAACAAGGTGACCCCCCAGTGCCCCGCAGGTACGACGGTCTTGTCGATGTGGTATCCGACCACCATCGCTATGGCCAGGGTTCGCAATCCATCGAGGGCGGGAATCCGTTCCATTCTCAACTCCTTGTAACACCTTTAGCCGTGCAGATCGCCTGCCGATAGCTATCGGCAGCCCGAGCGGAAACTTGCGGGTAGAGATGAGTAGAAGATTGCGCCCGACACGCAACAGCATTCGAACAACCAAGGGCAAGGGAACGACACTCGCGGTTTCTCTGCTGCTGATCGTGGTGTCCGCCTGTGGCCGGGACACTCCCGAGCCCGCTGCTTCTGGCGGAATCGAGCGGGAAGTCGGAGAGATCAGAATGATCCCTCCACCGGTGACGGTTCCTCCAACAGTGACGGCTCCTCCGACAACAACGGCTGCCACGAAAGACGAACCCGTTGTCACCTCGACAACCACCACGACTCTGCGGCCCCTCGACCCTGCGACGTTCGAGTCGCTTGACCGGTACGACACGATCCGCGACTTCACCGACTTTGTGTCCCATGGCCGGTCTCGATGGGAGCGGTCGGTTCCGGGTGTTGAGGAGCTTCGGATCGTCTCGACTGCTGATGGCGTCGAGCAACCCGTCTTCTGGCTACCTCCGAGTGGAGGTCACGACCGGCCGGTGTTGGTGATATTGCACTCGTGGAGTGCCCCGTTCACCCAGCACGCCGGGATCCCTTTCGCAATGTGGGCCCAGGAGAACGGCTGGGCCGTGATCGCCCCGGAGTTTCGCGGCAAGAACGACGATGCCGACGCGG
>JAJCXW010000155.1 GCA_029263235.1 Acidimicrobiales bacterium
CGGACATGAGGCTACGGTTTCGCGCGTGGCCGACGAGCAGCTGTTCTATCTTCAGAGTCGTGGCCTCACCGAAGAGCAGGCCATGGGCATGATCGTCAACGGTTTCATCGAGCCGGTCACGCGTACCCTTCCGATGGAGTACGCGGTCGAGTGGAGTCGGCTGATCGAACTCCAGATGGAAGGCAGCGTCGGCTGACCCGCCATGGACAGCTCTCCGCCCCGACCCGAGTCGTCCAAGTGGACCATCCACGGATCGCGGTCCTTGTATGAGAGCTGGTGGGTCGAACTGCATGCGTTCGATGTCGAACTCAACTCGGGCCGGCGGTTTGAGCACGAGGTGATCCGCGTCCCTCGAAGTGCAGTGGGCACTCTGGTGGTCGTCGACAACCAACTCCTGATGATCTGGCGCCACCGCATGATCCCCGACACCTGGGGATGGGAGATTCCTGCCGGCGTGATCGACGCGGGGGAGACGGTTGCCGAAGCGGCCGAACGTGAGGTCTTGGAGGAGACCGGCTGGAGATGCGGGCCCACCGAGCATTGCTTTTCGTGGCACCCGACCTCGGGAATGAGCGATCAGAAGTTCCATCTCCGACAGTCGGCCAGCGCGACCCACGTGGGCGTTCCGTCCGATGTCGACGAAGCGGTGGAGGTCTCGTGGATTCCACTGGATGAGCTTCGTTCGATGATCGATCGGGGTGAGATCGTCGACGGCCTCAGCATGACTGCGGTGTGGAGTCTTCTCGCTCGCTGAGGGGCGGTCGCCCATATCGTTCCCGGTTACGGCACAATGGGCCCATGCCGATGCGACAGGACTGCAAGTTTTTCGAGTCTCGTAGTTACCCCAATGGCGACACCGTCCGAAAGTGCGACCTGGATCTTGCCCCGGAGGCGCCGTGGAGGTGCCCAGCCGACTGCCCGAAGTTCACGCGGCGGTTGGCCGATGTCACCTGGAGCTACGGGTCCTTGGTGACCCCGGAGACTCCGGACGAGCCCGAGAGCGTCGGGGTCGACGGAAGCGTCGCGGCATTGCTCGACGCGGCTGAGGACATCATCAACGGTGCGGCACCCGACGTGATCGCCGATCTCGACAAGGAGCGCAAGAGCCGTCGCGGGCTGCGTGGGATCGCCAAGCGAAACAAGGACTCGCACCCGCCGCGGGCGGGTCGATCGAGCCGCACCAAGGCCCCACGTGAGGGCCTGGCAGAGAAGCTCCGTCGGCGATACCGAAACGGTCGCTGAGGGCGTTGGCCGATTAGCACTACGCCGGTAGGGTAAATACCTGTTTCCGGCCAATCGGGCCGGGTCTCGCGGAGCGTATTTCACAGTGACCGACTTCTCCCCCGATTCAGCCCGAGCTATCGACGGACCCGACTGGATCGTTGAGAGGCGAGTGGCCGCTGCCGAGGCAGTGAGCGTTGCCGACGCGCCCACGACTGCTCTCGAGGAGTGGCGTTACAGCCCCATCGACAAGCTCGACCTGGCGCAGTTCAGTCCGGCCGACGGCCTCGCTGACGCCCCGATGGTTCCCCTTCATGTGGAGCCTTCGGCGATCGTCCGGGCTGTGAACGGCAAGATCCTGAGTGTCGAGATCGACGACGACATCGCCTCTCAGGGAGTCACCGTCGGATCACTCGTCGAGCATCCGACCGGAAGCGACTTGCTGGGAAATGTCGCGGACGGGGCGCCCGACTACTTCACGAGTCTCAATGACGCCTTCGCCCCCGAGCCCGTGGTAGTGCACGTGCCGCGGGGAGTCGTGGTCGAGCGTCCAATCGTCATCAGCAATCACGCGGCCGGCGAAGGCCGAGCAGTCTTCCCGAGGCTCGTCGTCCGCCTCGAGGAGGGAGCCGAGGCCACCGTTCTCGATCGTCACACTTCGGCACCGGGCGAACACGTTCTGTCGTGTCCGGTGGCCGAGTTCGATCTGGCGAAGGCCGCCCGACTCGGATACCTCAACGTTCAACAACTGGCGGAATCCGCATGGCAGATAGCGAGCCAGTTGGCGCGCGTGGGCCAGGACGCCAACCTTGCAGCGGCCACGGCCGGCCTCGGTGGCGGCTATGCCCGTACCAGGGCCGACACCCGCCTGTTGGGTCGGGGAGCCCACGGCGATCTCCTGGCGTTGTACTTTGCCGACAACGACCAAGCGCTCGACTTTCGCACCTACCAGGATCATGTAGCGGCCGATACCAGCTCCAACCTTCTCTACAAGGGCGTGCTCGGCGGTCGTTCCAGGAGTGTGTACACCGGCCTGATCCGCGTTCGCCCCGGGGCCAGGGGCACCAATGCCTTCCAGACGAACCGAAATCTGAAGTTGGGGCCCGATGCCTGGGCCGAATCTGTTCCCAATCTCGAGATCGAGAACAACGATGTGAAGTGCAGCCACGCTTCGTCGGTGAGTCCGGTCGATGACGAGCAGCGCTTCTACCTGGAGAGTCGCGGGGTGCCCACCGATGAGGCTGAGCGATTGATTGTCGGCGGGTTTCTCGATGAGGTGCTGAGCGCTCTACCGGTGCCGGCCGCGGTGCCGTCGCTGGAAGCGGCTCTGGCCACCAAGATCGCCGCCGTCACAGGGACGGAGTGACCCGCCCATGAGACACAAACTCTTCTCCCTCGACGAGATCGACGACGGCTCGGTCCGCAAGGTCGAAATCGACGACAGTTCAGTGGCCGTCGTCAGAATCGGCGAGTCGGTCTACGCCCTGGGCGACACCTGCAGCCATCAAGAAGTGTCGCTGTCGGAGGGGTTCGTAGACGCCGACGAACTCACCATCGAATGTGGGCGCCACGGAGCAGGATTCGATCTTCTCTCCGGAGAACCCACGTGTCTGCCGGCAGTCAAGCCGGTGCCCGTGTACGAAACGTCGGTGGTCGACGGAGACGTGTGGCTCTCGACGGGTGATCGCAGCGAGGGGGCGTCATGAGTGAATTGGTCATTGAGGGGCTGAGAGCGTCGGTCCAAGGAAAGGTCATCCTCGACGGCGTCGATCTCGCCGTCAGCTCGGGCCAGGTACACGCGATCATGGGTCCCAACGGTTCGGGCAAGTCGACGCTCTCCCACGTGATTGCAGGCCGACCCGGCTACGAGGTGCTCGGTGGTTCCGTGACCATCGACGGAGTCGAACTTCTCGGGCTACCGGCTTGGCAGAGAGCCGAGGCCGGACTGTTTCTGGCGATGCAATACCCGACTGAAGTGCCGGGCGTGGCCGTCAGCGACATGCTCAT
>JAJCXW010000156.1 GCA_029263235.1 Acidimicrobiales bacterium
GACCGAGTCGGAGAGCCTGTCCGAACTCGATCGATTCTGCGACGCCATGATCGCCATCCACGACGAAGCGGTGGCCGTACGCGACGGCCAATGGCCAGCCGACGACAATCCTCTCGTCAATGCGCCACACACGGTGATGGAGGTCGCGGCCGACGAATGGGATCACCCGTACTCACGCACCGAGGCCGCCCATCCTGAGGGTTGGGGCCGGGGCGACAAATACTGGCCGCCGGTGAGCCGAATCGACAACGCCCACGGCGATCGTCACCTCATCTGCAGTTGTCCGCCGATGTCCGAGTACGCCACCGACTGACCGCGTCACTTGCCCGAGTTCAGCATCGGACCTAGTCTTCAAAACCGAAACAGGTTCTAGTTCTGTTTACTTTCATCAGGAGCACACATGGAGTTCGGCCTCTTCTTCAACGGGTACCTGCCGGGTCCGGCGGCTCACGATGCCGGAGCCGAGCACGTGATGTTGATGAACGAAATCGACTACGCGGTGCTCGCCGACTCCCACAACTGGAAGTACGCCTGGTTCGGAGAGCACCACTGCCTCACCGAATACAGCCACATGTCGGCTCCGGCCCCGGTCATGGGATATGTCGCCGCCAAGACCGACCGCATCCACATCGGCACGGCCATCACGTCGTTCCCCACCGACAAGGAACATCCGGTGAGGCTGGCTGAGAGAGCAGCGATGCTCGACCACATCACCGAGGGTCGATTCGAGTTCGGCACTGGCCGGGGAGCTGGCAGCCACGAGGTCGCCACCTTCAATGGCCTTGCCACGACCGACACCAAGGCCATGTGGGACGAAGTGGTTCGAGAGATCCCGAGGATGTGGGCCCAGAAGGACTACCAGTTCGAGGGCGATCACTTCTCGGTGCCCACCCCCCACAACATTCTGCCGAAGCCCTACGGGGAATCTCATCCACCGTTGTGGGTCGCCTGCGGCAACCCGGCCACGTTCACCAAGGCCGGTGCTCACGGAATTGGCGCGATCGCATTCAATTTCGAACCGATCCACAATCTGCGGGGCCGCATCGAGGCCTACAAGGAAGCCTCGGAGAACCCGACCGACCAGATCGGCGATTATCAGAACAACAACGTGATGATGACCAACGCCGTCATATGCCTGGAAGATCGCGAGGAGGCTCGACGAATCGCCAAGCAGGATCGCGGCTACCGAGTCACCATGGTCAACCTCTACCACGACACCATGCCCAAGTCGCCCGACGCCATCGTCTGGCCCCACCCGCCGCGCACCGTCGAGTGGTCCGACGAGATTCTCGACATGGCGATCGACGGCGGCTACATGCTGTGCGGCAATCCCGAAGAGGTGTGCGAGCAGGTCACCCGCTATCAGGACGTCGGATGCGATCAGCTCGTGTTCGGTACACCCGACGAGGGGTTCAGCCACGAACAAACCCTCGAGATGATCGAGGTGTTCGGCGATCAGGTCATCCCCGAGTTCGATACCGACCCGGTCCATTCCACGACTCACTTCCGCCAGCAGGCCGTACCGACCTTCCCTGAGTTCAACGAGCCGGTGCCGGACGATCTCGCCAACACCCGCCCGCCGGTGTTTCCGGTGACGATCTGACGGCTACCCCGTTGGCTGGTCGAACTCGCCGATCAGGTAGGTACCGGTTCCAAGCGGGCCGGCCGAAGCCAGGAAATGCTCGTAGTAGCGACTGAAACGGCCCTCAAGGTGCTCGTCGATCTGATCCTGGTCGTAGTCGAGCGTGTGGAAACTCTCGATGCCCGCTTCAAGCGCTGCGTCGCGTGACGCATCGGCGTCGGCTACCGCGAACACCACACCGACAAGGCCCTCGCCGTGTTCATGGAGCCACGTTCTTATGTGGCTGTCGCGACCTTCTATCGGTGCCACGAGTTCGACTCCACCGTCCCACGACATGAGGATTTCCACCCCGAAGGTCGCGGCTTCTTCACGATTCGCGGGATGGAAGGTTGCTCCGAGGAGCTTCTCGTAGAACCGACGACCCGATTCGAGATTCCACACCGCCATGATCACTCGGTTGACTCCGCGCTGTCTGCTGGTCATTGTGCAAACGTAGCCAAGTGGGGTGATGGATTCAGGCCCCGGACATGCCCGATACTTGATCTACACCAACCGGGAGTGTGGCGATGAACAACACATATCGTCTGAGCGACCGATACACCCACGATCACGGAACCGTCTTCATGACCGGGGTCCAGGCGCTGGCCCGGCTGCCGATCGAACAGCTCCGTGTCGACCGGATGAACGGCCTCAACACTGCTGCTTTTGTGGCCGGTTACCCAGGGTCGCCGCTCGGCGGGGTCGACTCCGCCATGGCCTCGGCAGTCGAGTTGGCCGGCGACCTGCCGATCGTGCTGCGCCCGTCGGTCAATGAGGAATACGCCGCCTCAGCGGTGATGGGAAGCCAGCTAGCGGCCTCTCGCCCGGACTCGCGCTACGACGGCGTGGTCGGCCTCTGGTACGGCAAGGCCCCGGGGGTCGATCGGGCCAGCGATGCCTTACGCCACGCGGTCTTTGCCGGAACTGATCCGCTCGGAGGAGCGGTCGCCCTCGTCGGCGACGATCCCAGTGCCAAGTCGTCCACTGTTCCGTCCTCGTCGGCGGCATCTCTCGCCGACATGCACATTCCGGTGCTCTACCCCGGCGATCCCGCCGAAGCCCTCGACCTCGGCCGCCACGCCATCGCCATGAGCCGGGTCACGGGGCTGTGGACCAGCCTCAAGATCGTCGCCGACGTCGCCGACGGCACCGCCACGGTCGATCTCGATCCCTCCCGGGTCGTCCCCCGAATACCGCTGCTCAACGGTGAGCCCTACGAGCACCAACCCGACGGTCGGCTCCTGACCCCACACACCGTCGACATCGAGCGTGAGATCTACGAGGTGAGGTATGCGCTGGCCCTCGACTACGCGGCGCTCAATCATCTCAACCACACCACCGTCGACCCGTCCGACTCATGGATCGGCATCGTGTCGTCCGGTATCACCTACAAGGAGGTTCGGGAGGCCCTGGCCCGACTCGGACTGACCTCCGATCGTGAGTTGGCGGAAGCCGGAATCAGGTTGCTCAAGCTCGGAATGCCGATTCCGTTCAACGCCTCGACCATCAGCGCGTTCGCCACCGGCCTCGAGGAGATCTTCGTCGTCGAGGAGAAGCACCCCAACGTCGAGAATCTCATCAAAAACGCTCTCTACAACCATCAGCATCACCCTCTGGTGGTCGGCAAGGTCACCGAGTCGGGACAGACACTCCTACCCGGCCACGGCGCTCTCAGCGCCGATCAGATCATGCCGGCCCTGCGGATGCGTCTGGCACCTCGTCTGTCGGAGCGACTCGCCCCACCGGTGCCCCCACGTGAGCGAATCCCCCTGGCTGTGGCCCGCACCCCGTTCTTTTGTTCCGGGTGCCCCCACAATCGTTCAACTTTGGTCCCGGACGGCACGTTGGTCGGCGTGGGGATCGGATGCCACACCATGGTGATGCTGGCCGACGAGGATCGCGTTGGCGACATCGCCGGACTCACCTGCATGGGCAATGAAGGCACCCAGTGGATCGGCATGGAGCACTTCGTCGACACCGACCACATGACCCAAAACCTCGGCGACGGCACCTATTTCCATTCTGGTCAGCTGGCGATTCAGGCCGCCATCGCCGCCGACTCACACATCACCTACAAGCTGCTGTGGAACGGCGCCGTCGCCATGACCGGCGGGCAGGACCCCACCGGGCGTCTCGAGCTCGCCGACGTGGCCGCCCAACTCCTCGGGCAGGGGGTCAACCGGATCATTCTCACCACCGACGACCCGGCCAAGCACCGCCACGGTCGACTGCCGGCGGCCGTCGAGATCTGGCACCGCGACCGGATCATCGAGGCTCAGGAGGCGCTGCGGGCCACCTCCGGCGTCACCATGATGATCCACGACCAGCGGTGCGCGGCTCAGGCCCGTCGAGACCGCAAGCGGGGCGACGAAGAGACACCCCGCACCCGAGTGGTGATCAACCCTCGGATCTGTGAGGGGTGTGGTGATTGCGCCAGGGTGTCCAACTGTCTGTCGGTGCAGCCCATCGAGACGACGTTCGGCCGCAAGACCACAATCGATCAGACCAGCTGCAATCTCGACCTGTCGTGCCTCGAGGGCGACTGTCCGGCGTTCGTGTCGATCACCCGCCCGAGGTTCGGCCGCAAGTCGGGTCGGGGCCGATCTCCCGACGCCACAACCGAGTCGATCGAGCCCCCGACCGACCTCCCCGAGCCCGAGGCGGGGCACCGCGATGTGAGCGTCCATATCACCGGGATCGGGGGCACCGGCGTGGTCACCGTCGCCCAACTGATCGGCACCGCCGCGATGCTGGAGGGCGCCCAGATCCATGGCCTCGATCAGATCGGCCTGTCCCAGAAGGCCGGTCCGGTGGTGAGCGACATCCGCATCACCCACGGCGGGCCCGCCGACAGCAGCCGCGTCGGCACCGGCCAAGCCGATCTCCTGCTGGCCTTCGACCTTCTGGTGGCGGCATCGTGGGCCGGACTGGCTGCCTCCGACCCGTCACGAACGGCCGCGATTGGTTCGACAGCCGTGACGCCGCCCGGGGCCAAGGTCTCTCATCCTGAGATCGAGATGCCCACGGTCGAGGAGATGTTGGCGAGGATCGACGATGTCACCCGACCCGGGGGCCGCCACTGGGCCGACGCCGCTGAGATCACCAACGCAATCCTCGGCAGCACTGTCACCGCCAATGTGTTCGTGGTGGGAATGGCGGTTCAGTCGGGCCACCTGCCGGTGTCCCCGACACTCATCGAGAAGGCGATAGCTCTCAACGGAGTGTCGGTCGATGCCAACACTGCGGCCTTCCGTTGGGGCCGGTGGCAGGTTGCCGACCCGTCGAAGGTCGAGGCCGCCGTGGCGCTACATGATCATTCAGCCGAGCCGGAGCCTTCTCTTCCAGCCGATCTCACCGACCGGATCGCCACGGTCGCCGGACAACAAGTCGAGGTGGCCGATCGAATCAGCATCCTCGTCGACGATCTCATCGGATTCCAGAACCGCCGTCTGGCCGACAACTACCTCGACCATCTCGAGACCGTGAGCGAAGCCGAACAGGCGGCAAGGCCGGACAGTCGCGAGCTGACCAGTGCCGTTGCCGTCGGCCTGCACAAACTCACGGCCTACAAGGATGAATACGAGGTGGCCCGCTTGATGATCAGCGGAGCGGCCGATCCCAGCATCGAACAGATTCTCCAGCCCGGCGATCGAGTGGCCTGGCGACTGCATCCGCCCACGCTCAAGGCCCTCGGACTCGGACGAAAGATCTCCGTGTCGATGCGGTGGCGTCCGCTCTTTGCTCTTCTGGCTCGGGGCCGGCGGCTTCGCGGCACCAGGCTCGACCCCTTCGCCCGCAACCCGATCCGTCGGCTCGAACGATCCCTCATCGACGAATACCTCACCGCGCTTCGGTCGGCACTCTCACACCTCGACGAGTCGAATTTCGATTCAGCCGTCGAGTTGGCCGAGCTGCCCGACATGGTCAGGGGATTCGAGGACCTGAAGGTCCGTAACGCTGAACTCTTCCGAAATCGGCTAGACCAAGCCAACCATCTCTGAGAGAGGCCGAAGTGAAACTACGAAACGCCCAGACCACCGAAGAGCTCGAGGCGATTCGCGATCAGACGATCGACTTCGTCCGAAACGAAGTCGTGCCCCACGGCGACACCTGGGAGCTCGACGGGAAGGTGCCTCGCGAGGTCCTCCGATCGATGGGAGATCTCGGGATGTTCTCGCTGAGAGTTCCCGAGAAGCTTGGCGGCTTGGGTCTCGGACCCTTGGCATCGGTCACGTTCGCCGAAGCTCTCGGGTCATCCACATTCGCCGGATTCGACGTCACCGTCCTCGTCCACACCGATATGGCGATGCCCCATCTCATCAACGTGGGTAGCGACGAACAGCTCGAGCGATACCTGCCCGGTGTTCTCTCCGGTGAGCAGATCCTCTCGATCGGCGTCACCGAGCCCGACGCTGGCTCCGACGTGGCCGGGCTGAGGACCTCCGCTGTGCGAGATGGCGACGGATGGCGGATCAACGGCTCGAAGATGTTCATCACCAACGCCGTCTACGGCGACATGACCATCGTCGCCGCCCGCACCAACCCCGACGACCGATACGGCATCTCGATGTTCCTGATGGACCAGGGCACGGAGGGCTTCTCGGTGGCCAAGAAGCTCGACAAGACCGGTTGGAGGTCTTCCGACACGGCCGAGCTGCATTTCGACAATGTCTGGCTGCCCGACTCTCAGCTTCTCGGGACGCTTCATCGCGGCTTCTACGAGACCATGCGCAACTTCCAGAACGAGCGCATGGTGCTGGTCGGGATGGGAGTCGGCGCTTCGCAGGCCGCGATCGACATGACCGTCGAGTACACCTCCGACCGCAAGGCCTTCGGCGGCCGGCTGTTTGATCTCGGCGCCATCAGGCAGCGTCTCGCCATGCATCAGGCCGAGGTCGACGCCATGAGGGCGTCGCTCTATCACTGTGCCTGGCGCACCGAACATGGCCACGACACCGCACGAGACGTGTCGGGGCTCAAGGCCTGGGGCTGCGAAATCGCCAACCAGGTGATGTACGACTGCGTTCAGTTCCACGGTGGAATGGGCTACATGCGTGAGTCGGCTATCGAACGGATGAGCCGAGACGCCCGCATCCTCCCCATCGGAGGAGGAGCCACCGAGGTGATGCTCGAAGAGGTCGCCAAGAGGCTCGGCTCCTGATGACCGCCCTCCCCGACCGAATCCGGTCGCTGCTGTTTGCGCCCGCCGTGCGACCCGATCTCGTTCGCAAGATGCCGGCGGTGAGTGCCGACGCCGTAGTGATCGACTGCGAGGACGCAACCCCTGTGGCGGCGAAGGACTCCGCCAGAATCGATGCTTCAGCGTTGGCGATCGAGATCGGCGGGCAAGTCCCCACTTTCATCCGGGTCAACGACGTCGACACGCCGTGGTTCAGCGACGACATTGCCTCGCTCCCCGACACGGTCGCCGGGATCGTTCTACCGAAGGTCGAGACGACTGCAGGGCTGGAGTTCGCAGCTGAGTCTCTCGCCACCGCCGGACTGTCCGACCTGCCGGTCATCGCCGGCATCGAAACCGCCCTTGGCATCGCCGATGCCCGGACCCTCCTCCAACACCCGCTGATCTCCGGCGCCTATTTCGGTGCCGAGGATTTTGTCGCCGACATGGGCGGTATCCGCAGCGCAGACAACCATGAGGTCCACCACGCCAGGTCGGTGGTTGCTCTGGCCGGCCGCCTGGCCGAGGTGCCGGTCATCGACCAGATCGTCGCCGATTTCCACGACGACGAACGGTGTCGAACGGAGTGCGAGCAGGCCAGAGCCATGGGCTACTCGGGAAAGCTGTGCATCCATCCGGCCCAGGTGGCGATCGCCAACTCGGCGTTCACTCCATCACCGGAAGAGCTCGACCATGCCCGGCGACTCGTCAGCGCCTACGAGGATGCCTCGGCCCGCGGGCTGGCCGCCATCGACTTCGAGGGCCACATGGTCGACGAACCGGTGGCCAACCAGGCCCGAAACCTCCTTCGCCTCACCCCCGGCTGATCGGGTGAGCCCGGGCCGGAGTCAGCCTTCGGTTGGCCGACCCAACATGAGCGCGTTCCGAATTGCCCGGCACACGAGGGTGTCGTCCTGGTTGTAACCACGGTGCTCCAAGGTGACCACACCCTGGCCGGGTCGGGAACTCGACGGGCGAGAGGCCATCACCTCGGTCTCGACCCGAAGAGTGTCGCCGTGAAAGACGGGAGCCGGAAACTCGACCTTGTCGAATCCCAGGTTGGCCACTGTCGTTCCCAGAGTCGTCTCGTGCACCGAGATGCCGATCACCATCCCAAGCGTCAGAAGCGAGTTGACCAACGGCCGGCCAAACTCGGTCTCGTTGGCCGCGTAGTCGGCATCGAGGTGAAGCCACGCCGGGTTCATGGTCATCGTGGTGAACCCCACGTTGTCGGCCTCGGTGATCGTGCGACGGATGGCGTGGTGGATCACGGTGCCAGGGGTCAGCTCTTCGAACCAGCGGCCCGGTGTTGGTCTCTGCATCTGGTCAGTCTCTCAGGTTGCTCGGCCCAGCAGCGATCCGGACATCGGGGACCCGTCGAATCGGCCGAGAGAGCAGATGATTCGGCGGTCACCTTCGTTCCAGGAGTCCTCGTCCGGGACGTAGGCCGACAGGCCGACAGTAGGGTCGGCGAGGTTGCCGTCGAGGGCCTCGGAAGCCGCCCCGACGCACAGCAACTGAGCCCGGTTCAGCAGTTGGGTCACACCCGGCCAGTCCGTCGTTCCGTCGTCGTCCAGTTCCACCAGGGCGGCCACCTGTGAGTCGTGGAGCTCAGCACAGGGTACGCCCTGCACCAGTTGGGTCGAGCCTTCCTCGGAGTTGATGAAACAGTCCCCCACCTGCAGCCGCTGGGTGCCGACCTCTCCTCCCTCGGTGATCGCTCCCGACAGTGGGTCACGCCCTGCGCCGTCGGTGTTGGCCGGAGAACCGCACGCCCAAAGCACCAGCACGCTCAAGACCAACAGGATCAACCCCCGCCCGGGCGTCCGCGGAGGGCTCACGTCCGGAACCGCGCTATCGAGTCCTCCAGTCCTCCCGGGCGGCTGCCCGACAGCCATGCCGCGCGCTGCTGGTCGATCATCGCCCCCATCTCTTGATCGCTTGGTTCGTCGCACTCCAATCCGGCACCGGCTCCAATACGGCGAAGCCCGATGTCGGCGGCAAGGCAGATGGCCGAAAGCTCGGCACTGATCTCAGAGCCCCTCTCACCTTCGAAGGGGCCGGCGACAAACGTTCTCGTCGCATCGGCGACCGTTTCACGTGCCTTCTCGAACCCGGCTCGATCAAGGTCGCCGCTGACGGGCCATCCCCGATCCACACAGGCATCGAAGATTGCCGTGCCGTTTAGACACGCTGTCCCGAGGGCCTCGCCGACCGATCCGAGCCGGTCGAGCAGCGCTCCGGTTCCAGGAACGGCATCTGTGAGGGCGTCGATCGCCGGGCCGGGATCGAAGTTCTCGGAGGCGGCACCGTTCCAGGCCGCCACACCACACCTGACAATCGAGGGCAGCGAGACTGCCAACGGCTGCCAGTGGCCGTTGTCGCCCCAGTCGGTCAGGAGAATCCCCAGAGCACCATGGCGCACCCCGACCTCGACGGCGTCGGCGATGTTCGCGGCGGCATTTCGATTGCGACCGATCAGCGAGTTCCAGCTACCTGTGCCTGGTGAGATCCAGAATGGTTCTCCCGAATCCACGAAGAGTCTGGCGTGGGACTCGAATCCGAGATCGGCATCGTCGGGGATCCCGAGGAACTCCCGGGCGTCCTGATCGAGTGCCTCCATCCAGGTATCGCGACCCGGAGCCTCGTAGTTCCAGACAATGCCCACCGCCTCGTCGGGGATGTCGGCCATCAACGACATGTCGCGACGAAAGAGATCGCCCCAGAACATGACTTCGTGGCCCGCCTCCACGAGCGGATCAATGATCCGGCGCAGGTGATCCACATATACCCGGTCGCGACCTTGCTCCTTGACGATCGCCGCCGACCGGCCGAGCCCCAGTTCGAATGGTTCGTCTCCTCCGATGTTGATCCGAGAGTGTCGTACCGACGAGACGATCTCCTCGGCCAGCTTCACGGCGAACGCTGCATTGTCGATGGTGGGGGCAAACGACCCCGGGGGTTGATGTCCGTCACCGAAGACGCTCATGAAGCCGTCGGGGCACTCGGCCATCGATCGATACCGGTCGTGACACAACCATCGGCCCATGTGGCCGAAGCCGTTCATGTTGGCGACAAGATCAATCCCCGAATCGGCACAGCGTTGATCGATCCAGGCCATGTCGGTAGGGGTGAACGGCGACGCCTTGGCCCAGACCTCATCGTGCCCGGCGTAGGCGAAGGTGTGCTCCACGTAGAGCTGCAGCTCGTTGTAGCGAAGCGCCGACAGGACGTCGATCAGCCAACCGAGCGTGTCGAGTGTGGGAACACGATCGCGTGACACGTCGAGCATGAAGCCTCGCCGGTCCAGCGCAGGAGTCGGAGTCTCGAACAATCGATCGACCCGGGAGCCCATTTCGTGCATCACCCGACGCTACCCTGCGCCCGTGCGTGAGTTCGACCTGATGATCATCGGGGCCGGGTCGGGAAATTCGATCATCGGTCCCCAACACGACAAACTTGATATCGCAATGATCGAGCGGGGCAAGTTCGGCGGAACCTGCATGAATGTCGGGTGCATTCCCTCCAAGATGTTCGTCTACAGCGCCCTCGTGGCCGAAATGGCGACCCATGGCCCGGCTCTCGGTGTCGACACCCGTTTCGAGGGTGCCGATTGGCCCGCCATCCGCGACCGCGTGTTCGGCCGCATAGATCCGATTGCCGTGGCGGGCGAGTCCTACCGCGAGGGACTTCCCAACGTCACCGTCTATCGCGACTCCGCTCGATTTGTGGGCCCCAAGCAGGTCGCGGTCGGCGGAGAGGTCATCACCGCCAAGAAGATCGTCATCGCCGCCGGCGCCCGCCCCATGGTCCCCGACACCCCTGGTCTCTATAACGTCTGCTACCACACCATCGAAAAGATCATGAGTCTCGAAGAGCTTCACGAGAGATTGCAGCTGCTGGGCTGCGGCAACAACGCCACCGAGCTGGGCAATGTGT
>JAJCXW010000157.1 GCA_029263235.1 Acidimicrobiales bacterium
TGTACGAGGTCGTGAGACGAATGGACGACGTCTCGTTGGCCGAGGCCCGCACATCGGCCACCGCCACCCTCTTGTTGTTCGGGCTCGTGATTCTGGTGCTGATCAGCCGACCCCTGCGACCATGGAAGCTGGGACTGGCCGGCGCCATGGCCGCCATGTACTCCCTCACGATGGTGGTGCCATCGCTACGGGACTACTTCGAACTCGACCTTCCCCACGGAGCGGTGTGGGTGGTGGTGATGGTCGCCGGTGCAATCGGCGCGATTGCCATCACGGCGGCCACCCAACTTCTCGATCACGACCGCGACCACGGGTCCGAGGCGACCAGTCGATGAGTGTCCCGATTCTGATGAGCCCGGATGCCGGTCGGGGTGAGGCCGCACCGGCCATGGAGATCGTCACCAACGTGCTGCATTCAAGTGGCCTCGAAGCGACCGACATAACGGGTTCCGACCCCGCCGCCTCGCTAGAGGCCGCTCAACAGGCGGTGTCTCTGGGAGCCGAGCGGCTGATCATCATTGGCGGCGACGGACTCGTCAACCTGGGACTCCAGGCCGTAGCGGGTACCGACACGGTTCTCGGTGTGGTGCCCGTCGGCACCGGCAACGACTTCGTTCGAGGCATCGACGGGTTCGTCACCGAGACGGCAGCGGCAGCCCAACAAGCCCTCGGCGCCAGCCGCGACATCGACGCGATCCGGACCGATCACGGGTGGGTGGCATCGGTGGCCACCGCCGGATTCTCGGGTGACGTCAACGCCCGGGCAAACCAGCTTCGCTGGCCGACAGGACCCAAGCGATACTCGGTGGCCACCGTGATGCAACTCCCCGCGATGGCCGCACGCGACGTGAAACTCACCGTCGACGGCTCGACCCACTCGGTGCGCTCAGCACTGATCGCAGTGGCCAACACCGCCTGGTTCGGTGGAGGCATGCAGATCTGTCCCGCTGCCGATCCAACCGATTCGATGCTCGAGGTCACGGTTGTCGGCGACGTCGGCCGACTCGAAATGCTCCGCTTCTTCGGTCGTGTGTTCAAGGGAACCCATCTCGAAATACCGAGCGTCACCACCTATCGAGGCCGTGAGATCTCCATTGACTGCTCGCAGCTCGAACTCTGGGGAGATGGAGAGCCTCTGGGCCCGGCACCCGTGACCCTCACCGCCGTGTCAGGAGCACTCAAGCTGGCTTGCTGACCCCGGGCCCCGGCTGGTCGAAGGCGACCCTCAGCCCGATGTTTCCAGCGGCCGTGCCCGGAGTGTTGGAGGTGCGCGCTCCCACCCTGTAGCGGTTGCAGTAGGAGTCGTGGCAGAGGTAGGACCCGCCCCGCACCACTCGATGGGTGTCTCTGGTGGGCCAAGCCTCGGCCGTCCACTCCCAGACGTTTCCAGCACAATCGTGAAGTCCGAACCCGTTGGGCGGGAAGGCCTTCACCGGTGAGGTGCCGAGCCAGCCATCGTCGAGAGAGTTCTCGATAGGAAAGTTGCCCTGCCAGATGTTGGACCGATGCTCGCCGTTGGGCATCAGCTCATCGCCCCAGGGATACAACGCCTGGTCGAGTCCGCCTCGGGCCGCCTTCTCCCATTCGGCTTCCACCAACAAACGGCCTCCGACCCACGAAGCGAATGCCGAAGCGTCGAGCCAATCTACCTGAACCACCGGATGATCGGCAGCGTCCTCGATGCTGCTCTGAGGGCCATGAGGATGACGCCAATCGGCTTGTTCGACCACGCGCCACCACTCGCTGCCGACCACTCCGCGGGTGGGTGGAAACTCGTCGGGCAGAAGCCCGGCGAACACGAACGCCCAGTCGTCACGTTCGGCGCCGGTGACCCATCCGGTGTCCTCCACGAATCTCGAGAACTGACTGTTGGTGACCGCGGTGGCCGCTACCAGGAAGTCGTCCACCGACACGCTTCTCACCGGGCCTTCCATGTCGGCCGGAAAGCGGTCGTCGTCGCTACCCATCGAGAAGGCGCCCGCCGGGATCATCACCGTTTCGAGGTTGATATCACCGGGTGAGACCATCGCTGCGGGCAGCTCGATGGAGGCGTCTGATTCGCCTCGGGACGGAGAGCAACAGGACCGGTCGGTCACCGTCGCATCATCGCGTGTTCAGACTGCCGAAACCATCGCGGCTCGAGCTCGGAGCTCGGCAACGCGCTTGCGTCCAAGGCTCGGAGTGGTGGGAGGGAATCCGGCGTCGGCGCGTTCGGACTCCGACTCGCCGCCCCAGAATCCGAGTTCGCGGTTGACCCTCGCGAAGTCGCGGCATGATTCGTGGGAGTCGCATGCCGTGCAGATGACCTTGGCTTCGGCCTCTCGGCGCACACGCGCCTCTGGACGTTCGGCAAACGGGGCGAAGAACAGATCGCTGTGTCCGCTGCATGCCGCGGTCGACATCCACTCGGTGGGTCCGATCGGACCGGTCGGCGACTCGACTGGGGTCTCGAAGAAATCACGCATTCAAACACCCACTTCCTTCGTGTCGGCAGTGGACAATTGCCCTGGCACCACGCTCATCATGGGCACGAACGTCCGATCTCGGTGGTTTGGACACCGTAAGGAATGACGAGACAAATTGCCCGCCATCTCCGATAGTTGTTTCTGCTAGCCGCGATCAATACTGCAGATGGGCCGTTCGGCCCGGTAGGGACCTCAGTCCCTATTCGGACCGGAAACCGCTCCAGAGTCGTGCAGACGGCCTATCTCATGTGAGGTCAGACCCAGATCGGATGCCAGGATCTCGTCGGTGTGCTCCCCCAGTTGGGGGGCGGGCACCGGCTCGACCGGGATTTCACCACCGAACGCCAACGGAGAACCGGGCGTGAGGTACGTGCCGATCCCGGGTTGCGCCACCGAACGAAACAAGCCGGAATCGGTCGAACAGCGGGGATCGTTGTCGACCATCTCGAGAAACGACTGGTAGCGCCCCCAACAGACGCCGGCCGAATCGAACACCTCGGCAACGGCATCAATCGGCCGCGATTCGATCCAAGGCCTGATGGCATCGCTGATCTCAGACCGTGCCCGGAAGCGGTCTCCCTCGTCGGAGAAGTCGAGACCCATTCGGTGTTCGATCTCGGTCACAGCTGTGGTCGACTCAGTGGCACTGAGCAGGCTCGACCACTGCTTCGGGCTGATGCCGACCACATAGACCCGGGTGCCGTCGACCGCGACGAAATCGGCGCCGTACGCGCCATAGAGATCGTTGCCCAACCGTGGGCGCTCGGTGCCGTTGATCTGGGCTTCGGCGACATGGCCGAGAGCAGACACCGCCGACAGAGCCACGTCCGACAACGCCAGACTCATCGACGACCCCAGGCCGTGGATCAGTCGATGCCGGTCGGCAGCTACCAAACCGAGGGCCGCCGTCTGTCCACAGATCAGGTCCCAGGCCGGAAGAACGTGGTTGATCACCTCGTCGGTGCTGGCCGGACCGGTTGCCATCGGATACCCGATCGCGCAGTTGACCGTGTAGTCCAGAGCGGTGGTGCCGTCTCGATTCCCCGTGATGGCCAACATCACCAGATCGGGCCGGGCTTTGGAGAGCGCGTCGTAGCCGAGCCATCCCCGGGCAGGGAAATTGGTGAGAAAGCTGCCAGCGCCGGCAATCAGGTCGGTGAGAACTTCGCGCGCCGCCGGCGACCGGAGGTCGACGGCAATGGACCGCTTGCCCTTGTTGAGACCGGCCCAGTAGATCGAACGGCCTTCGGTGGTGAGCGGCCACCTTCTGGAATCGAGCCCGCCACCGATCTGATCGAACCGAATCACATCGGCGCCAAGTTGGGCGAGAGTCATTCCCCCCGAAGGAGCCGCCACGAAGGCAGAGCCCTCCACCAGACGGAAGGACTCGAGCGGGAGAGCCATGCTGTTCAGGCCATCCAACTCAACGCCTGCACCTCTGTGTAGGCCCGGATGC
>JAJCXW010000158.1 GCA_029263235.1 Acidimicrobiales bacterium
CGATCCAGGACCGGGCCGGGGCCTGCCACGGCACTCGCGTCCCTGCCTCAACGTTCGGGGCAACACGTTCCAAGTCGTGCTCCGCATCGACAGCAACTTCGGCCATCGTCGTCTCGAAACGACCATCGGGCGCCGAATCGATACGCACCTCACACCATCCCTCGTGTCCCCGCTCCAGAACCCTGAAGGGCAGATTGTCGAGAAGTTCGTTGGCCAACACCACCCCGACCCCGGGCTCACCACCGTCGGCCCATGCCCTCGAACTCGCCTCGTCGAGAGAGGCCACCGACCCCAGTAGATCGTGCTGGGGATGGAGCTGGCGCTGCACCGGCGAAGTCTCCACCGCCCACCATCGCAGAGCACCCGACCTTGCCGCCTCGCCGTCGGCTCTGAGAACCGATCGGGCAAGCGTGCCCGGCCCGGCCCCGACCTCGAACACGGGAAACGGGTCGGGTCGACCGAGTTCGATCCACCAATCATCGACAGCGCGGGCCAGCACCGCGCCAAACAGCGGACCGACCTCCGGCGCGGTGAGGAAATCGCCTCGTCGACCAGCCCGACCGCCGGTCATGTAGAAGCCGTCGTCGGGGTCATAGAGCGCGGCCTCGACCCAATGGTCGACCCGCATCGCTCCGCCCTCTCGGATGCGCCTGCGGAGTCTGTCGGCGAGCGAATCGGCGCTCACCGCGGGATCAGCCCCCGACGCCGACGAGCAGGCTGACCTGAGTGAAGTGGCCGATCAAGCCGGGGCCGACACCGAATGCCAGAGTGACCACCGACGTGATTCCGAGTGCGGCCACGAGCGACGCCGGAACATTGACCCGGTCCATGTTGCCGTCGGGGACTTCCTCGACCCACATCTTCACCGCGACCCGGCCGTAGTAGTAGAAGGCCACAACAGAGTTGACGGCAACCACCACAGCCAACGCGGAACCCCAGGCCGTGCCGGGAGAGATCAATGCCTCGAGCACACGGAACTTGCCGAACCAACCACCGAGCGGCGGGATACCGGCGAGCGAGAACAAGAAGACGGTCATCAACACGGTGAGACCAGGGGCGTATCGGAACAGTCCTCGGTAGTCGTCTATTTCGGCCGATCGGGTCTTGCGGGCAACCGCCATGACCACGGCGAACGCGCCCAGATTCATAGCCGCATAGATGGCCAGATAGGTGACCGTGGCGGCGAGCGCTTGGTCGGCCACGATCGTGGTGGTTCCCCCGGTGGTGACCACATCGGTCGTTAGCACCGCCAAAGGGGCCAGCATGTAGCCGGCCTGGGCCACGCCCGAGTAGGCCAACATCCTTACGATGTTGGTCTGACGCAACGCGACGGTGTTTCCCACCGTCATCGACGCTGCGGCAAGGATCCAGATGAGCGGCTGGTAGACGTCGTCGCGGCCGATCAGACCAACGAAGAGAATGTTCATGAGGCCCACGAAACCGCCGGCCTTCGACGCCACCGAGAGGAACGCCGTGACTGGGGTGGGAGCACCCTCGTAGGTGTCGGGGGCCCAAGTGTGGAACGGAACCGCCGAGACCTTGAAAGCGAACCCGACCACTACGAACACCACCCCCAGCGTGACGACCGCTGACGGACTGCCCGACACGCTCACCGCCTCGTTGATGCCCGACAAGAGGGTGGTGCCGGAACTGCCGTAGAGCAGCGACATGCCGTAGAGCATCACTGCCGACGCGAACACACCCATGAGGTAGTACTTCATGCCGGCTTCGTTGCTCTTGAGGTCGCGCTTGCGCCACGTCGAGAGCATGTAGGCCGGAATCGACAGCAATTCGAGAGCCACGAAGATGCTGATGAGATCGCGGGCCGATGTCATCAACAACATGCCGAGCACCGCCGTGAGCAGGAGGCCGTAGTACTCGTTCTCCCAGTAGTCGCCCTCGGAGATGTAGTTGGTCGACATCAACACGACCACATAGGTCGAGAGAAGGAAGATCGCCTTCATGATCAAGGCGTAGTCGTCGACCACGAACGCCCCGCCGAACATCGACCTGGGCTCTCCATCGACCGCCAGAGTGATCACCGGAATCATCGCCGCCAGCAAACCGACGGAAGCAAGGCCGGCCACCAAGGCGCTGGCACGCTCCTTCCAGACAATGTCGATCACGGTGAGCAGCACGCCGACACCGAGCAGAATCAGCTCAGGCGAAGCAGCGTGCCAGTCGATCGGCGGCCGGGAGAAGTGCTCCCCGGCCATGGCGAATACGGCGAACATCGGGATCAGCCTCCGCTAGCTGCTTGGACGACTGTCGTACAGCCGTCGGGTAGTTGGAGACAATTGTCGAGGAGCTGGGTGACCGCCGGATCGGAGACATCGAAGATCAGTCCCGGAAGGAAGCCGAACACCACGATCAGAACCAGCAGCGGAGTCCAAGCCAGCCACTCCTGGGTGTTGACGTCGGTGATGTTGGGGTCGTCGGCGAATTCGGCCGATGGCTCGCCCATCGCCGTGCGTTGATACAGCCAGAGCAGATATCCCGCGGCCAGCACCGTGCCGACCGCAGCAATCACCATGTAGGTGCGGACTGTGACCTCGGACAGGCCATTGGCCGGACTGTAGGC
The DNA here is from genome assembly GCA_029263235.1 of Acidimicrobiales bacterium. Taxonomy (GTDB): domain Bacteria; phylum Actinomycetota; class Acidimicrobiia; order Acidimicrobiales; family Aldehydirespiratoraceae; genus SZUA-87. The sequence goes on from JAJCXW010000158.1 coordinate 2,582, forward strand.
CGACAGGATCGCCGGGAACTCGCCCCAGAATCCAGCCAGCCCGGGCAGACCGAGCGACGCCATGGAGACAATGCCGAGGATCCAGCCCAACTTCGGAGCCTGGATCAACATGCCACCAAGACGGCTTATCTCGAGAGTGTGGTAGCGCTCCTTCACCGAGCCGGCCACGAAGAAGAGCATGCCGGTGATGAGACCGTGAGCGACCATTCCGTAGATCGCAGCGTTGAAGCCGAACGGTGTCATGGTGGCGATCGCCAACATCACAAAGCCCATGTGGGCCACCGACGAGAACGCGATCAGACGCTTCATGTCGGTCTGGGCCAGACAGCCGAGCGCGCCGTAGATGATGCCGATCACCGCAACGAGCCCGATCCACGGCGCCCAAGTCGTGGCGGCTTCGGGAAGCATCGGTATGGCAATGCGAAGGAATCCGTAGGTGCCGAGCTTCAGCAACACCGCGGCCAGGATCACCGAACCCTGGGTGGGCGCCTGGGTATGGGCATCAGGCAGCCAGGTATGGAACGGGAATATCGGGACCTTCACCCCGAACCCGATGAACATCGCGCCGAAGATCCAGAGCTGCGTCGAGTGAACGATGCCCGAACCAGCCGATTCGGTGAGCAGACGCATGTCGAAGGAATGGAGTGCGGCACCGGTGGCCGGATCTTGAGCGAGGAAGAACAACGCCAGGAACCCGAGCAGCATCAGCGCCGAACCGAACAACGTGTAGAGGAAGAACTTGAGCGAGGCGTAGCGCCGGTCCTCGCCGCCCCACACCGCGATCATGAAGAACATCGGCAGGAGCACAACCTCGAAGAAGAGGAAGAAGAGGATGAGATCCTGGGCGATGAACGTGCCCACCATGCCGGTCTCGAGGATGAGATTGAGGATCAGGAACGCCTTGGCGTTGCCCGGACTCGGGATGTGGTGCCACGAGTAGATGATCACCAACGGCACGACCAGCACGGTCAGCGCCAACAGCGGAATCGAGATGCCATCGAGTCCGATGATGTATCGACTGTTGATTACGTCGATCCATCCCTTGTCCTGTACGAACTGAAGGGTGCCGGCGTCGTCGTAGTCGAAGTCGATCATCAACGCCGCGACAAGGCCCAGCGTGACCAGCGATGTCAGCAGAGCGATCTGCTTGTGGGCTTCCTCCTCACGTTCGGGTATGAGCATCATCACGGCCGCCCCGATGAGGGGGACGAAGATGATGGCGGTGAGGCCCCATGTGTTCAGGAAATCCGTCATTGTTGTTCCCGGGTTCCAGTCAGAGTGTTCAGAAGATTCATGGTGATGAGAGACATGTTCAGAGAGAAAGGACGACTACGAGGATGCCGCCGAGGATGGCGGCGCCAGCGAACAGAAGCGCGGCGTATTGCTGGACCTTGCCGGTCTGCACCCGACGGAAGATTCCGCCCAGAGCGCTGGAGGTCCGGCCGCTGGTGTTGACCGTGCCGTCGATCACGGCCTGGTCGATCTTGTCGTAGGTGAGCCGGCCCGCTTTCACCGAAGTCCGCCCGGCGAGATCGACGGTGCCATCGATGACGTTCTGGTTGACCCAGTTGGCGCCTCGGGCGATCGCTCCCTTGGTGGTGCCGGCGATCACGTCGGTGTAGAGGTGATCGAGGTAGTACTTCTCGACCAGAAGGGTGTGTCCGGCTCGAGCCACGGGGCTCTTCGACACGAGGCCGTCGGGAAGCTCCGTGAGAGATTCGCCGGTGGCCCGGGCCAGTCGGTCGACCTTCACGAAGTAGTACCAATAGGCGAATCCGATACCGGCGAAAGCCACCAGGCTCGACACGATCGCCAACGAATAGCTCGGGGTGCCGTGACTGATCTGCGGGAAGTACCCGGCAACCGGTTCGATGTAGTGACCGAACCGTTCCTGCCAAGACGAGTGACTGCCGAAGGGGAAGCCGGCAGGAAGGTTGAACAGGCCGGCAAAGAGCGCGAACGCCGCGAGAATGTAGAGAGGAACGATGATGCGGCGACCCGATTCGTGAGGGGTTCCGTGGCCTCTGAACTCACCGAAAAAGGTGAGGTAGATCACACGGGTCATGTAGGCGCCGGTCAGGGCCGCGCCCACCGTTCCCATCACCAGATGGAAGGTGTAGGCACCATTGCCTCCGGTGCCGCCGAACAATCCCCATCCACCGGTTCCCACCAGGATCTCGTCCTTCGACCAGAAACCAGCGAGCGGGAACACGCCGGCGAGAGCCAACGAAGCCACCACAAACGTGCGATAGGTATGGGGCATCCATTTGCGAAGACCACCCATGTCGGTCTTCATGTCGAAGCTGTGGACGGCATGACTCGCCGATCCGGCACCGAGGAAGAGACAGGCCTTGAAGAAGGCGTGAGTGAACAAGTGGAACACCGCAGCGGTCCAGGCACCCACACCGAGCGCCATCGCCATGTATCCGAGCTGGCTGATCGTCGAGTAGGCCAGAACCTTCTTGATGTCGTTCTGGACGAACGCCAACAGGCCACCGAA
>JAJCXW010000159.1 GCA_029263235.1 Acidimicrobiales bacterium
AAACCGAGTACGCCGCGAGGGGCGGCCGTTTCGTCGTGCCGGTGCCCACGCCCGAGGTCCTTTGATGTCATCGCGAATCAGTGCCTGTCCGGCCTGTTCATCAGCCGATCTCGAACTCATCGCCACCGAGAGTTCCATCCCGGTCAACAGCTGTCTGCTTCTCGAGACACGCGACGAAGCCCAACACTTCCCCCGCGGCGACCTGGCCTTCACGATCTGCCAGGCATGCGGGTTCTGTTTCAACGCCGACTACGACACAACGGTGTCGGAGTACTCCGCCAGATATGAGGAGACCCAGGGCTACTCGGCGAAGTTCGTCGATTTCGCACGCAACCTGGCCACACGATGGGTCGACAAGTACGACCTGTCGGGCCGCACGATCCTCGAGGTTGGATGCGGCTCGATGGGCGAGTTCCTGCAGTTCATGATCGACGCCGGCGCCGGACACGGAATCGGAATCGACCCGGCCCTCAACGTCGACCGTATCGAACACCCCTCACCCGAGAAGTTCGAGTGGATAGCCGACTTCTACGGCGAGTCGTATTCGCACCTGCAGGCCGACGCTTTGGTGTGTCGCCACACCCTCGAGCACATATCGGGCGTGAAGGACTTCATGGAGACGATCCGCCGATCGATCGGCGATCAGACCGACACCATCGTCCTGTTCGAACTGCCCGACGTGCGAAGGGTTCTCGAAGAGGTCGCGTTCTGGGACGTCTACTACGAGCACTGCAGCTACTTCTCGCTCGGTTCGCTCGCCCGGCTGTTTCGCCGTAGCGGCTTCGAGGTACTCGATCTCGAACTCGACTACGACGACCAGTACCTTCTGATCGAGGCTCGGCCCGCCGACGTTCCGGCTGCCGGCGAACCGTTCGAATCGGAGAACGACCTCACAGGCCTGCTCCGGGGCGCCGACACCTACCGCTCTGGGTACGCCGCCATCCTCGACAGGTGGGGCCAGACCTTCGCTGATCAGACCTCGGAGGGGGGCAAGTCCGTGATCTGGGGGGCGGGCTCCAAAGGGGTCTCGTTTCTCACCAATCTCGAAACCAGTCACATCGACTATGCCGTCGACATCAACCCGACCAAGCACGGCTTCTTCATGGCCGGCACCGGACAGGAGATCGTCGGACCCGAGTTTCTCAGCACCTACCAGCCGGATCTGGTCGTCGCCATGAACCCCACCTACCTCGGCGAGATCCAAGCCGACCTCGACCGGATGGGACTCCGCTCGAAACTCACAGCGGTCTGACCATGCCCCCGCACTCCGATTCGACCGCGACATCTGCCTTCGAGGTGACAACGCTTCACGACGACAGATTCACCGACGACACGCCCGCCGGGCGGGTGGTCGGACACGCTGGCCCGTCGGGCCAGCGCTTGGGCCGCGACCGGGAACGGGGCATATCCGTAGGCGACGGCTCGGCAAGACTCAGATACCTCGAGGTTCCGGGGTGGGATCGGCAAACCCTCGCGTTTGGCCCGATCGATCCCGTTCCGGGGTTCGCGAGCAGCTGGCACATCCTCAACGCCCACAACACGTCGATGACCCACGCCGATCGTCCGATAGGTCGCCGTGAACGAATCCGCAGGTTCATCAAGGGGCTGCCACAGATACATACCGGCGAGCCCAACATCAACGACAACCTCGTGGTCGGTTGGTGGAACTCCCCCACCGAGCGCGACCCCCGACCAACCGGCTGGTCGATGCTCATGCACGGGGCCGATACCCTCAACGGTCAACTTCGTGTGAAAGCCGACGATCATCACCTCACCGTGGCGACCGGCGTTCAGAACCTTCCGATTCACTACGCACAAGTCATGCGGGGGACGAGTGTGGTTCATCTCGTCGCCACATCGCTTCCCACTTGGTGGGCGCCGGTGGCCCCAGAATTTCGCGCGGTTGGCGTCGACCATCACATCCCGGACAAGCCGGTGTTCTGTGCCATCCACCAGAGCATCCAAGGCGAGGTCAACTACCGCATCGACACGCTGATCGATTCATCGTTGGCGGTGGTCGACAACTCCCTCGCGGCCGATGATGCCCTCACCAGCGCTACCTGGCGCCAAAACTCGGAGCATGGCGACTGGACACGAAACGGCGACGAACTGGTCCTCGAGAACGACATCGAGCCCGGCCTGATCGTGGTCGAGTGCACGACCCAGATCCAGGTGAGCATCGGATCGACTTCGTTCACCGCCGAACCTGTGGGCGACCACGTCCAGATTCCGATCGACGGACGCGGCGTCGCGCTCGACGGCTTGAGTCTTCCCATCGCTGGATCTCGTTCGACAATCAGTTTCGCTCCGGCCAAGTCGATCATCTCGATCGAGGTCTTTCCAGAGTCGATCTCACTACCTCAGCTCGTCAGCGATCGAGCTTGGTCGCCTCCGGAGAGCGACTCGACCATCGCCTCATTGCCTCTGGTCGAGGGACCACTACGTGAGGTCGACGGATGGGAGCGAACCCTCGGAAGCGGCGAGGTCGACCTGTCGGGTGACGGTGGGGGCTCGGTTCGGGCCAGCCTCGACGTCCCCAACCCTGGCCGCACTCTCCACACCGTTGCCTGGCAGGATCCTCGCGGCGCCGACATCAGATTGCGACAGCGACCACCGGGACACCGACGCGAAGGCCACCGCGGACGAAGTGGCATCTGCGTGATCGACGACGCCGACAATCAGCTGGTGATCAACAACTGGCTCGACGACAGCTTCGACGGCGCATCGATCAGCTGCTTCTACCGGATCGACGGACACGAGAAGATGTACGACTACGACGCGGTATGGAGCAACGTCGGACATGCCGTCGCTCACGGTGTCGAACACGAATTGAGACTGGTCGTCGATGGCATCCACATGGGCGTCTGGGTCGATGAGGAACCGGTCATGTACCGCCGCATCACCGACCTCCGGGCCGGCCGATCCCCCATGCGGGTCAGTCGGGTGGGAGTTGCTTCCAATTGGGAGTGGGGAGACGACACCGGTACCCAGTTCTCTTCGTTCGAGGCAAGGAGTCTCAGATCGTGACCGGGTCGCCGTCTTGTCCGGTGTGCCGAGGGAACGACCTGGCCCCGTTCGTCGAGGTCGCCCGAGCGCCCGTCTTCTGCAATGTGCTTCTCCCCAGCCGATCGGACGCGCTGGCTGCGCCCGTGGGATCGATAGTTCTATCGGTCTGCGGTGACTGCAGCCACGTGTCCAACACCGAATTCGACGACACCAATCTGAGTTACTCCCCCGAGTACGAGAACTCGCTCCACTTCTCCCCCACCTTCCAAGGGTTCGCCACGACACTCGCCGACTCGCTCGTGTCGGACTACGACATCCACAGCCGCCAAGTCGTCGAACTCGGCTGCGGAAAGGGCGATTTCCTCGAGATGCTCGCCGCGGCCGGAAGCAACGACGCCGTCGGGTTCGATCCCTCCTACGACGGGGCCATCGACCACTACGACGGGCCCGGCTCGGTACGGGTGATCAGAGACACCTACCAAAAGGCAGGCCGCGAACTCCGGCCGGCCTTCGTCGCCAGCCGACATGTATTGGAGCACCTGACCGATCCTGGCCTTCTCGTCAGCGGCCTCAAGCAATGGGCTGGCGCCAACCCGGTCGTCTATCTCGAAGTGCCCGATGCCGACTACATGTTCGCTGAGTCGGCTGTCTGGGATGTCATCTACGAACACCCGTCCTATTTCACGGGGCGTTCACTCGCACGACTGTGCAGCAACAACGGCTTGGTTCCGTTTCGTATCGAGTCGGTCTTCGGCGGGCAGTATCTGACCGTCCATGCGCGACTGAACGATGGGCCGACCGTCGAGTCGCCCCCGCCTGTCGACCCAACCTCATTCGGGCGCGAGTTCGACCGGGTCCTCGACCGTTGGGCTGATCGACTCGCCGCCGAGAACGCTGCCGGCGGAAACGTCGTGATCTGGGGCGCCGGCTCCAAAGGCGCATCGTTTGCCGCCGTGGTCGAGGGTGCATCCGAAACCCTGAGCCTCGCCATCGACCTCAACCCGAGGAAGAATGGGCGATTCATGCCGATCAGCGGCATCGAAGTCGCTACACCCGACGACCCGAGGCTCGCCGATGCTTCACTTGTCCTGGTGATGAATCCGTTGTACGGAGTTGAGATCAGAGAGGAACTGCGATCGCGTGACCTGAGATGCAGCTTGGAGGTCGTGGGATGAGCAACATGCCTCTCGTGACGATCGGACTGCCGGTCTTCGACGGTGAGAACTATCTGGTCGAAGCCCTCGAATCCCTGTGCAGCC
>JAJCXW010000160.1 GCA_029263235.1 Acidimicrobiales bacterium
GACGTGCTTCAACGTCGACACCCTCGCTCGGCTCGAAGCGGTCGACCCGACCATCCCACGCGGTTGGCTCACCTTCGACATGGGCGATCCGGCTTCGGCGGTGGGACGGGCATCGGCCCACGGCATGACGACCATCAACCCCTTCGACTCCACTGTCGATGCCGCATTTGTGCGTCGAGCTCACGACGCCGGCATCGAGGTCCATGTGTGGACCGTCGACGACCCTGAGCGGATGGAGCAGCTGATCGGATTCGGTGTCGACGGAATCATCACCAACGTTCCCGACGTCGGGCGCGAGGTGGTCGATCGGTTGTCAGCCGATTCGTGAGGCTCGCCAGGCTCGACTACCGGGGCGATCCCTCAGGGCATGACCAACGACATGTGATCGGCGGTCCACGTGAACCGCAGACGCCGACTCGATCCCAGATGGTCGCCGTCGACCTGATACGGGATTGGAGGATCGGCCTCGATCACCAGTGACCTGACTCCGGTTCTCACGTTGATCTTCCGACGCTTCTCGACGTCGCGGCTGGTCAGGGCGGCGATGGCCACCGGGGCGAGTGTGGCGAGAGACAGACTCTCGAGCGTGACTACTGTCAGCGGCTGATCAAGCGACGTGCCCTTCACCAGATCGAATGGGCGATTGCCGAGAAACGTGTAGGGGTTGGCGTTCATCACGACCGTGAAGAATCCGCTGGTGATGCGATTTCCTTGCGCATCGATGATCTTCATCGGCGGATTCTTGCGATCGACCCGGCGTAGCCAAGTATCGACGGCGGCGTAGATGAACAGAGGGTGTCCGGCCCAACGTTTCCACGGACCGCGCTTCTCGACCTGTTCGACCACTGCGGCATCGAACCCGATGCCACAGTGAAACAGGAAATACCTACCCTCGACAGCACCGAGGCCGATCCGTTTGATCGCCCCGCGGTCGATGGCGTCGAGGATCGTCGTGGTGGCCTCGACGGAGTCGTCGGGCAGACCGAGAATTCGAGCAAAGACGTTGGTGGAGCCACCCGGCAGAGGGGCGAGAGCCGTCTCGGTTCCCGCCAACCCGTTGGCTGCTTCGTTGAGGGTTCCGTCGCCACCGAGGACAGCCACGATGTCGTAGCCGTCCCTCGCCGCCGACTGAGCGAGGCGCGTGGCATGACCCCGTCGGCTGGTCTCCGCGAGGGTCACGTCGTGAGACGCGGAGAGTGCCTGATGAATCAGAACCCGTCTTCGGGCGGTCACGGACGAAGCGGCCGAGTTGACGATCAGCAGGATTCGCAGGGTCTCATCTCCGTGCGCGACCAGATGTGAGCTTCGACGCTAGCAGCGCCGACAGGACACCCGTCCTGTGCCCGAAGACGGCCCACCAGAAGTTCTTTCAATTGGATTGTTCCCGGAATAGGCAATCGTCGCTGATACTGGCAAACTGCCGCCATGAAGGTTGTCGTATGTGTCAAACAGATCCCAGATCCAGCCGATCCAGGTGAACTCGATCCCGATACCAAGACGCTCAAGCGCGACGTCAAGTTGATTCTTGACGAGTCCGACTCCTACGGAGTCGAGATGGCTCTTCAGCTTGTCGACGATGCCGGCGATGGTGAGGTTCATCTCGTTTCGATGGTGCCCAACAACGAGGTGTCCGGATTGCGGACAGCGCTCGCGATGGGGGCGGCCGGTGCCACTCTCATCAGCGACGAGTGCCTGTCCGGCTCCGATGCTCTCGGAACCGCCAAGGTCCTGGCCAAGGCGATCGCCGCCCAGGAACCCGACCTGGTTCTGTCGGGCACCGAGTCGAGCGACGGCTACACGGGAACAGTGCCGGCCCAGATTGCCGAGCTTCTCGGCCTGCCGTCGGTCACCTTCGCCAAGGAGATCGCAATCGACGGCGGCACCGCCAAGGTGAAGCGTCAGACTGAGGCCGGCTACGACGATGTCGAATGCCCCCTCCCTGCTGTCGTTTCGGTGACAGCCGGCGTGGTCGAGCCTCGCTATCCGTCCTTCAAGGGAATCATGGCCGCCAAAAACAAGCCGGTCGAAGAACTCACGGTGGAGGCCCTCGGCGTCGATCCCGCCGAAGTGGGTTGGGCGGGGAGTCGCCAGGACATCATCGACATAGCGGCCGCACCTGTGCGTGAAGCCGGAGAAATCATCGAAGACGAGGGAGATGCCCACGAGCGCATCGTTGCTTTCCTCGACGAACTCAAGGTTCTGTGAGGGAGACTGCTATGGGACTCGACAAGATTTGGGTGTTCGCTGAGGCACAAGGCGATTCGGTCGCCAGCATCAGCCTCGAAATACTGGCCAAGGCTCGCGAGGTCGCCGACACCGTTGAGGTGTTCATGGCCGGACACGGCGACGATCACGCCGAGGAGCTCGGCGATCACGGCGCCACTGCGGTCTACGTCACCGGCGACCTCGACGGCTCGCTGCAGGGCAGTGCTGTGGCAACAGCTGTGGCTGCCGGCATCGAAGCGGGGGATTTCGATCTTCCCGACGCATTCATCCTCGGCACCACACAGGACGGGCGCGATGTCGCTGGACGGCTGTCGGTGAAGCTCGACGCACCCGTCATCACCAACGTGGTCGATCTCGAGTTCGACGGCGACACTCTTGTCGGCACCGAGCCCGTGTTCGGCGGCAGCACCAACGTCAAGACCCGATTCACCTCCGACAAGGTGGGGATCTTTCTCGTTCGACCCAAGTCGTTTGAGGCTGAGTCAACCGGTGGAGCAGAGGCCGATGTCGAGGATCTCGATGTTCCCGATCTCGGCGCCGCCGGCGAGGCGAAGATCACCGACAGTTTCGCCGAGGAAACCGAGGGACCCCGGCTCGATGAGGCCGCCATCGTCGTCTCGGGTGGCCGTGGAATGGGCGAGAAGGACGCCTTTTCGATGATCGAGGACCTCGCCAAGATTCTCGGTGCGGCCCCAGGGGCAACCCGTGCGATCGTCGACTCTGGATGGGTGCCCTACAGCTACCAGGTGGGACAGACCGGCAAGGTCGTGAAGCCCACCGTCTACATCGCGTCTGGTATCTCAGGAGCCACCCAGCATTTGGTCGGGATGAAGGGCTCGAAGAACATCATCGCGATCAACAAGGACTCAGAGGCACCGATCTTCGCTGTCGCCGATCTTGGCATCATTGGAGATGTCCACAAGGTGATGCCGAAGCTCATCGAGGCGCTCAACAACAGGTGAACCCACGGCGGCTTCGGTGATGGATCGAAGCCGGGAGACCGACGCGGTTCAGGCCGGGCATTTCGTTGATTCGCGTGATGGTTCGATCGTGCCGCCGTTGCAGATGTCGACGACATTCGCACGCGACGATTCCTATGAACCGATCGGCGACTACGTATACGGCCGATACGGCAGTCCCACCATCACCCACCTCGAGGCGTTGGTGGCGCGACTCGACAGTGGAAGCAGCGCGAGAGTGTTCGCCTCGGGTATGGCAGCGTTCGCGGCCGTCCTCGAGAGCGTGCCCACTGGGGGCCATGTCGTCGCCCCCGATGTGATGTATCACGGCGGTCAGGACTGGCTTCGTCGGCTCCACAGCTTGGATCGGATCGAGCTGACTCTCTTCGACTCCTCCGACCCCGGAGCCCTGGCGTCGGCACTCCGAACATCAACGACCGATCTGGTGTGGATCGAGACGCCCGTGAATCCCACGTGGGATGTCATCGACATCCGATCGGCCGTCGAGGTCGCTCATGATGCGGGGGCCTCTCTCGCCGTCGATGCCACCGTCACCCCAGTGACCACCAGACCGATCGAACTCGGTGCCGATCTCACTTTCCATGCTGCGACAAAGGCCTACAACGGTCACTCCGATTTGAGCGGCGGCATTCTCGTGACTGCTGCCGATGATCGCCGCTGGGAGGAGATCTGCCTAGCCCGCGATCTGGGTGGAGCTGTTCTCGGACCGTTCGAAGCTTGGCTGCTGACAAGAGGTCTTCGCACCCTTCACCTGCGGGTGGAGCGGTCCTCGGCGAATGCTGCAGCCATCGCCGAACGCTTGTCGACACATCCCGGTGTCCACACAGTGCGCTATCCGGGCCTGCCCGACGATCCCGGCCATGAGATTGCCGCCCGACAGATGGACCGCGGGTTCGGCTCGGTGCTCTCGTTTCAGGTCAACGGTGGAGAGGAAGCGGCCCGGCGAGTGGCGACCTCGACCGAGGTGTTCGTGGCGGCTACTTCACTTGGCGGTGTCGAGAGCCTGATAGAGCACAGATCAGCGGTCGAACCAGAACACTCGATCGTACCTGCCGACCTTCTGAGGATCTCGGTGGGTATCGAACCGGTGGACGAATTGATTGCCGATCTCGAATTGGCTCTCGGCTGACTAACCGCGCCGCCGGGCCATCAGCTCGATTTCGATGTCGGAACCCAGAGGCAGAGACGCCACACCGATGGTCGTGCGAGCAGGAAACGGGTTCTCGAATCGCGTTGCGTAGACCTCGTTCATCTGGCTGAAGTCGTCCATGTCGGTGAGATACACGTTGACCTTCACGACATCGGCCGGGGTGAGTTCGGCGTCGCCGAGAACGGAGAAGAGATTGTCGAAACACTGATTGGTTCGATCTCCGATGGTGCCGTCCCGCAGTTCGCCGGTATTCGGATCGATGGGGGTCTGCCCCGAGCAGAAGATGATCGGATCGGCGTCGATTCCGTGGCTGTAGGGGCCAACGGCGGTGGCAGATGGGCTGGTCAGGGGCTTTCTCATAGCCCAGTTCTACTCGCTGAGGCCGAAATGATGCCGCGTAATCCACAGGAAAGCCACAAGCAGGGCCGCGATGTCGAAACTGGCACCAAAACGCAGAAATCGCCCCGGCGGCGGACCACTGGAGCGAAGTTGATCTGTCCTTCTTATCACACCTGGTTGTTCGGTGCCGAGTTGGGGCCGAAATACTTGCGAATCTTTCGATGCAAGCTCTCATGACCACTATCAGCGGTCGAAAAACCGACTCAGCGAGAGATATCCCCAAGTTGTCCACAGTATTTTCAAGATCGGTGGTCAAACGAGGGGCCAGGGCCAACGACGGCCCCCGGTGTCGTCCTCCGGGAAGCGTCCAGTGTCGAGCAGATGGCGCGATCGGGACATCACGGCGTCGCGCTCGAACGAGTTGAGCAGTAGAGCGGCTTCCTCGGGCAGGCCGGACTCGACGAAGGCCTCCAGGTCTGTGGCGACTTTCTCGGGGAGTTGCTCACCGGCGAAATCCCAGATGACGGTCCGCAGCTTGAACTCGCGGTGCAGGGCCACGCCGTGGTCGATGGCGCGGATCTGTCCGTCGGTGCCCAGCAGGCAGTGCCCGGACTTGCGGTCGGTGTTGTTGATCACGATGTCGAGGGCGCAGATCCTGCGGAACGCCTCATCGTGATCGGTTCCGGCTTCGTGGAGGGTGAAGTAGTGCTCCTCGAATCGGCTCGGAGCGAACAGTTGCAGCGATCCGATTCCGGCTGGGAGGTCGCGGCGCGAGATGGTCGGCGGCACCAAATCCCAGCCGAGACTCTCCGAGATCAGATACGTAGCGATTTCTCGCTGATAGAGGCCGTCGGGAAAGTCCCAGAGTGGACGCTCACCGCGCAACGGCTTGTAGATCGCCTGAGCCGACAGGCCGTCGTGAACGACATCGACCAGAAATGTCGCGTTGGACGAGTAGGGCATCCGACCTCGAAGCACAGGGGTGCCTTCGGTCAGAAGATCGAGGGCCCGTTGTGTCTCGATCGGATCCCGGTCGAAGAACGGCGACTCGTCCGGCATCAAGGGCTCAGTTGTGGCACGGGCACCAGTCGCCGTTGTTGATCTCGAGAGGCCGGCCGCAGTACTGACATGGCGGCCGACCGGCGGCCACGATCTCACGTGAACGACCCACGAGTCCGGTCACCTGTTCGCGGCTGAGAGTGAACCGGGCCCGCGCCGGCTCAGGGCCGTCGTCGTCGGTATCGGTGAGTTCTTCGGCGATGATGATCAGACGATCGATCTCCTCGGCGTAGGCCACCCCCATCGATCCGATGGTCCACTCCGGCACGACCGGCTCACGCAGACTCATGTCGTCGGGGAGCGAAGCCAACTCGGAGCGGGGGAGCTCCTCGAGAGCGCGCTCGAGATAGTCGGCCAGAGCAGACACCTGTTGCTTCTCGATCTTGA
>JAJCXW010000161.1 GCA_029263235.1 Acidimicrobiales bacterium
CACCACGGCTGCGAACTCGCGCGGATCGACATCGCCGAGCCCGGCCTGAGTGAGCCACGACCTCAGGTCGATTCGGGGACGAGGCTGCTTCTCGGTGAGGGCAGGCCCGAGCCCGGCTCCCCGCCACCCCAGCAAGATCGATGTGTATACGTACCATGCGCCGATCGCGGCGAGTAGGGCCAACACAATCGGAGTCATCGGACGCGGTCCATGGCGAGGATGTCTCGGATGTCGAGGCCGTATTCCTCGAAGGCACGAGCCGTTCGCTGAGGGATGCTGCCGGTGGAGGTCAGCGGTGCGTCGCGTCCGGGCCTGGTGAAGACGTTGGTCATGGTGAACTGGGCGCTCTCGATAGATGCGCTGAGTTCCTCCACACAGGCGATGGTGTTGACCCGTGGACCGTCGGGGGTGCGTACGCAGTGGACCACCACATCGATTGCTTCGGACACGAGGTTGTTGAGAGCGGACATGGGAAGCTCATTGCCGGTGTCGGCCAGTTGACTGATGAACCGGAGACGGGTGAGCGCCTGGCGGGCGGATCCGGCGTGGATAGTCGTGAAGCCCTTGACCCCGGACGACAGGGTGAGGAGCAGCGGTAGTGCCTCGCGATCGCGGACCTCGCCGACAATGGCGATGTCGGGGGCCATACGAAGGAATCCGGCGACGAGATGACGAAGGCCGATCTCAGCTCGGTCGGCCCGGCTCGCACGTGTCTGCATACTCGCCACGTTGGGCAACGGAATGTCGGCCTCGAAGACCTCTTCGGCGACAACAACCCGCAATGCCGGATCGAGTTCGGCGGCGCAGCAGTTGAGCATCGTGGTCTTGCCCGACCCTGGTGCGCCCGCGAAGAGGATCGTCTGACGTGCCTCCACGCATGAGCGCAGGAACGTGGCCGCCTGATTGGTGAGAGTCCCGATGTCGACGAGTTCGTCGAGGCTACGAAAGGCGATCCCAGTGAACTTTCGAATGTTGACCATCAAGTGCCCGCCGCGGGCGATATCGCCGTGCACTATGTGGATCCTGGCCCCGTCGTCGAGTTGGGCGTCCTGCAATCCTTCGCTGGGATCAAGCTTGCGGTGAGCGCTTGCGGCATCATCGAGGATCTTGGTGAGAATGCGAAAGACGTGTTCGTCGTCGTGGAACACCTCGTGGTGGTAGCCGCTCGACCCCTTGTGGCGCTTGACGAACACTGCATCCGGGGCGTTGATCATGATTTCCCAGACGTCGTCGTCTTCGAGGAGCGGGGCCAAGGGCCCGTAGCCGGTGAGGTTGCGCATGGCCCTCTCGGCAACCGTGTCGGGGTCGTCGATCGGATAGGGCCTCCGCCCCCGCATGTGTTCGTCGTTCCAGCTTGAAATCTCACCGGCTACCAAGCTGGCCAGCGCGTCGTGGGCGTCGCCGTCGTCGAGGTCGAGCGAGCTGGCCTTGGCGCGCTCCTGCACCACTCGCTCGATCTGTTCGAGGGGAGTGAGGAGTGCGGCCGAGGTCATCCGGCCTCCTCGGTCCAGCTTCCGATGGAGCCAGGGGCCACGAGTTCTGGCTGAGTCCCGAAAGGCTCACCGGAACGACACGCCGCTGCGTCGAGCCGACGGTTGATCTCATCACCAAGGGGCTTCGTGAGGGCCAGCGGCAGCCGCACTCCGTCTCGCTGCGCCGATTCGAGATCCTTACGGTCGGTGAGAAACAGCGGGCTCGAGATCTCGTGGGCTCCGGAGGCCGATTGCATGAGCGTGGCCAAGGCCTTGGTGTCGGCGGAGCGCCGAGCCGGATTCCTCGGAGACCGGTTGATCACAGTGACCACCCGGGCCGGATCGATCTCGTGGCCGAGCAGATCGCGAAGGGTCACAGCCAACGAGTGGATGCCCTTCATCCCGTGGGTGCCCACGACGACAACGATGTCGGCGCGATCGAGCGTGGAGCGAGACATGAGGTTGCGCTCAGCGATGTCGAGGGACCCGGTCTCGCGTTCGCCCTCGAGGTCGGGCGACACATCGGCGACCACCGTCCGATACGAACGCAGCAGGGAATCGAGAGCGGCCTCGAACGACCGCCTCCGCAATACCGTCCAGTCGCGGTGACGGCGGAGCCCGAGCAGCAAGTGATAGCCACGATCGCTGGTGTCGAACACCATTGATCTGGTGCGGTCGACTGTCATTCGTCCGGTGCGATGGGAGTCGACCAACTCTTGAACACCGGGCACGACGTCGCGGGCGTCGTGGAGCATGGCTTGCTCTCCGTTGAGAGCGAAGTCGGCCAGCAGGACCATGTCGTGGTTGGCTCGGTCGGCTCCGAGCGCCTGGGCCGCAGCCATCGCCGCGATCGACTTGCCGGCGCCGCCTGGTCCGGTGACGGCGATGAGTCGTCCCCGCCAGGAACCCTCGGGGACGACTGGGTCGGGCCTAGCGGTCGTTGTTACGACTTCGACGGGAGTCGCGTGTTGCTCGAGCGTGGAAAGGAGCTCCTCGCGACTTAGCGGGGACCGGACCACGCCTGCCACCCCGAGCTCGGACCAGTCGCGGTCAGGTATCGGGTCGACCACGATGACAGCCGTGCCTGCGGTGGCGGCCGAGTCGATGAGATCGCGGTCGAACCCGCTGACTCTGTCGCCGACAAGGAGTGCGGAGTAGGCCCGACCTGTGGACAGGCGGGCCCGGACTTCGTTGGCCGACATGCATTTCACGAACTCGATGGGAATCGTGGCCGAGGTGGCCCAGCGGGCGAGATCGCTGAACCATGCTGCTCGAGGGTGGGCGAGGCCGAGAACGACCCAGCGTTGACGGTTCACGATCCGGCAACCTGAACCGTGAGCGCTGTCTGATCGACGGAGTAGGCCTGCGGATAGGAATCATCAATGGCACGAGTGGAGCGAACGACGGTGAGGTCTCCCTGTTGGGAGAGATGAGCGGTGGAGACGACGGAGTCGGCGTCGGCTATGGCCAGGGTGAGAACGCCGGAACCCGTGGATCCGATCTGACCCGACCCGGACTCGAACGAGATCACCAAGGCATCCTCGAGGGCGACGACCGTGGTGGGGGTATCGAGGATGCGCAGTGTCGAGAGAATGGTTACCCGATCACCAGGCACCAGTCCCGAAGGGGTCCGGTCGAGCGGCACCGGAAACGAGACCTCGTGGACCGAACCGATCGGAGCGCCGTCGATGAGCGGAGCTGCCAGCAGGTCGTCGACCGACAGAATTTCACCGGCTCTCAGATCTCGCAGAGCTGTGGCGCCTTCGAGACCCACCGTGGAGTTGAGCGCCGAGGCGGACACTTCGGCGGGTATGTCCATGGGTCGGAGTGCGACTCCGCTGAGTGCGACCGGCTCCCCGGCGCCAACGGATGTGGTGAGGACGAGGAACTCGGTTGAGGGACCATCGGATCCCCTGGTGGTGGCGACATAGGCCCCGATTGCGGCCAGCGAGATCAGCAGCGCCCCGAGCAGAGCCCGGCCGTTGGGTAGCCCGCGACGAGGCGCGATGATCTTGAGTCGGCTGACTCTGGCGTCGCGGTGCTCAACCGCCGGCGAAATCGCCTTCATATACTTCCCTCCGCATAAACCAGCAGCACTAATCCCACGCTGCGTGGCTGTCCGTGTGGAACCATACCGGAAGGATTGAAAGTGCGCTAGAAATACTTTCATGAGTCTCGAACCGACCAACTGGTTGTCCACCAAAGAGGCCGCCGCTCAGCTCGGCGTCACCACCCGAACCGTCTACCGATTCATCGATGAGGGCGGCCTACCGGCCTACAAGTTCGGCCGGGTCATCCGGGTCAAGGAATCCGATCTCGAGGTTTTCGTCGAGCAATGCCGGGTTGAGCCGGGCAGCATCGCTCACCTCTATCCCGAGGGCACACATCAGACCTGAGTCAGCGAGGCCTAGTTTCTCCCGATGAGGTTGCTCGCAGATGTCACGCCGCTGCGGGAGTCCCGGCAATTCAGGTTGCTGTTCATTGGGCGCACCATCTCGGTCGCCGGATCCCAGTTCACCGTCGTGGCCGCTCCGGTCCAAGTGTTCGACATCACCGGATCCACCCTCATGGTCGGTCTGCTCGGTCTGGCGCAGCTTCCACCTCTGCTGTTCGCCTCGTTCCTCGGAGGCACGCTCGCCGACGCCTTCGACCGGCGCCGGTTTCTTCTCGTCTCCCAGGTGCTGCTGGCGCTGGCGTCGGCAGGCCTGGCCGTCAACGCGGCGTTGGCCGACCCTCATCTGTGGGTCATCTTCGTGCTGACATCGGTGATCGCCGCGCTCTCGGGAATCGATGCTCCCACCCGCACCGCCTCCACCCCGTCGCTCGTGTCGGCCGCGCAACTCCCCGCCGCGCTCGCTCTCGGGCCGTTCAGCTTCCAGGTTTCCATGGTGGTCGGCCCGGCCATCGCCGGTCTCGTGATCGCGTCGAGCGTCACGGTCGCCTATTGGGTCGATGTGGCCACATTCGGCGCGGCGACGATCGCATTGTTGATGATGACGCCGATGATTCCCGCCGGCGGAGGGACCGCACCCGGTTGGAGGTCGGCCATGGTCGGCTGGCGATACCTCCGATCGAAGCCGGCCGTCGAGGGGGCCTTCGTGGTCGACCTAAACGCCATGGTGTTCGGGATGCCTCGCACTCTGTTCCCCGAGCTCGCACAACGCGTGTTCAACCAGCCGGGGGCGGTGGGCATTCTCTATGCCGCGCCCGCTGCAGGGGCATTGATAGGCGCGGTCACATCGGGGTGGATAGGGCGAATCGACCGACAGGGAAGGGGAGTGATCCTCGCGGTGCTTCTGTGGGGAGGGTCGATTGCCGCGTTCGGGTTCTCACCGTGGATGTGGCTGGCGGTCGTGCTGCTCGCCGTCGCCGGATGGGCCGATGTGGTCTCGGCCGTCATGCGAACCACGATCATCCAGCTCTCTGTCCCTGACCAGCTCCGGGGTCGCCTCAGCGCCCTTCACATCGCCAACGTCACGGGAGGGCCACGACTCGGCGACGTGGAATCTGGGGTTGTCGCGCAAGCCACCAATGTGAGGGTGTCGGCGTGGAGTGGAGGGCTGGCGTGCATCGTCGGAGTCGGCTTCGTCGCCCGGGCCTATCCAGCGTTGCGGGGCTGGCGGCTATCGGAACATTCCGACCCAGTCGACAGCTGACGCCGGGACCCTCGAGGCAGTAGCTCTTACGAGACTCTTTCCCGGAGTTCATACAACTGTGAGGTTCCTTTTCTCAGGAGTCCCCATGTCACTAACCCGTGTCCCTGTCTTGATTGCTCTACTCACCGCCTTCAGCCTGCTTGGCGCCGCCTGCGGTAGCGATGCCGATGGTGGATCGCTTGGTATTGCCAGCCTCGAAGACGCCGCGGTCGCAGACGTCCCCGACGATTCAACGGTCGACGATGATCGGAGCCCCGAGGACGCCGCGCTCGCGTTCTCCGAGTGCATTCGCGGCGAGGGCATTGACTTCCCCGACATCGGGGTTGATGCCAACGGCAATCCGGACCTGCGGGACGCGTTCCAAGACGCCGCAGTCGACCCGCGATCCCCGGAGTTTCAAGATGCGTCGGAGGTGTGCCGACCCCTTCTCGATGGGGTTGGCTTCGGTGGCGGTGGGCGAGCAGCTCTCGGCGACAACCCGGAACTGCAGGACGCGTTCGTAGCATTCTCCGACTGCATCCGCTCCGAGGGATTTGACGTCGGCGATCTGACCCTTGGCGGCGGTCCCGGCGCGGGAGGC
>JAJCXW010000162.1 GCA_029263235.1 Acidimicrobiales bacterium
TTACACACACACACACACACACTAGCCGGGCGCTGCTGCCCCGGCGCTGCTGGCCTGCTGTATGATGTCGCTCAGCATTTTCCGGGCCTCCTCTGGGCCGAGCTGTGCCCGAATCTCGTCAATGGCATCGGTGACCTCGGCTGCCCGCACGAGGGCATCCTCCTGGTCGCCCCACTGCTCGGCCAGCGCTTGGATGACCGCCTCGCGGACCGGGAGCACCGCCGTCTCGCTGCCGCCGTCTGTCGGGCCCGGTGTGTCTCCGGCACCCTCGCTGTCCTCGGTCTGCTTGCCATGCTTGGCCTGCTTGGCGCGCTTGCGGCGCTCGCGCGAGGCGGCCTGCTTGGCCGCCTTTTTCTGGCGCTGGGTCTCTGCGCGAACGTGCGCCTGGTGGTTGCGCAGGCCAATCGCTGTAATCTCCTGGACGTTCTTGCAGATGGCACGGTGCCCGCCGGCGGCCGGGCCCGTCCAGGTGTGCTTTTGGCACGCCGGCGAGCAAAAGTAGGCCAACCCGCAGCCTCCGCACCGGTTTGTGGTGCGGGCGCCGCAGGCCTCACAGAGGTCGCGCCCGCGCCGGACACGGAACCGGTCTGGCGCAATGTGGCGAGAGAGTGCGTGGATCAGAATGCTGCTTGCCGCGTCAAAGTCAAAGGTCTGCACGGGCCACTGGCGCGTCAGGCGCCGACGCGTCTCCTCGGCCGAGAGCGCGCCGTCCGCCTCAAACAGCGGAACCATCACATTCCGGCCACCGTCGGTCAGCAGAATGCCGGTCCCGGCGCGAATGGCCGCGCGCCCACGCGAATGGTCGGGGGTCGTGCCGACCGCGGCCGCCAGCTGCTCCATGACAAAACGCCGTGGCAGGTTGGAGGGCAGAAAGACCAGCTCGTCGGCGTCCGTGGTGGGGTCAGGCGTCAGGTCCAGAAAACACGGCGGTGCGTCCACCGGTGCGTCTGCCGGCGTGGGCAGACGGATCACCGTGTGGATGTGCGCCTCTACGCGCGCCACGCGGCCCAGGTGGGTCATCATAATGCCCGGACCGGTCGCGTCCGGTCGCCGGACCACCCCGGCGACGGCGCCCGGGCCTTTCTGGATCAGCCGGGGCCCAAAGTGAAAGACCCAAAAGGTGTAGCCGACCTGTATCTCAGCGCCTTCTGCGACCAGCCGGGGGTTCTTCTGGCACCAGCTCACACAGTTCCACAAGGGGCTACGAGGGTGGCCGGCCGTGCCGATGGGCAGTCGCTGCGCTGGTCCCTGGCCCCGCAGGCGCCGCTGCACGCCGGCCAGCACACCGGTCAGCTCCGTGTCGGTGGGCACCGGCATGATGTCGCCCAGTTCGCTGAGCCGACGCAGGCGCCCGTCGCGGTCAATCACCGGCGCGTTGGGATCATGGTGAACGGGTCCGACAGCGGCGCTTTTCTTCCCGACCGCGGTCGACATGACTGCGGTGGCAGACTTGCCCCGGACCCGGGGCCGGTCGACTTAAGTGGCCAATCGAGTGTTCTTCCGTATCCGTGCACCCCGTGTTCGCCTAGCGCCGGGAGATGCCGAAGAGCAGCAGGGGGCCCAGGAGGAAGAAGAGCAGGAGGACAAAGATGACCAGCAGGCAGCAGAGTTTCTGTCGGCTGCGGCGGCCCAGCTCGTTCGCCTCGACCAGCGCCTGCACGCCGCGCTCCGTGTACTGGACGGCCCGCTGCACGTTGTCTTCGATGCAGTCGAGCTGGTCACCCTGGCGCTCGACGAGCATGGCCATGTCCAGAAAGAGCTGGTGCAGCTCGCGCACGTTTCGCTCCAGACTGAGAATGGCCGCGTGGCGTTGGTGCACCAGCCCCACCTCCCGCTGCAACGCCTCTCGCTGCTGGTGCTGCTGCGGCTGATTTGGTGCCAGACTGGCCTCTTCGGCGCTGCGCTGCTCTGCGTGCGCTTGGAGTTGCGACTGCTGCGCGGTGGCCTCCTGCAGGTGCTCGCGCATCCGCAGCACCAGCTGGTTGTGGGCGTTTGCACACGCGCGCTCCTCTGCGCTGCCCAGCTGGGCGGCCTTTAGCGCCACCAGGCGCTCGTGTAGCGCCTTTAGCTGGGCAGATACCTGGTGCCGCTGGCCGACCAGCGTGTCTATATGCTGCTCTAGCGCGTGCGCTGCCGCCGTCTCCTCCTCGGGCGTCGTGCACTGCAGCAAGGCGCTGTGCAGTGCGGCCGTCTGCGCCTGTCTGCGCTGCAGCTGCGCGATGCCCCGCCGCACCATGGCCGCCTCCTCCATGAATCCGGCACCCAGCTCTGGCACCGGGGCAGGCTCGGGCTCGGCCCCGGGGGCCGCGAGCGGCCGGGGGCGCGGAAGCGCGCCGAGGTCGTCGTCTTCGCCAAATGTCAGCTCAAAGACACCCACGTCGCCTTGGCGGCGTCCGCGTAGCTCGGCCAGGCGGTCAACCATGGCGGCGGCTCCTGTCGGCGGCACCGGCAGCGGCGGGGCTAAATAGCCTGCTGATCCCCCGAGGTCTGTCGATTTGTCCATCCGCCCGGTGGCGCCGGTGGCAGAATGTCCCGCTGCATGTATAAGCAATCTGTGAAGCTGGTGTCAGTTCAGTGTGCATGGTGGCCCCTGGAACGGCGGCTGGGGCCTGGGAAACGCAGACAGCCTCCAGCACCGATGCAGCCGCTGACGACGAGGCGGGGGGTTTGCCGGCCGAGCGGGCCCGGTGCGCCCGTCGGTCCTGGCTGCCAAAAGTGTTCCTCTGCATTTTCATGGCTGTCTGGACGCTCTGCTGGCTGATTGCACTTGGTGTGATTGTCCTCTTGCTCATGCTCGGATGGGTGCAGACATAGCACAGCTGGGTGCCTACATGCAGTTTCGGCAACGCCCGCATCACCCGCACACGCGCTGCGGATCCAGCGATGTGCTCGCCATGGCGTCTATCGCCTGCCGTGGCCGTGGCGCAGGACGTGGGTGCCCGCTGATTTCCCTACCCCCAGCTGTCGCTCGCTCACTCACCGGGTGGACCCTGCGGAAATCATGGTTAGCGTATACACGCCCCCGCGTTGGATGTGTGGTGTTTGCAGGACATTGAGTGACGATACGCCAAGGCGTTGCTAGGCACCAGAGGGTAAAAAGCACGTTTACCCGGGACCCGGCCGCTGTGCGCAGCAAGGAGACGGTTCGGCTTACCGCTTCGCGAACGCGCGCGCCTGCTCGAGCGTCGCCCCAAAGACGTTCTGCCCCTCGGGGCCCAGCACAAAGCGCTCCAGGGCGCCCGTCTCGGGCAGCTCGGCGGGCAACTCGGCGACCGGGGTGCCGCGCGCTTCCGCCGCTTTCAGCTCGTCGGCCAGGCGCGCAATGGTGCGCCCATACTCGGCCTGGGCGCGGCGAGAGCTGATCTCTTCCTGGAGGAAGCGCCTGGCCAGATAGAGGGTGGCAATGGCGGCGCCCATAAAGTGGCAGCCGGCGCTGAGCTCGCGCCGCTTTGCGTCGTAGGCCAGCGTCTGCGAAATCTCGCCCAGCTCACCGAGCCTCGGCCGGTCGCTGTACCCCTTGGCGCGACCGGCCTCCCAGGGCGGCAGTACCACGCTTGCAAACATGAGGTCTGCGTGTGGGGCCGGATCAAAGTGCAGCTGGGCCTCCGAGGTGATCCGCACCCTGGCCCAGCCGCTGTCCGTCTTGTCGCCCCGTTTTCCGTGCCAGACCATCTCGGTGATGCCCGCATCTGCCGCCGGGTGGTCGACAGATTCAAGCGACAGGCCGAGCAGGGCAAACTCGTTGGCCCGCTGGATGCCGATCGGCCAGCGCCAGCCGCCTCCGCCGACGAACCCTATCGCCCCTAGGTTAAGCTTGTCTTGCACGTCTGTGCGGCTCCGGCGCGTCACGCGTGGCAGCCACACCTCGGCAAGCTCGGCCTGCAGCTGCGACGTGGAGGCGTGCTGTGTGGCCACCTCTTCCGGGGTCCGCACCCGACATTCGGGTACATGGGAGAGCTTGGCCGCGTGCTTGCACTCTTCCCGACTGCAGCAGTGCCCGCGGATGGTCCCCCCACAGCCTGAGCAGGAAAACCGGTGTCCGCCGGCCCGACGGCAGTGGATACAGTGGTCCATCGGCGACGCGGCGGCCATGACGACCGGAGAAGGAAGGCAGCCGGAGCGGGCCGGGCGGCTTTAGGGTGGGAAAAATCAGACCGCGCGCACGCGGTTTTACACTTACAGTTGGCCGCACAGCAGTTTGTGCTTGCTCCAGTCGGCCTCGCGGCACTCGGCCGTGCAGTAGAGGGCCGGCGTGTCCCGCTTGCAGCTGCCCGTGCAGCGCAACGTGGCCACGGCGGCCTCGCACCCATCACACACCTCGTGATCCGGCGAGATCTTTTCCAGCACCAGGTAGCGCCGGCGCCCACGGCCGCCGCCACCGCGGCCGCGAATGGGTCCGCGGCGGCCGCCGCCGCGAACGATGCCACGGAAGCCGAGCCCGAGCCCGCCGGTCCAGCCAAACTGCAGGAGCAGGCTGCGCAGCTGGCGGTTCTCGCGGCGCAGAAAAATCACCTCGCGGCGCAGCTCGGCCAGCTCAAAGGCCAGCTCGTCGCCGATGAACCGGCCACCGGCGCCGCCCACCAGCACGGCGCTGCCCAGCCCGAGGCCCAGGCCCAGGCCGAGCCCAAGACCGCGGCGGCGCAGGGCGCGGCGGCGGCGGCCCCAGGCGCGGCGGTTAAACTGGCGGCGGCGCCCGCGGCGGCGACCCGCCCGCCCGCGGACACGGCGCATGCGCCGAAGGGCACGGCGGCGCCGGATGGCCGCGCCGCGGCGATAGGCAAAAGCGCCCCCGGTCGACCGGTCCATGCTCATGTCTTGCATGTCCACCTCGCCGGCGTCGGCGTCATCATCGTCGTACGGCTGCTCCAGCAGCAGCAGCTCCACGGAGAGCAGGATGGCCGTGTCGCCGCGCAGCAGCGCCGTGTAGCGCAGCCGGGCCAGCAGGTCACCGTCCTGCAGCTCGGTGCTTGTCGCATCGAGCAGTTGCACCATCGTCTCGCCGTCGGCCGTCTCGAGGACCGTGCCGTCTCGGCGCAGGCGCTCTAGCGTCAGCTCGCCGCTGACCACGGACGGGTCGCGGCCCAGGCGCAACCGGGCCGGCTGCTCGGCCGTGATCGTCACGGGTCCGTGGTCATCGTCCGTGGGGTCAAGCAGGAGCGGGGCACTCACGCCCAGGTCAACCTCGAGCACGTTCTCGTTTTCCGCGTCGATGCGCAGCTCTGCCAGCCAGTCCTGCAGGTTGTCGGCTAGCTCGTCGATGAAGCGCACCGTCTCCTGCACGTCTTCGTCGCCGTTCTCCGCCGCGTCGGCCGTCTGGTCGGTCTCGAGCACCGTGCCGACGCTCACCACAAGCCCAGCCTCGTCATCTCGAACAACGTGCACAGCCCGGCCGTTGACCAGGATCGGTCCGCCCACCACGGCGCGCATCACGTCCTGCACCCACTCCGTCTCCTCGTCGTCACCTGCAGCAGCCATCGTGGCACCCGGGTGTACGCGGTGCACGTGGGGCAGCACTGGAAATATACGATCCTGCAACTGTTTCCGCGCACCCTACGTCGCCGGTCCGGAGCAGCAACAGGTATACCGCGCCCGGCGCCGATGTACGGGTGCGTCGCGTCTGGTGCCTCCGTGGATACTCAGTATGGTCGGTGGTGACACGAGTAACGGACGGTGATAGCAGCGGCGAGTGTGCGTGGAAATGTGGAAATGTATACTTTATCACTTTGCGGTCAGCGCTGCCGCCCGCCGCCGCAGCTCCGCGTACTCTTCCGGCGTCCGCCGCCGACAGAGCCAGGAGCTGCCGGGTAGCGTGGTCGGCTCCCCGATCTCCCAGGCCACCCCGTGGGTGTAACGGTAGCCGCGTGTCTCTGCCGTAATGTCGGCTGCGTAGGCGCCCAACACATCAAGCGCAGAGGTGTCCAGCGCCGCCGCCGCCGGGTCCTGCACCCCGGTCTGCTCCAGCACCACCGCCGCCTCCAGCCCCAGCGTCTCCTGGGCCTGACGCCAGGTGTCGGCAAGCTGCTCCGCCAGCACCGGGCGGCTGCCGGACGCCCGATTGCTCACTAGGTAGACGCTGACATGGCGCGCGTACTCGTAGTGCAGGCTGCAGTAAACATACTGTGTTGCCCCGTCCGTCCTGACAACCCGCTGAGCCATCGAGTAGTGCACCGTGTCTACCACCGGGCGATCCTGTGCCGCTCGGATAGCCGCCAGTAGGTAGGTCTGGCAGCGCCTTAGCGTCTCGGGGCAGACCGGGCCGTCGGTCAGACAGACAGTCATGGTTGACGGACGGGCCAGCGCACGCGCGTCCTCCACCACAAAGCCCTGGGTCTCCAGCCAGGACTCTACGGCTGCCATCATGGTCTCCATACAATCCAGGGACACGTCGTCAGCGGCGCCCACCTGCTCGGCCGACCGGTCAACCGATGGGTCGCCGGGTACCTCGGGCAGCGGCAGAGTGTTGGCAGGCCGCTGGATGGCCCAGTACTGCTCCTCGGGACTGTTCAGTAGCACGGCGGCGTACTGCTCCATGGACAGCCGCCAGTGGTCAATCTCCTTGCCGCGCTTCAGCAGCTGGCCAAAATGCCAGCGCGAGAGGCCAATCGGCGCGCCCAACTCGGCGTAGGCACTCTCCTTGGCAGAGTGTGCCTGAACGGGCACCTGCGTCGCTCCAGTGCAGTGGATGGCCAGGTCCTCCTCGTCTTTGTCGTCGTGACGGTGCCGGGCAGCCGGGGATTGAGACATGGTTGCTTCCGGTAGTTGAAATACGATAATAGCCCGTTGCTCACCGGGGCGACCCTGGCCTCTTATGTCGGCAGGCGGGCGGTGTTCCACGAGGAACACAGAAGATCAGGATGGAACACCGCCCACCTGCCGCCTGCCATCGTCTGCCACCATCGTCTGCCACCACCCGCCACCTGCCACGTCACGGCCAGACGTCTGCCACCGAACTTCGAGCCCGGATGAGGTCAGACCAGGTCAGCTTTTGGAAGAATGGAAGGAAAACAGCACAGACCACGTAAGCCGATGTGGTGGCCGTCA
>JAJCXW010000163.1 GCA_029263235.1 Acidimicrobiales bacterium
TCGACGATGTCTACGACTGCGGCTTCTCCGACGAGGCCACCCGCAAGATCCTGCGCGACAACGCAGCTCGGGTGTTCAAGATCGATGCCTGATCTTCTCTCGCTCGAATGCGACGAGCGAGGCATCTACACGCTCACGTTCCAGCGACCCGAGGTCCGCAACGCCCTCAACCCCCAGGCGTTCACCGAGCTCATCGCCGCCTGCACCGAGGTCGAAAACGACGCCGCGGCTCGGGCGCTGGTGATCACCGGGTCAGGTGTGGCGTTCTCCGCCGGCGGCGACTTCGAAGCGCTCCAGGACCTCCTCGAGGGCGACACGGCATACGTGGAGGCCGAACTTCGTCACGCCAACGACGGCATCGTGGCCATCTCGGGTCTCGACATTCCCACCGTGGCGGCCATCAACGGCGACGCGTTCGGTGGGGGAGCGGCGGTTGCGCTCAGCACCGACTTCCGGATCATGAGCGACCAAGCTCGTCTCGGATTCGTCTTCGCCCGGCTCGGACTCACCGGCGCCGACACCGGCGCCACATGGTGGCTTACCAGGCTGGTGGGCCCGGTGCGGGCCATGGAGATCGTCACCCTCGGAGCAGTGTTCGGTTCAGAGGAAGCACGCGCCGAAGGACTCGTCACCGAGACCGCCACCGCCGAAACATTCAATGGTGCCGTGGCTGCCTTCTCCGATCGACTCGCAGCATTGGCTCCGGCTGCGACCAGAGGCAACAAGCAGGCCCTCTCCGGCATCGAAGGCCGTTCGCTGGCCGAACAACTCGACCACGAAGCAGTGATACAAGCCCGAGCGATAGCCACCGCCGACTTCCGCGAGGGCCTCGCCGCCACCCGTGAGAAACGTAAACCAGTGTTCGAAGGGAAATGATGGACGTCTACCTGACACCTCAACAGCTCGATCTACGGTCCGACGTGAGGGCCTTTCTCGACGAGAACTATCCGCCCGAGCGGATACTCCAGATGGAGAACGACGAGGAATACCCCGATGACTTCTATCGCGAGTGCGCGGCACGCGGCTGGACCGGCATCCCTGTGCCCGAAGAACAAGGAGGATCCGACGGTTCGGTGGTCGACCTCTGCGTCTTCGTGGAAGAGGTCGGCAAGACATCGATCTCGCTGGCCACGCTCTACATCACCGGCACCATCTTCGGATCTCACGCTCTCCACATCTGCGGCACGAGAGCCCAAGCCGACGCCTACCTGCCAGCCATCGTCTCGGGCGACAAACGATTCGCTCTGTCCATGTCCGAACCCGGAGCCGGCTCCGATTTCGCCGGTATGGAGGCCACCGCCGAAAAGGTCGACGGCGGCTGGAGAATCAACGGGGTCAAGGGACCGATCTCGGGAGCCGAGCGAGCCGAGGTCATCATCACCGCGGCACGAACCAACACCTTCCCGGGCCAATCGCGGCAGAAGGGCATCAGCCTGTTTCTGGTCGACAATCCGGCGCCGGGGCTCAGCTTCGAACAGCGCAAGTTCCCGGCGATGAAAGCGCTCATGGTCAACAACGTCACCTACGACAACGTGATCGTGAGCGACGACGCGGTGTTGGGCGAGATCGACGGCGGCTTCCTCAACCTGGCCAAGCTCATGGACCCCGAACGCCTCGCCAACGCCGCCCAGGCGATTGGTGTGGCCCAGGCGGCCATCGACGACGGTGTCCGCTACGCACGTGAGCGTGTGCAATACGGCAAACCCATTGCTCGGTACCAAGCCGTGTCTCATCCTCTGGCCGAGGCCCAAGCCGAAGTGGCCGCGGCCCGCTTGCTGGTCTATGCCGCAGCCCACAAGCGCGATGTGGAGGGGCCCTGCCCGATGGAGGCATCGATGGCCAAGATGCTGGCCAACAATGTCGCCGGCAGAGCCACGAGTGCGGCTCTGCAGGTGGCCGGAGCCACCGGCTGGGAGGCCGATTCGCCCTTCCTGCGCCGCACCCTCGAAGTTCGAGGCTGCGAACTCGGCGGAGGCACCAGCCAGATCCAGCGCAACATCATCGCTCGCCACATGGGGCTGCGATGAAGGCCCTCGTATACCGAGGCCCCGGCGAGATCGAACTCGACGACATCGACGAGCCCGCGCCTTCCCCCGACGAAGTGCTGTTGAGCGTCGACGCCGCCGGAGTGTGCGGCACGGACCGTCACATCGTCGCCGGAGAGCTGGGGGTCGCCCCTGGTGTGGTACCCGGGCACGAGATCGCCGGCACGATTCTCGAGGTCGGTTCGGCCGTCACGGGATGGGCGCCCGGAGATCGGGTGGCGTCGTTCGGGCAGGTCTCCTGCGCCGAATGTCTGCCCTGCCGATCCGGAGCCACCAACCGGTGCCGACGACCCCAGGTCTTGGGTATGGCCCGCCAGGGTGGATTCGCCGAACGGATCGCTCTTCCGGATTCCTGCCTGATCACCTTGCCCGATTCGATATCGGAGGACATCGGTGCCATTGCCTCCGATGCCATTGCCACGCCATTTCATGCGCTCAACACCGTCGGCGGTCTCAAGACCGGAGAGATCGTCGTTGTCATCGGAGCCGGAGGTCTGGGAATTCATGCCGTTCAGCTCGCGAACCTCGGTGGTGCCGCGAGAGTCGTCGCGGTGGACCCCGCTGAGGCGGGCCGCGAAGCCGCGCTTGCCGCCGGAGCCGACGCGGTGCTCGACCCGAGTGCCGAAGAACAACCCGATCGGGCGCTGCGCAGACTCGCTGGTGGCGCCACGCTCGTCATCGAATGTGTCGGCCGAACCGAGACCGTCGAACTCGGACTGTCTTCACTCGCCCCCGGTGGGCGGCTGGTGGTGGTCGGTGTCGGCACCGGTCGCCCCAAGCTTCCGCCGCTGGCCATGTTCATCGGATCAGAAATGTCAGTCCACGGCTCCTTCGGTTCGACCCCAGCCGAGATTGAGACCGTGCTCGGCCTGATCGCCGCCGGCCGACTCGACGTCTCCCGATCGGTGCAACGTCGAGTGGGCCTCGACGACGCCGCCGGCATCTTCACCGAACCGAGTGGTCCGGGCCGAACCGTAATTGTCCCCCATGCCGAAGGAATCCAATGAGTGACGACATCCTCGTGAACATCGCCGACGGAGTCGGCACGGTCACGCTCAACCGGCCTGAGCGTCTCAACACCCTCGCCAACCCCACGGTGGGCCTCCTTGTCGATGCCCTCGATGAAGTTGCGGAATCCCCCGATGTGCGGGTCGTGGTCCTGGCCGGCAACGGAGAGGTCTTCTGTGCCGGCGCCGATCAAGCCGAGATGATCGAGCGGGCCCCACAGGAGTGGGAGCCCATCGTGCGCCGCTACCTCGACCCGGTGCGCGCCATCGTGGGCATGGACAAACCGGTCATCGCGGCACTCCACGGCGACACGGTCGGTGGGGGACTGGGCCTGGCGCTCGCCTCAGACTTCCGGATCGCCGCCGAAGGCATCCGCATGGGTGCCCCGTTCACCCGGATCGGCCTGGCCGGCTGCGATATGTCGGCCGGTTGGTTTCTCCCGCGCATGGTGGGGCTGGGCAAGGCCACCGAGCTCATGTTCACCGGCCGCCTCGTCGGCGCCGAAGAAGCGCTTGACATCGGGCTGGTGCACAAGGTCGTTCCCGCTGAGGTGTTCGCCGACGAAGTCGCGTCGCTGGCGAAGAAGCTCGCGGCCGGCCCGCCGATCGCTCATGCGTGGACCAAACGGGCGATTCACCGATCGCTGGGAGTCGACATGAACGCCGAGTTCGAGTTCGAGATCTTCGCCCAGGTCCAGTGCATCCAGACCGACGACCACCACGAAGGGGTCAAGGCCTTCCAGGAGAAGCGTCGACCGGAGTTCCGCGGTGTCTGATCTCACGTCCACCCAGGAAGAGTTTCGTTCGCAGGTCGCCCGCTTCGTCGAAGCGGAGATCACCCCCAACGCCACGGCCTGGGACCTCGACGATTCACCAAACCCCTACCCCAGGCACCTGTTCAAGGCCCTCGGCGACCTCGGCTGGCTGGGTGTCGGTTTCGACGAGGCATTGGGAGGATCAGGCGGAGGGCCGATCGAACGGTGCGTCATGTTCGAGGAGCTGGCCAAGGGATCGGCCGGTGCGGCCCTCGGCATCTACGTCCACACCTCGCTGGCCGCGGCCTCGCTCGCCAACATCGCGCCCCTGGCCCTAGCCGAACGTTTCGTGCCCTCGATGCTCACCGGCCAGCTCACCGGGGCTTGGGCCTACGCCGAGCCCGACTCGGGCGCCGACGTCACCCGCGTACGGCTGTCGGCTCAACCCGACGGCGACAACTTCGTGCTCAACGGCTCGAAGATGTACATCACCAATGCCACATTCGCCGATCTGATTCTGGTGGTGGCCCGCACCGCAGGCGAACCCGGAAAGCTCCGCGGCCTCTCGGTGTTTGCTGTCGACGGAAGCTGCGTTGGTCTCACCAGGTCCTCCATGCCGAAACTCGGAATGCGGCCTTCCGAACTAGCCGAGCTGCACTTCGACAACTGCGTGGTCCCCGCCGACCGACTCGTCGGTGAGCTCGATGGCGGATTCCGCCAGTGCCTCGCCGTGCTGTCGCAAGGTCGTGTGTTCGCCGGAGCCCTGGCACTCGGGCTGGGTCGAGCCGCGCTCGAGGCCGCGGCCACCCATGTCGGCACGCGCGAGCAATTCGGTGCTCCGCTCGCTGCCAACCAAGCCGTACGCATGACCATCGCCGACATGACCACCCGACTTCGGAGCGCTCGCCATCTCGTCTACGGAGCGGCCGAGAAGCTCGCCAACGGTGAGCACTACGACACCGATGCGTCGGTCGCCAAGCTGGTCTCGTCGGAAACTGCCACATGGGTCAGCGAACGCTGCCTCCACCTTCATGGCGCCAACGGCTACATGCTCGACAGCCCAGCCCAACGCTTCTACCGTGATTGCAAGATCAACGAGTGGGGCGAAGGCGCCAACGAACTGCAGCGCGAGATGATCTTCGAAGCAGT
>JAJCXW010000164.1 GCA_029263235.1 Acidimicrobiales bacterium
TAGATCACGAAATCGTGTCGATGCCGGGACCGTTCCGCGACTCCTACCTGACCATGGCCGAGAACGGACTCGGCGGTCGAGTCCTCGAACACACCATCGACCAGATCATCCACCCCGACGACATCCTCGGTGCCAACTCCCCCGATGAACCGTTCAGCTCGGTCGATACTGCACTCTCAACTACCTCGCCCGGAGCCGGAGGCGTACTGTTCCTGCCGTGGCTCGCCGGGTCACTGGCCCCCAACTCGAGTCACGCCATGCGCGGTGGCTTCATCAACATGTCGCTCGAAACCAACCGGGTCGACCTCATCCGTGCCGTAGCCGAAGGAGTAGCCCACAACTTGGCGTGGCTGCTGCCCCACGTGGAAGCACTGTCCGGTCATCGGGCCGGTCAGATCAACTTCACCGGCGGCGGTGCCCGCAGCGCGGCTTGGGTTCAGGTGATCGCGGACATACTCGGCCGACCTGTTGCCGTGGTCGCCCAGCCCCATCTGGCCACGGCCAGAGCCGCGGCGCTTCTGTCTCTCCAGCGATGTGGAGCCATCACCCGTTCGGATCTGGCGGCCACGGTCGAGATCGGTCCGGTCCACGATCCGGCCACCCGGCACCGCGCCCTCTACGATCACCGGCAATCTCAATTCGAAGCCTGCTTCGAAGCACTACTGCCGAGTCACACCGCCCTCGGAGGACCCCCATGAGCCGCACCAATCCCTACGCGGAGTCCCACGGAGTCCTGCGTGGCATGCCCTCAGAGGGTCGCAGCCGATCGGCGATCATCGACGAACTCGCAGCCATCGCCACCGACGAGGACGCTCGCTGGGAGACCGGACAATGCTCGGGAACCATGTACTGCGGCGACCACGACCACTACGCGTTCATGGCTCAGGTCTACGAACGCTTCGCTCACGTCAACGTGTTGCAGCGAGACATGTGTCCGAGCGCCACCCGTTTCGAGGGCGAGATCATCGCCATGACCCTCGACATGCTCCACGCCGACGCGGTCACCGACACCGAGCCGGTGGGCATGATCACCACGGGTGGTAGCGGCAGCATCCTTCACGCGGTGCTCGCCTATCGCGAGCAGGCCCGAGCCGAACGAAACATCAGCCGGCCCAATTTCGTCAAGCCCGAGACCGGCCATCCCGCGTTCGACAAGGCCTGTCACCTGCTCGGCATCGAGATGCGCCAGGTTCCCGTCGACCCGATCACCACCAAGGTCGATCCGGCCGCCATGAACAACGCCGTCGATGCCGACACCATCGCCATGGTCGGCTCTGCCTGCAACTACGGCTACGGCACCATTGATCCGATCGAGGATCTCGGGCAGCTCGCTCTCGACAAGAACATCGGCCTCCATGTCGATGGCTGCCTGGGTGGGTTCATTCTCCCGTGGGGCCAGGAACTCGGATACGACATCCCGCTGTTCGATTTTCGGGTCCCGGGGGTCACGAGCATTTCGGCCGACACCCACAAGTACGGCTACGGCTTCAAGGGCACATCGGTGCTCACATTCCGCGACATTTCGCTGCGTAACGGCCAGTACTTCTACATGACCGACTGGACCGGCGGAAAGTACGCATCTCCGGGAATCGAGGGATCGCGATCCGGTGGGCTACTAGCGGCCACATGGGCCGCCATGGTGAGCCTGGGCAAGGAGGGCTACATGGGCTACGCCAAGCAGATCTTCGAGACGGCATTCGCCATGCAGGAGGCCATCAAGTCGCATTCAGAACTACGCATCGTCGGTGATCCCACCTTCTGCTTCAGCTTCACCAGCGACGATTTCAACATCTACCACGTCAACGATTCGCTCTCCACCAAGGGCTGGCGTCTCAACGGCCAGCAGTACCCCGATTCGATCCACATGGCCGTCACCCGACCCCAAATCCGACCCGGCCTGGTGGAAGCGTGGGCCGACGACCTCGACGAGGCTGTCGCCTACGCCCACCAACACTCCGAGGAGACTCCGCTGAGCGGCGCGATCTACGGCGGAGTCGAAGGAGGGCCGACCGCTGAGAGTGGCGATTTCATCCGGTCGATCATGGAGAATATGATGGACCGGCAGCAAGCCCTGCCGACTGTTTGATCCTTGCGAGGGTGGTCTGGGGCGAAGTCAGCAAGTCGTACGCTGTATGTCGATGGCCGGAGGAACAACGTGAGTCACAGAATCCGAATCGTTCAGGCAATCGCGGTCGTGATCGTCTTCACCGTCGTGGCTGCGGCATGCAGTGGATCTGAATCCGCCTCCGAGCCCACCACCACAACCTCACCGCCCACCACCACTGTGGCCACCACCACGACCGCTGGTCCTCAGTACCAAGCCACCATCCGCCGCACCGAAAACAACGTCCCCCACGTTCTCGCCAACGACATGGGCAGTCTCGGCTTCGGATACGGCTATGCGTTCAGCGAAGACCACCTCTGCACGCTGGCCGACATGGTCGTGCGCAGCAACAGCGAACGAGCCAAATACCACGGCCCCGACGAACTCGACACCGACGTCGTCTACAAGGCAGTCGATATTCTCGGCCAGTCACGGGTCGAGTTCGATGGACTCGACGCCGAGTTGCAGGACCTGATTCGTGGTTACGCGGCCGGATACAACTCTTACCTCGACGAGGTCGGACCCGATGGTGTGAGCGGATGGTGCACCGGAGCCGAATGGATCCGACCAATCGACGAGTACGACCTTGCGGCCTACTACAAGACCCTCACTCTCAGGGCCTCGCTCGACCCCATCATCTCGATGGCCTTCGGCGCCACCCCACCCGAATCCTCGTCCAGCGACGAGTCGGCTCTGGCCCCCGAGACCAACGGGTTCGATGCGTTCAACGGCGGCGCTGGCTCGGCAGAGACCGCGTCCAACGCCTGGGCCATCGGCCCCGACCGCACTGCCGACGGCACCACGATGCTGGTCGGAAACCCCCACTTTCCCTGGCAGGGTTCGCTCAGGTTCTACGAAGC
Source organism: Acidimicrobiales bacterium (assembly GCA_029263235.1). Lineage (GTDB taxonomy): Bacteria > Actinomycetota > Acidimicrobiia > Acidimicrobiales > Aldehydirespiratoraceae > SZUA-87. The sequence continues at coordinate 2,965 of JAJCXW010000164.1, forward strand.
ACACCTGACCATTCCCGGCAAGATCAACGTCTACGGAGCCTCGCTGCTCGGCTCGCCCGGAATAAACATCGGATTCAACGACGACATCGCATGGAGTCACACCGTGTCGGCCGGCCATCGCTTCACCGCCTACACCATCGACCTGGTTCCGGGAGATCCCACCAGCTACGTCTACGGCGACGAGACCCGCCAGATGACCTCCGAGACCGTCGAGGTCGAGGTGCTGGATCCAGACACCGGCGTCGTGTCGACCGAGCAACACACCATCTGGTTCAGCCACTACGGGCCAATCATCAGTCTTCCGGGGATCGGTTGGGGCGAGACCCTCACAGCCACCATCCGCGATGCCAACGCCGAAAACGACGAGATCATCCCCCAGTTCCTCGACATGAACATGGCCGACTCGATGGACGCCTTCATCGACGCCCACCGCAACAACCAAGGCATCCCGTGGGTCAACACGATCGCAGCCTCGGCCGACGGACGAATCTGGTACGCCGACACCTCCGCCACACCCAACCTCTCCGACGAGGCCATCGACGCCTGGTTGCAGCAGGTCAACAACGGCGAGTTCGCCAAGTTCGCTCTCGACGAAGGGTTGGTCCTTCTCGACGGGAGCGATCCAATGTTCGAGTGGGTCGACGATCCGGCATCCCGAGATCCCGGTGTCGTGCCGTTCGACGAGTTTCCGCAGTTGGAACGATCCGACTTCGTGTTCAACGCCAACGACCCCTACTGGATCGCCAACCCCGACGAACCCCTCACCGGATTCTCACCAATGCACGGCCGGGCCGAACTCCAACTCTCCAACCGAAGCCGCATGAATGCCACCCAACTCAGCGTCGACAGCGGCGACTCTGGTGCGGACGGACTCTTCACTCTCGATGAACTGGCCGCTTCCGCCATCGGAAACCGGGTGTACACAGCCGAGGTGTTGGTCGATGCCGTGCTCGGCCGGTGCGAGGAAGCCGGTGAGTCCGCCGCTCTGTCGGCAGTCGACGGATGCCTCGCCCTCGCCGGCTGGGACCGGCATGTCAATCTCGACAGCCGTGGTGCCGTCGTGTGGCGTGAGTTCATCTCCAGACTGGGGAACGACGTCTGGGCCACTGCCTTCAATCCCTCCGATCCCATTGGATCGCCATCGGGTCTCGTGGACTCGATCACCGGCGACGATCCGGTGCTGGCCGCGCTGGCCACCGCCGTCGACATCGTCCGATCGGCGGGCTTCCAGCCCGATACGCCCCTCGGTGAGGTGCAGTTCGCAAACCGCAACGGCGAGCGCGTGCCGATCCACGGCGGCACCGGACGTGAGGGGGTCAGCAATGTGGTCGGCAGAGGGAGCAACGGCACCTCCACCGAACCCGACATCGATCTGGGTGAGCGTGTTGCAGAAACCACCAACCTGACCCGCGAGGGCTACTCGATCGCCAACGGAACCAGCTTTATCTACGCCCTCGAATTCACCGAGCAGGGTCCCGTCGCCAGGGCCTTTCTGACCTACGGTGAATCGGGTGACCTCACTTCGGAGCACTACATCGACCAGACCAGACGGTTCTCCGAGAAGGACTGGCGCGTGATCGCGTTCACCGAGGACGCAATCTCCGCCGACCCGACCCTCGACACCTACGAGGTCACGGGATGAGCACCCAGAACCTCTCACGAGCCAAACTCGCGCTCGAACTCAGGTCGGTACCCGAACTCCTGTCGTTCTTCTTGGCCGCGCCCGCTCTCTGGTCGATGCTCCCACGAGGGAAGGGACGCCCGATTCTCGTACTACCGGGCTTCATGGCCAACGATTCCAGCACCGGTCCGCTCCGTGCCTTCCTGAGAGCGCTGGGCCACCGACCGGTCGGCTGGGGTCTCGGCTCCAACATCGGGCCCACCGACCGAATCCTCGAAGGCATGATCGATCTCCTCGATCGTCTCGACCGACTCGACGGCCCGGTCGATGTCATCGGATGGAGTCTCGGCGGAATCTACGCCCGGGAGATGGCCCGACTCGCGCCCAACACTGTCCGGCAGGCGATAACACTCGGCAGTCCCTTCCAGATCAGCGACTCCAGCGAATCGAACGTCGGCCCGGTCTTCCACGCCCTCGCCGGCACCCACTCGAGCCACATCATGATGCCCCGCATCGCCGATCATGCTCGAGAGGAAATCCCGGTGCCCACCACATCGGTGTACTCCCGGACCGACGGGGTGGTGCGCTGGAAGCACTGTCTCGATCCCCAGCAGCCGCTGAGTGAAAATGTCGAGGTTCGGGGAAGTCACTGCGGTCTCGGCCACAACCCGGCCGCGTTGATGGTGATCGCCGACCGGCTCGCCCATGTCACCGGAGAATGGCAGCCCTACCTTCCGCCCAACGCTGTCCGCCATCTGTTTCCCGAGTCCGAGACCCTCGTTCACTGATACCGAAATCGGCCCGAGAGCCGGTCCACACACCGACTCGGCTCATCACGCGGTACCTTCTCAACAGTGTCACGGCTACCACCGAAATCGATCCGCCGACTGATATCTCTGCCCCTTCTCACCTTGGTGATCGTGCTGGCAGTGATCCTCACGCCTCTGGCAGTTCCGTTGCTCGCGTTGACGGATCTCGCCCAACGCAATCGGCAGCACCGACTGGTTCGATTCTGGTTTCTCGTCATGTCCACTGCCTTGGTGGAAATGGGCGGCGCCGTACTCGGAAACCTGGCACTGCTGCGATTCGGCTGGCGACGCGACCATCCGGGTTGGTTCGCCGGAAATGAGAAGGCTCAGTTCTGGTGGGTCGCCCATCACCTCGGCAACATCCGACGCTTCGCCGGCGTCGAGATAGAAGTCGACAACCCCGAAGAGTGCTCGATCGGAAACGCGATCGTGCTCGCCCACCACACCAGTCACATCGATGCTCTCCTGCCCGCCTATCTCTTCGGCCCCCACGGCGGACGGCATGTCCAGTACACCCTGAAACACACCCTTCAATGGCTGCCCGGAATGGATCTGGTGGCCGGCAATCTCCCCAACGTCTGGGTCAACCGCCGTCCCGAGCCGGGCTCACCGATGTTCACCGAGATGGAAGAGTTGGCATCCACCACCGACTCCGAAACCATCACCGTGATCTTCCCTGAAGGCACGTTCCACACGCCTGAGCGGCTCCAGAAGGGGGCCGATCGGGTCGCCAAGAACCGTCCCGACCTGGAACCCATGGTGCGAGACCTCAAGCACTGCCTGCCGATTCGACCAGGTGGCGTGATGGCGCTGCTGCGAGGAGCGCCCGATGCCGACATCGTGATAGTCGGCCACGCCGGTCTTGAGTACTTCGGATTCATTGGAGAGATGGCGCGCAACATCCCGAGTAGTCGCCCGTGGACCGTTCACATCTGGCGATTCCCCCGCTCGGAAGTCCCCACCTCCGACGACGAAGCGTTCACTTGGCTGACGGAGCGCTGGGTCGAGATGGACGACTGGATCGAACAACAGATCAACTCATGAGTGGCAACATCGATGTCCTGGCCGCGGCGGCCCTCGCCATTCTTTTCTTGATGGTGGCGGTATGGCTGATCAGCATCCCGCTGCGCAATGCCGGCATCGTCGACATCGCCTGGGGTATCGGGTTCGCGATGGTGGCGTGGATCTCCGCTACGACCGGCGATGGCAACTCCACCAGATCAGATCTCGTCGTTGCCATGGTCGCCGTATGGGGCGTCCGTCTGGCGATCAACCAGTGGTGGCGAGACCGGGGTGGAGTTGAGCACTCGCGTTACAGCAACATGCGCCGACAACTCGGCGACCGATTCACGGTTCGAAGCCTGCTCACGGTGTTTCTCTTTCAAGGATTCCTCATCTGGATCGTGTCACTGCCCGTCCAGTTGGCGATGGTGGCCGAGTCGCCCGAAGTCGGAGCTATCGGAGTGGCCGGTGTGGTGCTCTGGGGCACCGGCTTCTTCTTCGAATCCGTGGGCGATTCCCAACTCGCTCGGTTCAGGTCTCAGCCCGACAACGCCGGCCGAATCCTCGACACCGGACTGAGGCGCTACACCCGACACCCCAAGCACTTCGGCCAGTTCTGTGTCTGGTGGGGAATCTTCCTGGTGACCGCCGAGACCTCCGATGCCAGATTCGGTGTTGTCGGACCGATCGTCATGACCGCCATCTTGGTGAGAGCATCCAACTCGTCGATTCTCCCCCGGCGATCTCCCCTACCAAGGCCGCATTCATGACCCCCACTGATTCATCGTTGGTCGAGTTCGCCACGGAGGTCGCCCGCGAGGCCGGACAACTCACTCTTGGTTGGTTTCAGTCCGACACTCTTCACGTCGACCACAAGTTCGACGGCTCACCGGTCACCGCCGCCGACCTGGCCGCCGAAACCCTCATCAGACAACGCATAGCCGCGGCCTTCCCCGACGATTCGATCATGGGCGAGGAACACACCGACAGTGTCGGCAGGTCGGGCCGCACATGGGTCATCGATCCGATCGACGGCACCAAGGCCTTCACCCACGGAGTACCCCTCTACAGCAACCTGATCGCTCTGATCGACGAGCAGGGCCCCGCCGTGGGGGTCATCAACCTTCCCGGCCTCAACGAGACCATCGCAGCCGGCCGTGGTCTCGGCTGTACTCGCAACGACCAGCCCTGTTCGGTGAGCAGCCAGTCGTCTCTCGGGGGTGCCTACCTCTGCACGAGTGGCTTCGGCTACTGGCCGAGTGGGTCCCTCACACGTGCGCTCCGGAGCGACGCATCACTTCGTACGTGGGGCGACGCCTACGGCTACGCACTCGTCGCAACCGGTAGGGCCGAAGCCATGATCGACCCCGAGGTCAATCCGTGGGACGTCGCTCCCATGGCGGTGATAATCGCTGAGGCCGGAGGATCGTTCACCACGATCGACAACAAGCGTGACTGGAACGCCGGGTCAGGCCTGGCCACCAACGGTCTCCTCCACGATCAGGTCCTCGGGTTCTTCGCCGAGAGCTGACTCCCGCCAAAAAGCCGGGAGTGATCCCGGGCGAATTGTCAGCGCTGCATGCCGGCTATCGCCGGAGCGTCCGACTCGATCAGATTGACCTGAACCATGCGATCGCCGAACTTCGATGCCTCGTCGATTCCCTTGGCGTAGGTCGCCTTGCGACGGGCCACCCGACCGGAGGCCTCGCAGGGTTCCGGAATTCGGCCCATGTACTGAGACTCGATTCCTTCCTTGAGCATCAGCAACGATTCGGATCGCAACTGCGAAATCCTCGACTCGGTCACACTGAGGAAGTCGGCCAGATCCTGTGAGGTGCGTCCCTCGAGGAAGTAGCCGATCACCACCAGACGATGCCGTTCGGGCAGAAGCGAGATGGCGTCGCGAAGGTAGGAATGGAGCTCGCGGATTTCGAGTTCATTCGAGGGCTCGATCGATGCTGCATCAACCAGCACGTCGACCAGGGTGAGGTCCTTCTCGACCTCATCGGTGGTCTCGTGCTCGAGAGCCAGGACAACCGATCGGAACATACGGTCCTGAAGACGATGTAGTTCGCCACGGCTCATACCGAGCGCGTCGGCCATCTCTTCCTTGGTCGGTACTCGACCCAACTCCGTGGCGAGCGTCTGCTCAGCCCCTTCGAGCTTGCGAGCGAGATTCCTCACCGAGCGAGGGGCCCAGTCGGCAGCTCGCACCGAATCGAGAATTGCTCCACGGATTCGCTGAGCGGCGAACCGTTCGAACGGAACTCCACGACTCTCGTCGTAGCGACGAGCCGCCTCGACAAGACCCAAGGCTCCAGCCCTGGCCAGATCGTCACGGTCGACGTGTCGGGGGAAGTGCACCGCGACCTGGAAGACAATGTGCTTCACCAGCGGCAGGTTCTCCTCGATCATCTCGGCCAGTTCCGGCTCGATCGATCCGGCACCTGTCTCCGGCCTTGTTCCGGCTCTGCGTGCTCTGCGTCGCCTCATTGCTCTTTGCATTTCGCCCTGATCCATCGCCCTGCATCTCCCGTTGTAGAGCTGGAGTCGGACCCGAGTCCGAGCTTCTGCCAGCGGAGAAAGCTTCGGCGGATCTCGAATTGAACTTGAGCGATTTCTCGAAAAACTTTTCTTAGGACCCCTCTTGGGCCCTTGTTTACTTGGTATTCGGCAGCTTTCGGATACCACTTGACAACCAGTTCAGATGGGCTGTCGAGCTCACAAGAGCAGTCAGGTGAAGATCGAGAGGCCCTCGAACTTCATCGGAGTGACACCTCGGTCGCGCAGGTCGCCAAGCAAGACCTCGGGCCGCCTGATCTCAGCCAATCCGTAGGCACCTGGCTCACATTGCCCATCTAGGACATGGACGGTGGCCGCCGCCGCGACCGCTCCCGCGGCAACAGCAGGGCGTTCGGTGGCGCCGAGTACCGAAACCTTCCGCTCGGTGCCGACGAGTCCGCGGATCTCGACTCTCACCGCACCGACAGCCCCTTCGGGATGGGGGCGACGCAGCATCGGCAGCGGCGAAGTGAGGCGATCGCGTCGGGTTGCCGCCATCCGGGCCGTCACTCGCGAAACTCCCGGGAAGGCCGGCACCAACAGCAGAGCGTCGGGAAGGGCACCGCGGTAGCAATCCTGGCCGGCAACCGGATCCGGGAACCACACCAACTCCCGGCCCGAACCACCGGATCGTTTGGTCCATCGGCCGTCTCGCCAGTCGAGTCCGCTCGAACGGAGGGCCCCGTGATGCTGACGGGCGCACGCCGGACCGCCGGTTCCGACCTTGGCGACATGGATCTCGTCGACCTCATCGAACTCGGATGCCGCGTGCCGGGCCAGCAGTCCGGTGAGTCCCGGCATGAACCCGGCCCCCACCAGTACGGGAACACCGTGATATCTGGCTTCTTGATCGACATCGAGCAAGCGCCGGACCTCCGACAGGTCGTCGGATGTCGTGACCACCGGGACTCCCGCCTGGACGGCGCTACGGGCCCACGCCACTTGAGTGCCCGAGGGAGTAGCCACAACCACCGCCTCAGTGCCGTCGGAGATCGCCTGGCCCGACCCAGACACCACTCCGGACCCCAGCGAACGAACCACGCGTCTGACTCTTTCGGTGTCGGAGTCGTGTAGCTCAACGGTGGAGACGGGTCCGGTTGAACGCAACTGCCTGGCGATTCGCGCTCCGGTGGCACCGGCGCCAATCACCATCACACGCATGTCGGGACGGCTCCTCGGCCGTCAGCGGAGATCGTCGCCACGCAACTCACGCCAGCCGCCAGTCTGTGGGGGTACTCCCCCGCCGCCTCTGACTCGAATCGCCGCGGCTACGGCGATACCCGCGCCGACAGCAACAAGACTTCGACGAATCAGGGTCACCAGGCCACCACCCATGGCTTCCTCCGGTCGGTAGAGAACTGGATCCTCGGCCGGCCGCGTAACCAACGCTGACTACCAACCGATGCACGGAACGTGGGGCTAGCTGGAGTCGAACCAGCGACCTCACCCTTATCAGGGGTGCGCTCTAACCAACTGAGCTATAGCCCCGTGAGGCG
>JAJCXW010000165.1 GCA_029263235.1 Acidimicrobiales bacterium
AATCCCTGCTTCCACGGGGCAATCGCTTCGGTAGATGGCACGGAAGGCAGCGGTTTCATGGCCACAGCAAAGAAGTCAGCTACGAAGAAGACCGTCGCGAAAAAGACACCCGCGAAGAAGGCTCCTGCGAAGAAGTCAGCCGTGAAGAAGCCGGTTGCGAAGAAGGCCCCGGCGAAGAAGGCCGCGGCAAGGAAGACACCCGCGAAGAAGGCTCCTGCGAAGAAGGCAGCCAAGAAGAAGGGTCGGGCCAAGAGCCCGCTGGGGAAGAAGTTCATCGACAAGATGAAGGACCGCCTCATCGAAGAGCGTGGCAAGTACCTCCAGACTTCTGAGGACATGAAGGCCGAAGCTGATTCGCTCTTCGCCGACCGCGAGCCAGGCGACGTGCAGTTCGACGAGGAGTCAGGCGAAGGCGACACCCTTGCAGTGGAACGCGAACGGGGGTTGGCGCTGTCGGCTCAAGCCCAGTCGGCCGTGGAACAGATCGACGACGCTCTCGCCAGGATCGCCGCCGGCAGCTACGGAATCTGTGTGACCTCGGGACTACCAATTCCCAAGGAACGCCTCGACGCGATTCCGTGGGCCTCCGAGCGGGTGGAGGTCAAGGTCGGTGGATTGTCTCGTCGCTGAATCCCGCTCTGAGCGAGCCGATGAGAGCGACCCTCAGAGCCGAAGAGTCGGAATTGCGGCCGCCGCCGCGAGTGCCATCTTGATCGTCGATCAGGTCACGAAGACCTGGGCCCAGTCCGATCTGGCCGATGGCCGACTCCAGGATGTCGTCGGTCCCTTGCACTTCCGCCTCGTCCACAACTCAGGATCCGCCTTTGGCATCGGTAACGGTCTCGGGCCGTTCATAGCGGTGGTGGCCGTGATGGCTGCGGGCGGTCTTCTCTGGTACTCGAGAAAGATCGTGTCGATTCCGTGTTTGGTCGCTCTGGGCACCATCACCGGCGGAGCGCTCGGCAACTTCCTCGACCGAGCATTTCGGAACGAGCCGGGATTCCTGTCCGGTGCTGTTGTCGATTTCATCGACCTCACCTGGTGGCCGGTCTTCAATATTGCCGACATGGCGATCGCGCTCGGAGGGGTGGCCTTTGTGTTGCTGGCCTCGAGGACAGCCAGTTGAGCCGCACTCTGACCGAGATGGTGCCCGAAGGCCTGTCGGGCGAACGGGTGGATCGCACCGTGGCCATGCTGGCCGACGTGAGCAGATCGGTGGCCTCTCGCCTGATCGAGCAGGGGGCGGTGACGTTGAACGAGAAGGTGGTGGCCTCAGGCTCTGCCCGTGTGAGTCCCGGCGAGACGATCGTGATCGATCTGCCCGACCTGACTGATCCATCGCCACGGGCCGACGACACCATCGAGTTCGGCGTCATCCACGAGGACGAACATGTGGTGGTGGTCGACAAGCCGGCATGGTTGGTGGTGCATCCCGGTGCCGGTAACCCGGACTCGACACTTGTCAACGGGATTCTGGCTCGCTACCCAGAGATCGCATCGGTGGGCGAGTCCCACCGGCCGGGAATCGTGCACCGACTCGATCGCGGCACCTCGGGACTGCTGGTGGTGGCGCGAACGGCCGGGGCCCACGCCGGCCTCGTAGAGCAGATGAGCCTCCACGAGCCCGAACGGATCTACACGGCACTCGTTTGGGGGAACCTCGACACACCGGAGGGTGTGATCGATGCGCCGATCGGTAGATCGACCCGCCATCCCACACGCATGACCGTGGTTCAAGGGGGACGACCCGCTATCACCAGGTATTCGGTTGATCAAACGTTCGACGAGCCTCTTCCCACCACGCTCCTCACGTGCCAGTTGGAGACTGGTCGTACCCATCAGATTCGTGTTCACCTCAGCGCCATCGGCCATCCGGTGGTTGGTGATCGCGACTACGGCGGTGGTCGCCCCGGCATCGATCCGGGACGTCCGTTCCTGCACGCGCGCAGTCTCACCTTCCGTCACCCGATCGGAGGCGAGACAGTGGAGGCACAATCTCCCTTGCCTGACGACCTGACCGAGGTCCTGAACTCACTCAGTTGAGCCGAGGTTCGGATGCGGGTTTCAGCTGGGGCCGGGATCGGGCCAGTCGGCGTTGCCTCGGGCCATCACCGCGATCTGAGCGAGGGTGAAGGAGTCCAAGAACTCCCGCATGTGGGATCCGGCCGCTCCCCAGATGGTGAGAAGAACACATTGCCCTTCGTGGTCGCAGGCCCCGTCGGTGTGAGGTTCACCGAAATCTCCGGCCGTGATGGGGCCGTCGACCGCCCTCACGATTTCCGAGAGCTTGATCTGGTCGGGGTCGCGCGCGAGAACGTAGCCACCGCCCACCCCTCTCTTCGAGCGGACGATTCCCGCTCCCTTGAGAGCAAGCAGGATTTGTTCGAGATATGGCTGGGGAAGAGATGTGCGTTCAGCGATCTCGCGCACCGAGGTTGGTGTCTCCTCGGTGTGGAGGGCTAGCGAAAGCAGGGCTCTCGCCGCATAATCTCCTCGGGTCGACACCCGCATGCGTGCATACTAACCATGCTTCTCCGGTGGGCACGCAATGAGTGTTCGCCTTCGTCGTGAGGATTCGTATGGATGACCAACACCCGATCGTTCCTCGATTCGGAGCCGATTGCGTAACGGGACTGATCCCGGCTCTGCTGGACCCCGATGCCCCTCGTTTCGACGCGGTGCCGGTCGAGGTGATCGACGCACGGTCTGTCGTGGTGCTGGTCGTGGACGGTCTCGGTTGGCTGCAACTCCAGGAACGACATCACCTCGCTCCCACTATTTCAGCGATGTCCGGGGGAGAGGTCACCACAGTCGCCCCGTCGACCACAGCGGCCGCGCTCACATCGATCGTCACCGGCGCTGCTCCGGGCCGCCACGGGGTGGTCGGCTACCGAATCGATGTCGACGGACAGGTGCTCAACACGCTGCGGTGGTCCACGCCACGAGGCGACGCTCGTTCATCGATCGTTCCGGAGGACTTCCAGACCGTCGAGCCCTTTTTCGGTCAGCGGCCTGTGGTGGTCCAGAACGCAGGATTCGCCGGCACCGGCTTCACCCGCGCCCACCTCGCGGAAGTTCGTCATCACGGATGGCGCACCCTGCCGACGCTCTCGGTCGAGGTTCGTCAGGCGGTGTCGGCGGGGGAACCCTTCGTCTACGCGTACTACGACGGGATCGACAAGATCGCCCACGAGTTCGGATTCGGAGAGCACTACGACGCCGAGTTGGTGGCGGTCGACAACTTGGTGGCCGAGATGATGATGGTGTTGCCACGCGGGACAGCGATCGTGGTCACGGCCGACCATGGCCTCGTCGATTGCAGCGATGGCAAGGTGTCCTTGGCGACCGATCTCGCACCGCTGATCGACCGACAGTCCGGAGAGGCAAGGTTCAGGTGGCTACATGCCACCGCCGGGCGCAGCCGCGAACTTCTCCAAGCCGCGTCCGAGGCCCATCTCGACACCGCATGGGTGAGATCGACTGAGCAGATGATCGACGAAGGTTGGTTCGGACCCGTCGTCACCGACATCGCGAGGTCGCGGCTGGGTGATGTGGCCTTGGTTGCCAAGGAGAGCCACTGGTTCGCCGACTCCACCGACAGCGGCCGGATCAAGCTGATCGGGCGCCATGGATCGCTGACCGCCGAGGAGATGTTTGTGCCGATGCTCAGCTTCGTATCCTGATCTCAACCTCGTAGTACCCCGAAAGGACCCCCAGTGTCAGATGCCAGTACTCCCGGCGACGACTCCACGACGTCGAGCCCATCCAACGGGGACGACTCCGCGGAGGTCACCGCGATAACCGATCGTCCCGAGATTCTCGAGGACGACGGACCACCGGCCGATGACGACTCTGTCGACGAGACGGTCGACCATCCGGCCAAGGTCATGCGAATCGGCTCGATGATGAAACAGTTGCTCGATGAGGTGCGCTCGGCCACTCTCGATGAAGCCAGTCGCGGCCGGCTGAGGGAGATCTACGACCAGTCAGTGGGGGAGCTGGGGTCGGCGCTGTCGCCCGACCTTCGCGACGAACTCGGCCGGTTGGTGCTGCCCTTCACTGGAACTGAGATTCCGTCGGCGCCAGAGCTTCAGATTGCCCAGGCCCAACTGGTGGGATGGCTCGAAGGCTTGGTGCAGGGAATGCAGGCGATGCTGTTCGCCCAACAAATGGCGGCCCAACAACAGCTGGCAACGATGCGCGGTGCGATCGGGCCCGGACCCGGCGGCGAACCGGTTGCCCAGCAGCAATCCGATCCGGCCCACGGCACCTATCTCTGAACGCTCTGAGCCAGGGGTGGACAACTCCCACGGCCGCCGATATGTTCGGAATCACATGCTTGTGATTCGTCCACAGGACGTCCACAGGGTTGTTCACATCTCAGCGGAGGCCGTGTAATCAAGATGGGAAAATCATTCACCCATCTTCACGTTCACACCGAGTACTCGATGCTCGACGGGGCCTCGCGCCTCGACGACGTCATCGCCGCGGCGGCCGCCGATGGACAGCCGGCACTCGGGATCACCGATCACGGAAACATGTACGGGGTCCTCGATTTCTACCGTGGCTGCCACGACGCCGGTATCAAGCCGATCATCGGCACCGAGGCCTATATGGCCCACGACTCGAGATTCGAACGTCCGAATCGCCGTGGCAAGATGGACGACTCGGGGGGTGACACCGATGGCGGACGAAAGCTCTACTACCACCTGACGTTGCTGGCCGAGTCCAACGCCGGCTACAAGAACCTGATCAAGCTCTCCAGCCGGGCCTTCATGGAGGGCTACTACTACAAGCCCCGCGTCGACTGGGAGACTCTCGCTGAGCATTCCGAGGGGCTCATCGCCACCACCGGTTGCCTCGGAGGTCACGTCCTGCAGTCGTTGATACGAGGCGACGAAAAGGGTGCACTCGAAAAGGCCGCCCGGCTCCAGGACATATTCGGACGCGACAATCTCTTCGTTGAGATCCAGGACCACGGCATCCCCGAGCAGCACCGAACCAATCCGAAGTTGCTCGAGATCTCTCGGAAGATCAACGCACCGTTGCTGGCCACCAACGACAGCCACTACACCCACCGTGAAGGCGCCGAGGGTCACGACGCGTTGCTGTGCGTGCAAACCGGGTCGCTGCTCAGCGACACCGACCGGCTGAAGTTTCACGGAGACGAGCACTATCTGAAATCGGCAGGGGAGATGAGACGCCTCTTCTCCGAGGTCGAGTCCTCGTGCGACAACTCCCTCTGGATCGCCGAACGGGCCGACGTCACCATCGAGTTCGGAAAGCCTCAGCTCCCTGAGTTTCCGTTGCCCGAAGGCTTCGACAACGACCGCGACTACCTACTCCATCTCACCATGGAGGGAGCGAAGAAGCGGTGGGGAGACCCCGTACCCGACCACGTCGTTGAGCGCCTCGCCTACGAACTCGATGTGATCAACAACATGGGGTTCGCTTCCTACTTCATCATCACCTGGGATCTCATCAAGTACGCACGTGATCGCGAGATCCGGGTCGGGCCGGGCCGCGGTTCGGCCGCCGGCTGTGCGGTGGCCTATTCGCTCTGGATCACCGACCTCGACCCGATTCGCTACGACCTGCTCTTCGAACGCTTCCTCAATCCCTCACGACTGTCGATGCCCGACATCGACATGGACTTCGACACCCGTTTCCGCGACGACATGATCCGCTACGCGGCGTCTCGCTACGGCCGAGACAACGTTGCCCAGATCATCACGTTCAGCCAGATAAAGGCGCGCGCCGCGGTGCGTGACGCCGCCCGGGTGTTGGGTTACCCCTATGCGATGGGCGACAGGGTTGCCAAGGCCATGCCGCCTTTGGTGATGGGGCGCGACACTCCGCTGAAGTACTGCCTCGAGGAAAGCCCGAAATATCTCGACGGCTACAAGGCGGCGGCCGAGCTCCGCGATATGGCTGCCACCGACGCAGATGTGGCGCGGGTTGTCGAGGTGGCCAGAGGCCTCGAGGGAATGAGGCGTCAGGACGGAATCCATGCCGCGGCGGTGGTGATCACCAAGGAACCACTCACCGAATACATGCCGATTCAGCGCAAACCTGAATCCGGCAAGGACATCAGCGAAGTGCCGGTGGTGACGCAGTACGAAATGCATGGGGTGGAAAATCTCGGCCTGCTCAAGATGGATTTCCTGGGGTTGCGAAACCTTGATGTGATCACCGACTGTCTGGTGCTGATCAAGGCGACCACCGGGATCGAACTCGACATCGACAACGTTGATCTCACCGACGAACCGACCTTCGAGTTGCTCCGACGGGGTGAGACCATCGGTGTCTTCCAACTCGAGTCGGGTCCGATGAGGGCCCTGATTCGAGCTCTCGCGCCCACTTCGTTCGACGACGTCGCGGCCCTTGTGGCGCTGTATCGGCCCGGGCCGATGAGCGCCAACATGCACTACGACTACGCCGACCGCAAGAACGGACGAAAGCCCGTCGAGTTCTTCCATGAAGATGCTCGCGAGATCCTAAGCGACACCTACGGCCTGATGATCTATCAGGAATCGGTGATGCGGGTCGCACAGAAGTTCGCCGGCTACTCGCTGGCGCAAGCCGACTCCCTGCGAAAGGCATGCGGCAAGAAGGATCGCGAGATCATGGCCAAGGAACGGGCCGGATTCGTGCAGGGCTGCGCCGAGGCGAACTACGGAGAAACGCTCGGTACCGAGCTATTCGACGTGATCGAGAAGTTTGCCGACTACGCCTTCAACAAGAGCCACTCCTTCGGCTACGGCTACATCGCCTACCAAATCGCCTACCTCAAGGCCAACTATCCGGTTGAGTACCTAGCGGCGCTGCTCACCAGCGTGAAGAGCAAGCTCGAAACCGCGGCCGTCTACCTCAACGAGTGCCGCATCATGGGTATCGAGGTTGAAGTCGCTGACATCAACCGGTCGGACTCCGACTTCACCCCCGAGCCCGACCAGACCCCGGGAGCAGATTCACCGGGCCGGATCGTCTTCGGCTTGTCGGCGGTACGCAACGTCGGCGTTGGATTCGTGGCTCGCGTGATCGAAGAACGCGATGCCAACGGACCGTTCGAGTCATTCAACGAGTTCGTGGAGCGGGTCGATCTGGAGGCGCTCAACAAGCGAACCATTGAATCGTTGATCAAAGCCGGGGCTTTCGACTCATTGGGTCATCCCCGAAAGGGCCTTCTGCAGGTCTTCGAGCACATCGTCGATCTCACGGCCAAGCGACGGCGTGAGCACGATATGGGAGTCATGTCGCTGTTCGGGGATCTCGACGAGACGCCGACATTCGAGGAGCGGCCGTCGATCCCCGATGTGGAATTCGACAAGATGCCGAAGCTCGCCCACGAGAAGGAAATGCTCGGCCTCTATATCTCTGACCACCCGCTATTGGGCATCGAATCCCTGATTCGACGCAAGGCCGACTGCACGGTCACCGAGATGGCCGACCTCTCCGACGGATCGATTCGTCGGGTCGGTGGAGTCATCACCAACCTCCAACGCAAGTGGACTCGGGCCGGCGAACTGATGGCGGTCTTCGAACTCGAGGACCTGGGAGGTTCGGTCGAGGCGATGGTGTTTCCACGAACGATGCAGGAGCACGGCCCCAAACTGGCCGACGATGCCATCGTGCTCATCAGGGGACGAGTCGAGAACCGTGACGATCTGCCGAAACTGTTTGTGCAGGACATCGAGGTGGTCGAAGATCTGAGCAACGCTGCACCGGTGCGGGTGAAGCTCAGTCCTGAGAATCAGCGGGAGTCCTGCATCGCCGATCTCAAGGCGATTCTGGCAGCCCACCCCGGCGATTCGCCGGTTGAACTACACCTGAGCGAACAGCAAGTAGTTCGACTTCCAGACGAATACGCGGTCAACAACGCCAACGGTGTGATCGCCGAACTCCGGGTGTTGCTCGGGTCGGATTCCATCCTGATCTGAGCGTTCCGCATCGCTCCAACTCGCCGAGTTGTCGTATTCCGCGGATGTGAAGTTGCGAAACGAGTCGAAAGACTGTGAACTGTATGGGTCCGTTTCGGCGATTTTGGGGAGCATGGCTGCAGTGGCGATCGAGGTAGAAACCAGAGACTGCACGAGCCTGACTGATGCAGAGTTGGCCGAAATGGCCGACCTTTGCGCCGGTTCTCCCAACGCTTACGAGGTTGGACTGCTCTCGAAGCAGGTAGAGGAATGGGTCCTTGTGGCTGTAGCGACCGAGTCGGGAAAGGTTCGCGGGTTCTCGTATTGCACCCTCGAGCGAATCGGTGGCACTCCCAGCTTGTTGATCGGGGCGGCGCACACCTGTCGCAACTCCAAACGCGACACGGTCCTGCGAGCAATGGTCACTGACCAGCTCCGACGATCAGTGTTGGCGTTCCCCGACGAAGATGTCTTGGTCGGCTGCCAGCTGAACGATCCTTCGGGATTCGAGGCCTACAAGACTCTCGACGATGTCGTGCCCCGTCCCGGCCACAAGGCTTCGGGCGAGGAACGAGCGTGGGGTCGACGCCTGGCCAAGCGGTTCGGTATCGGGACGGCCTCCTATGAGGATCGTGCCTTCACCGTCAGGGGCCACGGCCAGCAGGCAACGGTGCTCGATCACGAGAGCTCCAAGCCCGAGAAGATTTCGGCCGAAGTGGCCGCACAGTTCGACGGCCTCGATGTGGCCGCCGGCGACGCCCTGATCGCGTTCGGCTGGGCCATGGCAGAGGATCTCGAGAAGCTTCTCTGATCGGTGCATCCCTCCGTGTCGGGCCACCATGGAGTTCTCTGAAGTCGTAGAGCGTCGACGGATGTCGCGTGCGTTCAGCGACCGCGAAATCCAACCCTCAACGATCGAAACCCTCCTCCAACAGGCCAGGAGGGCACCATCGGCCGGCAACACAGCAGCATTGGAGTTCCTGGTGCTCTCGGGTCGCGAGGAGGTCGCTCTCTACTGGGACACAACTCTCCCCGCTGACCGCCGGCCGGCGTTTCCGTGGCCCCGCCTGCTCGATGCCCCGTTGCTGATCATCCCATGGGTGGATCCAGGGGCCTACGTGAAGCGGTACTCCCAGACCGACAAGGCCCACACCGGTCTCGGATCGAGCGAGTCCGACTGGACTGTGCCCTACTGGTTCGTCGACGGTGGGGCCGCGGTCATGACGCTCCTGCACGGAGCCGTCGACGCCGATTTGGGGGCGCTCTTCTTCGGCCTGTTCGGTGATGAAGACGCTGTGAGAACGAAGTTCGGAGTTCCCGTCGGCCGTCGGGCCGTCGGGTGCGTGGCCATCGGACACCCGCTACCGGAGAGGAAGTCGTCGTCGGTGTCGAGACCGCGGCCGACGCTCGACCAGATCGTGCACCGAGGCCGATGGTGAACGGCTGAGGGGCTACCATCTCGCCACGCACGAGCATCGACTCGGAGGAGCTGACGGTGACCAAGAAGGCAGCCCGAAAGACCACAGCCAAGAAGGCCTCTGCACCGACACAACAGGTGCCGCTCGTCGACTATCTCCGGCTCGGGGCACGCCCCTACCTGCGGGCCCACGAATGCACCAGGTGTGGTGCCCGCTATTTCGACCGACGCAACGCCTGCGCCAAGTGCGGAAAGACCGAATTCAAGAACGCCAGGGTCAAGAACGCGGCCCGGGTCAAGGCCTTCACGATCGTCCACCGGGCGGCACCGGGAATCCCGGCTCCCTACGTGTCGGCCATCGTCACCACCGAAGACGGCACCACAGTGCGTTCCAACATCGTCAACTGCGAGCCCTCACCCGACACAGTGAAGCTCGGAATGAAAGTGAAGCTCACCACATACCCGATCGGCACCGACGACAACGGCTGCGAGGCTGTTGCCTACGGCTACCAGCCGGCCTGATCGGCAAGAGAAAGGCTCTCCCATGCCAGCTGACCCCAACAACGGTGACGACGTCTGGGTTCTCGGTACCCACATGACCAAGTTCGGCCGCTACCCCGACAAGGACTGGGTGGATCTGGCGAGCGAGAGCGCCATGGCGGCAATGGCCGACGGCAAGGTCACCATCCACGATATGGAGATCCTCGCGGCCGGTTCGCTCTTCAACGCGTCGGCCGGACCAGGGCAGCGAATCCAGAAGCAGATCGGACAGACGGGCATTCCGGTCTACAACGTGGCCAATGCCTGTGCCACAGGTGCCACCGCCATCCGCACCGTCTACATGGCCATCAAGGCCGGCGAGGCCGAAATGGGCTTGGCGGTCGGCGTCGAACAGATGGGCAAGATGGGGATGCTCACCGGTGCCACCAAGAAGGAGAGCAAGACCTACGAACCGGGCGGTCGGTTCGGTGCGGTCACGGGTGTCGATGGCTATCTCGGCACCGAGGGCATGCCCGGCGTGTTTGCCCAAGCCGGCATGGAGTATGCCAACGACCACGACGGGGTGGGGTTCGAACAGTTCGCCAAGGTTGCCTACAAGAACCACATGAATTCGACGCTCAACCCCCTTGCTCAGTACCGCAAGGAGTTCAGTCTCGAAGAAGTGATGGGCGCTCCCGTCATGTCCTACCCCAACACCTTGCTCATGTGTTGCCCCACCGGCGACGGCGCGGCATCGGTCGTGCTCGTTTCGGGGGAACGACTCAAGAGCATGTCGAAGAGAGCACAGAAGCGCGCCGTGAAGATCTCGGCTTCGGTTCTCACCTCCGATCCGTGGACCGAATCCGGTCAGGTGTTGCCCGACGTCAACACCCTGACCCGCAACGCCGCCCAGCAGGCCTACGAGAAGTCAGGGGTCGATCCTTCCGACCTTGATCTCGTCGAACTGCACGACTGTTTCGCAACCGCCGAATTGCTGCACTACGACAATCTTGGTTTGTGCGAGCGAGGCGGGGCGGGAGACTGGATCGATTCCGGCGGACCGTTCCGCGACGGTGCCACGCCGGTCAACATCTCCGGTGGGTTGATCTCGAAGGGTCACCCGATTGGTGCCACCGGCGTCGCCAATGTCTATGAGGTGACCACTCATCTGCGGGGCGAAGCCGGCGACCGACAGGTGAAGGGCGCCAAGGTCGGCCTCACTCACGTCATCGGCCTCGGTTCGTCGTGCGGAATACACGTTCTCGAAAAGGCCGCGGTCTGACTCAGCAGGTCGGGTGACTGGGAAGACTTCGGTGCCTCCGCTCCACGGATGGACTCGGGTCCGGCGCGCCTATCTCGACCTGATCGCCGAGTCCGATCCGATCGATCCGGCGATGGTCGGAGCCGCTTTGGATCTTCGTCCGGGGTTCATCGAGGCCGAGGTCCGCGACCTTGTTTTCATCGGCGGCACCGCTCTGATTTCCGGCCCAGACGACCTGTCGGAGTTGCGAACCGCGGTCGAACGCATGACCGGGCCGAACACTTGGCCGATCGGTGTGATCCCGTCGGGCCTCGAAGTGGTCGCCCACGAGAGCGTCAGGATGGAGTTGCCGTTGGTGGGACCGGCGCTGGGGCTGGTCATGGCGATGAACGGACTGATCGACGACCGCTCGAGGGCATGGCGAACCTGGAGGACGGTTGTCGACTCCGTCGGGAGAGGCCTCGAGACCGTCGATGAGTTGACCATCGACACCTTGGTGGTGGCCTCAGCGGGCTGATCAGATGGCTTCGAGAGTCTCCAGAACGGAGCGAATACGTTTCACGCTCACCTTTCCCTTGGCCCCCACTGCCTGAGCAAACAGGCTCACTCGTAGTTCTTGGAGACTCCAGGTGAGATCTTCGAGTTCGGGAGACCAGGGGCGTGAATCGAGCAATCGCTCGTGCTGAGCCTCCAGTCCTCGGATTGTGCGCATGATCTCCCGGTCGTGTGAGACTGTGTCGGCCAAGCGGTCGAGGCGTCGATCGGCGGCCATGAGGTATCGAGCCAGGTCGGCCAGACGGGCGCCACCGACACCGGCAACGAATCCGGGGTACACCAGTCGATGTATCTGCTCGTCGATGTCGCTGATCGTCGGCTGAAACGACTGGGCTGTGAACGATTGGAGGCGGCGACTCAAGTGCTGCCAGACAGTCAGCGCCTCGACAGACGCCAGGGCGACCTCTTCGACCTGCCGGGGAAGGTTCGCTCTGGTCCGTGAGAGGAGATCGGCGAATGCGTCGGGTGTCCACACGGGTCCTCCGGCACTGGCGAGAAGGTCGTCCACCGCAGCAGAGACACAATCGTCGAACCACTCGGCTGGACCTTGGTAAGGGCTGATCACGATCGCGAGCTTCACCTCGTTGGTGAGGATGGGCCGCATGACCTTCGACATCGAGGGCCGGTTGCACAACAACAATCGGCGGGTCCCGGCCCACATCGACTCGACCTGTTCGTCCCGAGTGGCGAGCAACTGGACCGAAACAGTGTCGTGATCGTCGACCAGAGAGGGGAACGACTGCACGATGTGGCCCAGTCCCTCTGACTCGATCACCTTCGGAAGGTCGCCGAAATCCCACGTGGTGAGACCCGTTCGCTCCAGTGGGTGTCGGCCGACCGACAACAGGATTCGGGCCTCTTGTCGGATGTGGTTCTTGAGTAGATCGAGGTCGTCGTCCTCGGCCAGCACTCCATCGTCGTCGAGAATTCGAAAGTGTGGCTTGAGATGGGTCGGCAGCGCCGACAGGTCGAAGTCATCGCGGCTCAACTCGACCCGACGAACCTGCGACAGAGCACTCCGGAGCTGATCGACCAGCGCCTTGTCGGTATCGAGCAGTGGCATGACCTCGAGGATGGTCTCGGGCACCGGAACCAGCGACCGTCGGATCGCCTTGGGAAGCGACCGGATCAACTCCTCCACCACCTCTGCTCGCAGCCCCGGAACGTTCCACCGAAAGGGCTCGGGTGCGACCCTGCTGAGTGCATCCACCGGCACGTCGAAGGTCGCCCCATCGGTTGGGCTCTCGGAATCGAACTCGTAGTGGACGGGGAGGCGAAGATCGCCGTAGATCCACTCGTCGGGGAATCCGTCAGGGTCGATCGGTCCGACCCCGGGATCGAGGAGCTCGGTGACGGACAGATCCAGCGATCGCGGATCTGTCGTGCCGGCCTTCTTCCACCAGCGATCGAAGTGGGCGGCGGACACGATCGAGTCAGGGATGCGTTGCAGGTAGAGCTCGGTGAGGCGGCGGTCGTCGCTCATGAGATCGTCACGGCGCAGCCGGAGTTGCAGGTCGAGAACCTCGTCGATGCGAGCCGAATTGTCGAGAAGAAACTTGTGGGGCGAGTCCCAGTCGCGCTCGACCAAGGCATGGAGCACGAACATCTCGCGTGCCATGGGCGCGTTCACGCGTTGCAGGTTGATTCGTCGATCGGCCACCACCGGTAGGCCGTGGAGAGAAGCTCGTTCCGTGCACATGGCGGCGCCCCGGCTGGGATCCCACCACGGGTCGGTCCACTCCCAACGCAGGAGATGATCGGCGGCCTGCTCGATCCACTCGGTTCGGATTCGGGCGACGACCCGCGCTCGTAGCTGATCGGTCTCGACCAACTCGCCGGCCATCACCCACCGAGGCGACTGCGAGCGAAGCGTCGAGCCGGGGGCGATCGTGAAGCGAGCGCTTCGAGCACCGCGGTACTCGGCCCGAGGAGGTCGGCGGCCCAGTTTGGTGGGAGAGACGGCCTTGGTGTCCTGAGGCAGGAAGCCGATGTGGGACAGAAACCCGGTGAGCAGTGCCTTGTGAACAAGGTCGGGCGGTGCGTCGTTGCGGTTGCGTCGCAGCCCGAGGTCGTCGCATACCCGCCGCAGCTGGCCGTGGACGTCTTGCCACTCGCGGACCCGAAGGAAGTGCACGAACTCGTTTCGGCACATCTTTCGGAATTGGTTGCCGGATCGCGCTCTTCTCTCGTCCCTGAGGTGCTGCCAGAGATGGAGATAGGAGAGAAAGTCGGACTCGGGGTCGCGGTATCGGGAGTGAAACTCGTCAGCCACCTGCTCCTTGCCTTTGGGCCTCTCCCGTGGATCTTGAATCGAGAGGCCCGACACGATCACGAGAATCTCGCGCAGACATCCGAGGTCCGCAGCTTCCAGCACAACTCGTGCCAGTCGAGGATCCAGGGGTATTCGGGCCATCCTTCGGCCGGTTCCGGTGAGCCAGCCGTTGCGCCCGCGCTTTCCGACCCGCTCCGGGTCTTCGGAATCGTGCTTTTCCAGCAGAGCGATCCCGTCGCGGATCGAATGAGTGTCGGGTGGTTCAATGAACGGAAACGACTCGACCTCGCCAAGACCGAGTGATGTCATCGCCAGGATGACCGAGGCCAGATTGGTCCGCAGGATTTCTGGTTCGGTGAACTGGGGCCGGGCATCGAAGTCATCGGTGGCGTAGAGACGGATGCACACGCCGGGGCCGAGACGCCCGCATCGACCGGCTCGCTGATCGGCCGAAGCCTGAGACACCGATTCGATTGGTAGGCGCTGAACTTTGGTTCGCCGGTTGAAACGCGAAATGCGGGCGTTGCCGGGATCGACGACGCTGCGTATGCCGGGAACCGTCAACGAGGTCTCGGCCACGTTGGTGGCGAGAACGACTCGGCGCTTCGAGTGAGCCTCGAAGACCCTGTGCTGTTCAGCGGCCGACAACCGGGCGTAGAGAGGAAGTATCTCCGTGTCGCGAAGACGGAGCGCCTCCAATGCCTCGGCGGCATCGCGGATATCGCGCTCTCCGGCACAGAAGACCAAGATGTCACCGGCAAGGTCTCGTTGGAGTTCTTTCACGGCGGCACAGATTCCCTCGGTCTGATCGAGGACCTGAGCGTCGGGATCGTCGGGGTCGCCCAACGGTGCGTAGCGAATCTCGACCGGATGCGTGCGCCCGGACACCTCGACGATCGGAGCGTCATTGAAGTGAGCAGAGAATCGAGAGGTGTCGATCGTCGCTGAGGTGACAATCAGTTTGAGGTCAGGTCGGCGGGGGAGGAGACGCTTGAGATAGCCGAGCAGGAAGTCGATGTTGAGGCTGCGTTCGTGGGCTTCGTCGATGATGATGGTGTCGTATCGAAGCAGGTCGCGGTCACGCTGCATCTCCGAGAGCAGAATGCCGTCGGTCATCAGCTTCAGAAGGGTGTCGTCACCGACCTCGTCGGTGAAGCGCACCGTGTAACCCACGAGTTCACCAACAGTCGTGCCGATCTCCTCGGCCACTCGTTCGGCGATCGAACGTGCCGCCAGGCGCCGCGGCTGGGTATGGCCGATGAGGCCGGCAGCACCCCTTCCCAGTTCGAGACACATCTTGGGTAGCTGAGTGCTCTTTCCCGATCCGGTTTCGCCGGCGACGATCACAACCTGGTTGTCGGCGATCGTGCGAAGTAGTTCATCGCGACGTTGTGTGATCGGCAGTTCGGATGGATAGCCGATCTCAGGGATGAGAGCGCGCCGACGGTCGACCTCGGCAGTGTCGGGAGGCGGATTCGCTCGGGGGCTCACTGCTGCAGCAGGTTACGGAGCGCGTCGGCGGTGTCGACCGGGGCAAGACACGAGTAGTTGTGACACACGTAGGCGTTGCCAGGTGTGCGTCCCTCCCACAGCGGTGAGTCGTAGGGCTGACCCCACGCCAGAACCACTTCGGGATGCCAGTCGGATCTGATCACCTCCACCAGGTCGCGACGATCGCCCACAACGGCGACCTCGGTGATGCCGCTTCCGGCCAGATCGACCGCTCCGAGCATGTGCCCGAACGCAGCCGGATGATGTTGGATCAAGTTGTCGAGCATCGAGAGGACTCGATGAGCGGCATCGGTAAAGCGACTGAGTCCGGTGAGGGCACCGAGTCGCAGCAAGCCGACGGCCGCCAACGATTGAGCCGATGGAGTGGCGTTGTCCATCAGGTCCTTGGGTCGCTTGATCAGGTCTTCGGCGTCGGAGCCGGTCGTGAAGAATCCTCCGGCTTCCGCGTCGGTGAACAAGTCGATGAGGGCGTCGGCGGTCTCGATCGCGTGATCGATCCAGCGGGCTTCTCCGGTGAGTTCGGAGAGTCGGGTGAAAGCGTCGACGAGGGCGGCATGGTCGTGGGCGTAGGCAAGGTGTCGGGCCCGTCCGATACCGGAGTCGGAGTTGCCTTGCCAGCTGCGGAGCCAACGCCCGTCGGCTCGGCGCAGGTTGGCAACGAGGAACTCGCCGTTGGCAATAGCGGCGGACTCCCACCGGGGATCACCGGTGACAGCGGCGGCCTCGGCCAATGTCGAGAGAAACAGGGCGTTCCACTCTGTGAGGACCTTGTCGTCGAGGCCAGGCCGAACCCGGGTGTCGCGGTGAGCGAAGAGGGCTTCGCGCAGGGCATCGATCGCAGCGGGCCGGATCAGATCCCCGCGCACGGGTCGATTGAGGATGTTGTCGCCCTCGAAGTTCCCGGCTGGGGTGAGCCCCCACCACTGCAGTCCAGGGTCTGGATCAAGGCCAGCGGCCTCACAGGCGTCGACGAACTCGTCGTGGGGCCACACGTAGAAACGACCCTCCACTCCTTCGGAGTCGGCATCCTCGGCTGAATAGAAGCCTCCGGATGGATGCGACAGCTCACGAAGTACATAGCTGATCGTCTCGTCGGCGACCTGTCGGTACACGTTGTCGTCGGTGACCTGCCAGGCATGCAGATAGACCCTCGCCAGAAGAGCGTTGTCGTAGAGCATCTTTTCGAAGTGCGGCACCAACCACTCGCGATCCACCGAGTAACGGGCAAACCCTCCTCCGAGATGGTCGTAGATCCCTCCGGAAGCCATGGCGTCGAGGCTGGTGGTGACGATCTCGAGCACACCTGCGTCGGGATCGTGGCGATGAATCCGTAGCAAGGCATCGAGCCCCATAGCCGCCGGGAACTTCGGGGCTCCCCCGAAACCGCCCCACTCGGCGTCGTACTGTTCCTTGAACTGCTCGGCGGCAGCACTGAGCCGACCGAGGTCGGGAGGCGACGCTCCATCGACCGCTCCCATGTCGACCCCCGACTGGAGGGCGTCGCTCAGCCGCTCGGCTTGGTCGATCACATCGGACCGATGGTTGCTCCAGGCTTCATCGATCGCTGTCATCAACTCTCGGAACGACGGCATCTCGCCGCGACGATCGGGCGGGTAGTAGGTACCTCCGAAGAAGGGTTGCCCCTCGGGGGTGAGAAACACCGTCATCGGCCAACCGCCGTGCCCGGTCATGGCCTGCACTGCTTCCATATAGATGGCGTCGACGTCGGGGCGTTCCTCACGGTCGACCTTCACGTTGACGAAGAGCTCGTTCATCAACGCGGCCGTGTCGGGATCCTCGAACGACTCGTGGGCCATCACATGACACCAGTGACACGCCGAGTAACCAACCGATAGGAGAACCGGCCGATCGCGTCGCCGAGCCTCCTCGAATGCGTCGCCGCCCCAGGGGTGCCAATCGACCGGATTGTCGCGGTGCTGTCGCAGATAAGGGCTTGTTTCATCCTCGAGTCGGTTCACGCCGCGATCTTAAGCCCGACTTGGCGCGTGAAGGGCCGTGAAGAACGTCACGGAATTGTGATCTCGCGCCGCTTCCCAAAAGCCCTACCGGCTGGTAGACATGTCGGTTGCTGAAACGTGGGGAGTTGGTTTCGACCGAATTCCGACATTTCAGTGCACTAACTTCGGGCGCGATGTTGCGTCGCGAATCTGCCTACACAGGAGAAATTCATGCGAACCAACCGACGGCTTCTCGGCCTGTTGGGTGTGTTGCTCGCTTTCACCCTGATCGCCACCGCATGCGGTGACGACAGTGGAACCGACGCCTCCCCGACTGCGACCGACGCTCCCGCAACCACCGTTGCTGGCGACGATGCGCCGGATACCACCGACGCGCCTGCCACCACGGCCGCACCCGCCAGCGGGGGCACCCTGATCTGGGCCCATGAGCAGGAGCCGCCGGACATGGCGCTCGACGATCCCAACAACAACCTCACCATCACTTCGTGGATCTGGCGTGCGATGCTCGAGGGCCTTTACGGCATCGATTCTTCGACGTCGTACTACCCGCAGCTGCTCGACGGCGAAGCCACCATCACCGACAACGGCGACGGCAGCTTCACTGTGACCGGAGCATTGCGTTCGGGTCTGGTCTGGTCTGACGGCGATGCGCTCGACACGGCCGACATTCTCGGCACCCACGCGATCATCACCGAAGGCTGCACCGCCGCCACCGCTGACGAGAACGCCGACTGCACCGACGCCGTCTACAACCTCGGCGACCGCACCGGTTCCGACATGATCACCAGCATCGAAGCCATGAGCGACACTGAGTTCAGCTACACGCTCAACGCCTTCTTCGCCGGCTGGAAGGGCCTGTTCGATCGTCTCTTCCCGAGCCACGTGATCGGCGACGCCGCCACCGCCAACGACCTCTTCCCCGAGTGGACTCTGGCAAGCGGCGATCCCATCCCGTCTTCGGGCGCGATGATCTTTGACAACTGGGAGCGCGGCGTCGCTGTCGACCTCGTTCGCAACGACAGCTACAACGGCTCGATGAGCCCGGATGCCAAGAACCCCGGTCAGGCCTTCGTCGATGGTGTCCGCATCAACTTCGTGGTCGACACCGATGCTCAGATCACGGCGCTGCAGACCGGTGAGGCCCACGTCATCATGACG
Organism: Acidimicrobiales bacterium; assembly: GCA_029263235.1. Classification (GTDB taxonomy): domain Bacteria; phylum Actinomycetota; class Acidimicrobiia; order Acidimicrobiales; family Aldehydirespiratoraceae; genus SZUA-87. The sequence continues at coordinate 18,554 of JAJCXW010000165.1, forward strand.
CAGCCGCAGCTGGCCTTCGGCGAGCGTCTCGGCACCGACTCCAACATCACGCTGGCCGCTTCGGCCGGTCCGGTGTTCGAGCACTGGGGCTTCAACCTCCTGAACATCCACTTGGCTGATCCCAACGTGCGCGAGATGCTTCTGTTCCTCCTCGACAAGAGCGAGGTCATGAGCGCCCTGTACACGCCGCTGTTCGGCGATCTGCTTCCGGCAGAGGGTCTCGGTGGCACCTACTGGCTGAGCAACCAGCCGGCCTACACCAACCACCAGTCGGACTACGACGGTTCGCAGGTCGATGCTGCCAAGGCCAAGGCCGAAGCATCGGGCTACGTGCTCGGTGACGACGGTATCTACGTGCACCCCACCCGTGGCCGCTTGACGCTTCGCGTCGGCACCACCGGCGGCAACGGACTGCGTGAGTTGCAGCAGCAGCTCATCCAGGCCCAGATGCTCAAGGGTGGCGTCGAGATCATCATCGACAACGTCCCCGGTGGCGCATACTTCGGTGAGCGTCCCTTCTCCGAGGCTGCTCTCGCTGCTTCGGCATCGCTCGGCGCCGAAGGCGACTCCACGATCTGGGACATCACCCAGTTCGCATGGGTCGGTGGCCCCTGGCCCGGTGGCCAGACTGCTGCTTACAAGAGCACGTCCGGCGACAACCCCTACGGCTACCAGAGTGCGACGTTCGACGCCAAGGCTGACGAATGCGACAGCACGGTGGACGAAGCCGCTAGCGCCACCTGCTACGACGAGCTCGATGCGCTCGTCACGCAGTTGCAGCCTGACGGAAGTGGCCTCGTTGTGATGCCGCTCACCCAGAAGCCCTCGTTCTACGCTTACAACAGCGCAGAGCTTTCCCAGAATGGTGTCTCCCCCGACGCCAACAACTCGGGTCCGCTCGAGAACGTCCAGGACTACCAGTTCGGCTGAGTCCTGAGGATTGAATGACGGATGCTGTGGAGGGGTCTAGAGTGACCCCTCCACGGTTGTCCGTTGTTGTTAGACCTGCTTCGCTCCGGGAGTTCGATTGTTCGCGTATGCCGCTCGCCGAATACTGGCCACCATTCCACTTCTCATAGTGGCGACCCTCGGTCTGTTCGCGCTGGAGTCGTCGGTTCGTGATCCGGTGGCCGAGCTTCGGGTGTCGTGTCCTCAATGCGACCAGATTGCGTTCGACCGCCTCATCGACCTCTACGATCTCGACAAGCCGGTGCTCGATCTGAGCAACCCGGGCGGGAGTCGCTATATCGCTTGGCTCGGCAATGTGGCCACCGGTGATTTCGGCAACTCGACCTCCCAAGGGGACAACCCGGTGAGCGACACCGTGTTCACCCGAGCCAAGAACACCATGATTCTGGCGGTGCCAGCCTTCTTTGTAATCGCGTCTCTGGCTACGTTCCTAGGCGTGTACTCGGCGGTGCACCAGTACTCCAAGACCGACTACACCATCACCGGATTATCGTTTCTTGGCATCGCCATGCCCACATTCTTCTTTGGACTCTTACTCCAAGTGTTCTGGGGGATCTGGTTCCACGACTGGTTTGGCATGCGCCCATTTTTCACGACGCAGATGCACGACGACAATTTTGTCGACCTTCTGAAATCGATCACACTTCCAATCGTCACTCTTGCCCTCGTGGTCGTGGCGACCGAGAGTCGGTTCATCAGGGCTTCCATGCTTGACGTGATCCACTCCGACTACATTCGCACCGCTCGGGCCAAGGGGTTGTCGGAGAGAAAGGTCATCTTCAAGCACGCCCTACGAAATGCGATGATTCCGGTAGTGACCATCTGGGCGCTCGACTTCTCGGCCCTTCTCGGAGGTTCGGTGGTCACCGAGTCGATCTTCTCATGGCCCGGCCTCGGGCCTTTGTTGATCTCGTCGATATTCGCGGCCGACGTCAACATGGTGATGGCGATCATCTTGTTGATCTCGGTACTGGCGATCGGATTCAACCTGATTGCTGATCTGCTCTACGGGGTACTCGACCCCAGGATCCGGATCAGCTGATGTCCGACACCACCGTCGAGCAACATCAACTCGAGGCCGAGGGGCTCTCGATCAAGCCCAAGAGCTTCGGTCGCCAGACTTGGGAACGGTTCCGGCGTCATCGGCTGGCCATGATCTCATTCGTGATTCTGGTGTTGCTCATCAGCTCGTTCTGGATCGTGCCGATTCTCTCGCCCTACGGAGTCAACGAATACGACATCAAGGACCTCTCCCAGGGCCCGTCATGGAAACATCCGTTCGGCACCGACGACATTGGACGAGACCTCATGACCCGCACCATGGAAGGTGCCCAGGTCTCGATCTACATCGCCGCGGTGGTGGCTCTTGTCTCGACGGGGATCGGGACGCTTCTCGGAGCGTTCGCGGGTTATTTCGGCAAGTGGGTCGATGCTGTTGTCAACCAGATGATCAACCTCATACTGGTCGTTCCGGCGATCGTTGTTCTGTTGGTCATGGGCATCAAGTTCGGCGGCTCGGTCAACCAGGTGGCGCTCCTTGTAGCCGCGATCTCATGGATCACCATCGCCAGAATTGTGCGCGGGTTGTTCTTCCAAATCAAGGAAGCCGAGTTCGTGCAGGCGGCTCGGGCAGCAGGCGCCGGACCGGGCCGAATCATATTCCGGCACATTCTCCCCAACGCCATGGGCCCGGTGCTGGTGCAGATCACGTTGGTCAGTGGTGCTGCCATCATTCTCGAGTCAACTCTTTCGTTCCTGGGCCTCGGGGTCACCCCGCCCAACACGTCGTTGGGCAAACTGATCTCGGATTCGAAGGGATTCATTACTGTCACGCCTTCGAGGGTTTTGATCCCGGGCGCGATCCTCACCGCCCTGGTTCTCTGTCTGAACTTTCTCGGTGACGGCCTTCGCGATGCCCTCGACCCCGCAACCAGGAAGACTCGACAATGACCGAGCCGGTCATCAGCTTCGACGATCTCAGCGTGTCGTTTCCGACCGACGACGGCATGGTTCGCGCCGTTCGTAATGTGTCGTTCGACGTCGAGCCGGGAGAGGTCATGGCGGTGGTCGGGGAGTCCGGCTCTGGAAAGTCGGTGACGGCACTTGCTGCCATGCGACTCCATCCGGGGTCGACTGAGATCACCGGAGAGGTTCGTTTCGGGGGCCGGGATCTCCTTGGCATTGGCGAAAAGGAAATGCGCCGAGTCCGTGGCAACGGCATTGCCATGATATTTCAGGACCCGATGACCGCGCTGAATCCGGTCATGAAGGTCGGAGCACAAATCGCCGAGATGGTGCTCACTCACGACGATGTCTCCAAGAAGGAAGCTTGGACCAGGGCCGCCGATCTGCTCGAGTCGGTGGGTGTGCCCGAGCCGGGCCGTCGGGTGAAGCAGTACCCCCATGAGTTCTCCGGCGGCATGCGGCAGCGGGCCATGATCGCCATGGCGATCGCCAACGGGCCCGATCTGCTCATCGCCGACGAACCCACGACCGCCCTCGACGTCACCATCCAGGCCCAGGTACTCGAGGTCATGAAGACCGCCCAGGAGGCCACCGGGGCCGCCATACTCCTGATCACCCACGATCTTGGCGTGGTGGCCGGAATAGCCGACCGCGTGGTGGTGATGTACGGCGGAAGGGTGTTTGAGTCCGGAAGCGCCGATCAGGTCTTTTACCGGAGCCAGAACCCCTATACGCGGGGTCTGATGAGTTCGATCCCGAGGCTCGATGCGCCCAAGGGCGAGCGCCTCATTCCCATTCCGGGTACTCCTCCAAATGTCCTCAACCCCCCATCGGGGTGCGCGTTCGGCCCCCGGTGTGCTTTCGCCTCGGATGGCTGCCACGAAGCTCATGCCGAGTTGATGTCGGTCGGTTTCGACGGCACCCACCGAAGCCGGTGTCACAAGCTCGCCGAGCTTCCTGATCTGTTTGCGGCGGCTGAGACGCGATGACCAACGACCCGACAACTCTCCCCGCCCATGGAGATCCCGTACTCCGAGTCGACAACTTGGTGAAGGAATTCCCGATCCAAGCCGGGTTGTTTCGCCGCCAGGTCGGATTGGTGCAAGCGGTGTCGGGCGTCAGCCTCGATATTCATGAGCACGAGACCCTCGGCGTGGTGGGTGAGTCGGGATGTGGCAAGACGACGCTGGGTCGCACGATCCTCCGGCTTCTTGAGGCCACATCCGGATCCGTCACCTACAAGGGCGAGTCGGTCTCTGGCGCACCCAATTCGCGTATGCGCGAGCTTCGTCGTCACATGCAGATCGTGTTCCAGGACCCCTTTGCATCACTCAACCCACGCATGGCGGTTCGCGACATCATCGCCGAGCCGCTCCGTATCCACGGTGAGTCGCGGGCCGTGGCTTCGGCCCGCGCCAACGAACTCATCGATGCCGTGGGGCTTCTGAGCGACTACGGCAATCGCTACCCCCACGAGTTCTCGGGCGGGCAGCGCCAACGCATCGGCATCGCGAGGGCGCTCGCTCTGCAGCCGACCTTGATCATCCTCGATGAGCCGGTGTCGGCCCTCGACGTGAGCGTTCAGGCCCAGGTGGTCAATCTGCTCGAGGACCTCCAAAACGAGTTCAAGCTCAGCTACATGTTCATCGCCCACGACCTCTCGGTGGTGCGCCACATCAGCGACCGGGTTGCGGTCATGTACCTCGGGAAGGTGGTGGAGGTCGCCGACCGCGACTCGATCTACGACCGGCCATCCCACCCCTACACCCAGAGCCTCCTCTCGGCGGTGCCGGTGGCCGACCCGAACGCCGAACGCAACCGCCGGCGAATCGTTCTCGAGGGCGATCTCCCGAGTCCGGCCGCTGTGCCGTCGGGTTGCCGATTCCGCACCCGGTGCCCGATAGCGGCCGAACGCTGTTCCTACGAGGAGCCGGAGATGCAAACCCTGGCCGACGGTCACGAAGTGGCATGCCACTTCCCGCTGTCACCGGGGGAGAGCCTCATCGAGGTGGCCGCGGCGCGTGGCCGATAACGAACGATCCGATCCGGATTCAGTCCGGCTCTACAGCTCCAGACGCTCGTGGGCCTTCGCCCTGCTCGGCTCTTTGTTGTTGATCGTCGGTCCTCTGGCCGTGGCGGTGTCGCGCCCCCTGGGAGCGCCGGGAATCGGAGCGCTGGTGGTAGGGGTGATCGCCACCATCGCGCTGTTGTTCGATCAGCCCATGGTCTCCATTGTGCGTCCCGACGGAATCGAGAGGCGCTGCCCCCTGTTGGCCAGGCACCTCGAGTGGGATCAGATCGAGTCGCTGGAGCGTCTGCGTCGTTCCGGAGGAGTCGTGGCGAAGGTGGGACGTCGGCGGATGGTGTTGTGCGACCGCCGGGAAGGTCACCTCGAACACTTGCAGCTCATCGAGATCATCAAGACCCACGGACCTGGAGTGATCGTCAGGCTTCCGGAGCCTGAGCTCGACAGTCGACCAACCAACATCTACCGCCGCAAGAATCGCTGAGGCGAAAAGCCGCGGAAGTTGCCTCGTGCGTTCGCGCGACCGCTGGTGTGGACGGCTAGGTTCCGTCCACGTGGTGCTGCGCATCGAGGTCACATCGATAGACGATCCCGAAGGGCCGCGAGTCTCACAGATGGCTCGATCCCTCGGAATTCTCGGACTCACCGGATGCACGGTGAGTCGCGTCCACAACATTCGTGGGCAACTCTCCGACGCTCAGGTTGAGCTGCTTTGCCGAGAGCTCCTGGTCGACCCGGTTGTCGACACTCACACCATTGGCGTGTCCAACCCGCTAGGCCGAGCGGTCGAAGTGGCAGTGCAGCCCGGAGTCACCGACCTGGAGGCACGCGAGCTGGAGCGAGCCGCGGCCGAACTCGGCCTTCCCGCCATCGAGGTAGCGATGGCTCGGCGCTACGACCTGCTCGGCGAGGTGTCGGACACCGACTTCGAGACCCTCGTCGGTCGGGGCCTCGTCAACTCGACGGTCGAGCATTGGTCGCCCAATCAACTCGAGCCGGAGTTCTCGGCTGCAGCAGCGGCCGACGTGCGGGTTGCGGCGATCGAACTGTCGACCCTCGACGACGGTGAGCTGCTGGACCTGAGTCGAGAGATGCTGTTGTCGCTGGATCTCGAGGAGATGCGCGCCGTTCGGGCCCACTTCGAATCTGAAGGTCGTCGGCCCGCCGACGCCGAACTCGAGACCCTGGCTCAGACCTGGTCGGAGCATTGTGTTCACAAGACGTTCCGTGCCGAGATAGCGCTCACCCACCATCACAGCGACGGTTCGGCGACATCGAGTGTCCACGATGGTCTGCTCGATGCCCTGCGTCGGGCCACCGAGGCACTCGATCCGTGGTGGCTACGCTCGGCGTTCGTCGACGACGCCGGAATCGTGGCTTTCGACGACCACGACGACCTGGCGTTCAAAGTCGAGACGCACAACCATCCATCGGCTCTCGAGCCGTTTGGCGGAGCCAACACCGGGGTTGGCGGGGTGGTGCGCGACGTGATCGGGGTGTCGGCCCGGCCGATCGCCTGCACCGACGTGCTGTGCTTCGGCCCGGTCGACCTGCCCGACGCCGACTTGCCCGAAGGGGTGATTCATCCCCGGCGTATACGCGATGGTGTGGTCGCCGGTGTCGGCGACTACGGCAACAAGTTGGGTCTTCCCACGGTCAACGGTGCGGTCATCTACTCCGAGGGCTACGTCGGGAATCCGCTGGTGTATTGCGGGTCGCTGGGCTTGTTGCCTCAAGGATCGCATCCGACCGAAGCCAAGCTCGAGGACCGGATCATCTCGATAGGTGGCAAGGTCGGACGTGACGGAATCCACGGAGCCACGTTCTCGTCGGCTTCGATGGATGCGACCACCGGCGACACGGTGGGTTCGGCAGTGCAGATAGGCGATCCGATCACTGAAAAGGGCTGTATCGAGGTGGTCGAGCGGGCCCGCGACGCCGGGCTGTACAACGCCATCACCGACTGCGGCGCGGGAGGCCTCTCATCTTCGGTGGGCGAGATGGGGGAGGACCTCGGGGTCGAGGTCGACCTCTCGACGGTGCCGCTGAAGTATCCGGGGTTGCAGCCCTGGGAGATCTGGCTGTCGGAAGCCCAGGAACGAATTGTGTTGGCCGTGCCACCCGATCGCGTGGCCGAGATGCAGTCGCTGTGCGACCAATGGGATGTCGAGATGACCGACCTCGGTCGGTTCACCGGCACCCAACGCCTGGTGGTGCGCCACGGCTCGACCGACGTGGTCGACATCCCGATGGCCTTCCTGCACGACGGACTGCCGAGGCGCCATATGTCGGCAGTGTGGACCGACCCGACACCCGCCGACTGCGCCCCTCCGGGATTCGAGTCCGCTCACGTGTTGCGATTGTTGGCCCACCCCGACGTTGCCTCCAATGAGGACATCGTGAGGACCTACGACCATGAGGTCCGGGGTGGCACTGTGGTTCGACCCTTCGTAGGTCCGGAAGCAGACGGCCCGTCCGATGCTGCGGTGCTCAAACCTCTCGGCACGTCGCGCAACGCTCTCGCTGCCGTGCTGTCCAACGGGATCTGTCCGCGAGTTGGGAAGCTTGATCCGTGGGCGATGGCCATGATGGCAATCGATGAGGCCGTACGAAACCTCGTGGCGGTTGGTGGCAACCCCGATCGTGTCGCTCTACTCGACAACTTCTGCTGGGGCGACCCCACCAAACCCGACCGGTTGGGTGGGCTGGTCCGGGCCGTGCAGGGGTGCGTGGACGGAGCCGAGCTCTACGAGATGCCTTTCATCTCCGGCAAGGACAGTCTCTTCAACGAGTTCGACGGCGAGCCCATCCCGGGGACGTTGCTCATCTCGGCTCTCGGCCTTGTGCCCGACATGGCCCACGCCATCGATTCCGCCGGGTCGGCGGTCGAGGACGACGTTTGGATGGTCGGTACGCAGAGCGACCATCTCGGAGGCTCACTGATCGCCGAGATTCTGGAACTCCCCACCACTCATCTTCCGCCCATGGTCTTCGATCCGCTGTCGAGGTATCGGGCCGTGCACGCCGCTATAGCGAGTGGTCTGATCACGTCGGCCCACGACTGCAGCGAAGGCGGACTGTGTGTGGCGGCAAGTGAAATGGCGATCGCCTCCAGGCACGGCATCAGCATCATGGCACCACCCGGCTCGGACCAGCCCTTGGCCGCCTTCGCCAACGAAGCACCCGGACGCATCCTCCTGACCTCGCGGCCCGCTGACCGGGCGGCCGTGGCGGCGGCTCTGGGAGAGCATGCCAGCCTCGTGGGCAACGTCACCGACGAGCCGATGATTCGCTTGTCGTCCGGTGAGACCATCGTCGAGATCTCGGTGGAAGCCGCGGTGTCGGCTTTCAGGGATCGGATCGTCCCATGACGAAGCCGCCGATCTTGATTCCCCACGCCTCGGGCACCAACCGTGATCAGGAGGCCGCCCAGGCGATCGACATCGCCGGCGGCGATCCCCGAGTCGTGCATGTCAATCGGTTGCTCAACGGCGATGTCTCCTTCGGTGACCATGCCGCAATCCTCATCCCCGGAGGGTTCAGCTACGGAGACTCTCTCGGTGCCGGTGGCCGCTTGGCCCTCGAACTCCGGACCTGGTTCGCCGACGAACTCGGTGTCGCGGTGAGAGCCGGACGACCGATCCTCGGAATCTGCAACGGCTTCCAGGCGCTGGTGAAGGCCGGCCTGCTGGCCGGACCGCAACGGCCCGTCGGACGCTCCGTGACGCTCACTCACAACTCCAACGGCAAGTTCGAGTGTCGATGGGTCACCCTCGGGATCGAACCGGGATGTCGGAGCAGCTGGCTCGCGCCGTTGTACGAACTCGTTGTCCGTTGCCCCGTCGCTCACGGCGAAGGGCGCCTGGCGGTGGCCGACGCCGAGGTTCTCGAGTCGATGGACGACGGGGGACTGGTCGCGTTTCGCTATCTCGATTCGGGATCAACCCCGCGGGGATCAGCCGGTCGGGCGGATGGCGTCTATCCGGCCAACCCCAACGGCTCCGTCGCCGACATCGCCGGCATGTGCGACGCCACTGGCGCCGTCGTCGGTCTCATGCCCCACCCCGAGGATCACATCTTCGACTGGCAGCGGCCGTCCGGCCCGCCGGGGGGCTCAGGATTACCATTGTTCCAGGCATTTGTGGAGGCCTCGAGATGACCATTGACCTCAGTCCAGCCGTCGAGAACCCCTTCGAAGGTCTCGACCCGGATGCGATCGCCGACCTCGGCCCGACGACCCGAGGCAAGGTGCGCGACATCGTCGACCTGGGCGACACCCTCGCGCTCGTGGCTACCGACCGGATCTCTGCTTTCGATCAGGTCCTCGGCACCGTGCCCTACCGCGGTCAGGTTCTCAATCAGTTGGCGGCTTGGTGGTTCGAGCAGATCTCCGACATCGTCGACAATCACGTTGTGTCGGTACCCGACCCCAACGTCACGATCGGACGGAAGTGCGCACCACTGCCGGTGGAGGTGATTGTCCGGGCCCGACTCACGGGATCGACCAACACGGCCTTGTGGACCCGATACAACGCGGGGGAGCGCACTATCTACGGACTGGACTTTCCCGACGGAATGTCGAAGAACGATCCCTTGCCCGAAGCGATCATCACTCCCACCACCAAGGCCGAGCAAGGGGAACACGACCGCCCGATCACCGAAGCTGAGATCGTGGAGATTGGCTTGGTGGAGGCCGACCTGTGGCAGGAGATCAGAACGGTTGCGTTGGCAGTGTTTGAGCGCGGCCGCCAGCTCGCGGCCCGGTCCGGGTTGGTCCTCGTCGACACCAAGTACGAGTTCGGCGTCGACACCGATGGTGCTCTGGTGATCATCGATGAGGTGCACACCCCCGACTCCTCGAGGTTCTGGCGTGCGTCCACCGCCGAGGAGTTGATCGCAGGAGGAAGCGAGCCGGAGAATCTCGACAAGGAGGTGGTCCGGTTGTCCTACGCTGCCGCCGGCTACACCGGCGATGGCCCGCCACCGCCGCTTTCGCCGTCTCTGGCCGCACGAGTGTCGGCTGTCTACACCGAGAGCATCGAGATGCTCACAGGAGATCCCTTCGAGCCCGCCGCGTATCCAGCCGGTCCGAGAGTCGCGGAGGCAATTCGTCGTGCTGTCTGAAGTGGGAGAGAGCCGCCAGCGGGTGTCCCGCATCGATCGGCACCGACGCGCGAGGATTCTGTTGCACCGGTTCACAAAGGGGAGGCAATGTGATGTCGAGTGACCAGCCGTTGGTTGGGATCGTCATGGGTAGCGACTCCGACTGGCCCACGATGCGTCGGGCCTCCGACATCCTCACCGAGTTCGGAGTGGCCCACGAGTCTCGTGTGGCGTCGGCACACCGCACTCCCGATCTCATCTCCGAATACGCGAGCGGAGCCGAGGCAAGAGGTCTTCGAGCGATCATCGCCGGGGCCGGAGGAGCTGCGCATCTAGCGGGCGTGGTAGCGGCCTACACAATCGTGCCGGTGATCGGGGTGCCGATCCAGAGCCGCGCCCTCAACGGGATGGATTCTCTGCTCTCGATCGTGCAAATGCCGGGCGGAGTCCCGGTGGCCACGATGGCGATCGGCGATGCCGGAGCCACCAACGCCGGGCTGTTTGCGGCGGCACTGCTCGCCGGCACCGATCCGGAGCTTGCGGCATCGCTGCACGACTACCGAAAACGGCGGGCCGACAAGGTGCGCGAGATCGAACTCGAACGATGACCCGTTCTCCTCGCGGCGCGCACCCGGAACCCGATCCCACGACGGTCTTCCACGACGATCGTCCCCACGAGGAATGCGGAGTAGTCGGGATCTACGCACCGGGGCAGGAGGCGGCGAGGTTGGCTTTTTTCGCCATACACGCCTTGCAGCATCGTGGCCAGGAAGCGGCGGGCATCGCCAGCTGCAAGGACGGGGTTGCCCACATACACAAGGGACAGGGCCTTGTCAGCAGCGTGTTCAACGAGGACAACCTGTCGACCCTGCAGGGACACCTCGCGATTGGTCACACTCGCTATTCCACGACGGGCGGATCCGGCATTCGCAACGCCCAGCCCCAAGTCATCGAGACGATCGACGGGCCGTTCGGGGTGGCCCACAACGGCAACCTCGTCAATGCCCCGCAGCTCCGACGAGAGCTCCTGGAGCGTGGAATTGGCCTTCAGACCTCCTCCGACACCGAGGTCATCGTCCAGATGCTCGCCGGGGCCGGCGGCGACTGGTTGTCGAAGATCAGGGTCCTCATGAGTAGGGCCGAAGGAGCCTTCGCTCTCACAATCCTCACCCGCGACGCCGTATACGGGGTCCGCGATCCTTGGGGATTTCGTCCGCTGGCGATCGGCGAGATCGATGGCGGACACGTGCTGGTCTCGGAGACTTGCGCCTTCTCGACCATCGGGGCCCGGTTCGTACGCGAAGTCGAGCCCGGTGAAATCGTGAAGCTGTCCGACGAAGGTCTTCACGTCGAGCAGGGAGCCGTCCCGAAGAAGCGGGCCTTCTGCACCTTCGAACAGATCTACTTCTCTCGTCCCGACAGCATCCATGCCGGCAACCTCGTCCACTCGACCCGCCAGCGCCTCGGTCGTGAACTCGCCCGCGAATCACCGGTCGAGGCCGACCTGGTGGTGCCGGTACCCGACTCGGGAACTCCGCATGCGGTCGGTTTCGCCCAAGAATCTGGAATTCCCTACACGGAGGGTCTGATCAAGAATCGTTATGTCGGTCGGACCTTCATCGAGCCGACACAGCAACTCCGCGATACCGGAGTGGCCATGAAGTTCAACCCGCTCGGCGACAACCTGTTCGGCAAACGGGTGGTGATGGTCGACGACTCGATCGTGAGGGGAACCACCAGCGGTCCGCTGGTGGCCATGCTGAGAGACGCCGGGGCAACCGAAGTTCACGTGCGCGTGGCGTGCCCTGCGATCACCGACCCGTGCTACATGGGTGTCGACATGGCCTCCAGTGAAGATCTCATCGCCGGCCATAAGACCGTTGAGGAGATACGTCAGCACATCGGAGCCGACTCACTGGCCTTCTTGTCGATCGAAGCCCTGATGAGAGCACTCGAGGCCGACGAGGGCTACTGCAACGCCTGCTTCACCGGCAACTATCCATTCGAGTCTGAACGATTCGTGCAACTACGGCTCAGCGCCAAGGAACAGTTCGCCCAGGTCTGGGGCGACTGAGCCGACATGTTCACGACCGGTTCGAGAATTCTGCTGGTCGGCGGGGGAGGGCGCGAACATGCCCTCGCGTGGCGCTTGGCGACCTCCGACCGAGTGCGGGAAGTTCTGATTGGTCCGGGAAACGCGGGAACCGCCTCCACCCCGGGTTGCAGCAACATCGCGCTCGACACGTCCGACGTCGGAGCGATCGTCGCCACTGCTCGTTCATGCTCAGCAGATCTTGTGGTCGTGGGCCCCGAAGGGCCACTCGTGGCTGGAGCCGTCGATGCGCTCAGCCGTGAGGGGATAGCCGCGTTCGGGCCGTCGGCCGCTGCGGCCCGACTCGAAGGCTCGAAGGTTCATTGCAAGAACTTCCTGCTTCGCCACGGCATACCGACCGCAGTGGCGGAGTCGTTCACCGATGCCGACGCTGCTTTGGCCGGCCTTCGACATTTCGATCAACCTCCGGTCGTGAAGGCCAGCGGATTGGCAGCAGGCAAGGGTGTGATTGTGGCCGAGACATTCGAGGACGCCGCCGCGGCGATCGAGTCGATACTCCTCGATCACCGATTTGGCGACGCCGGGGCCGAGGTTCTGCTCGAACAGCGACTCCACGGCACCGAAGTGTCGGTGCTCGCCTTCTGCGATGGCGAGCGGTTCGCTCTGATGCCGCCGGCCCAGGACCACAAGCGTTTGATGGTCGGTGATCTCGGACCCAACACGGGAGGCATGGGAGCGTTCGTGCCTTCACCGCTCACCAGTCCCGCACTGCTCGATCAAGTCAGCAGCGAGGTCTTCGCCCCGACGCTTGCTGGCATGACCCAAGAGGGCACCCCATACCGGGGAGTGCTCTATGCCGGCCTGATGCTCACCGAGGATGGTCCGAAGGTCATCGAGTTCAACTGCAGATTCGGGGACCCCGAGACCCAGGTGGTGATGCCACTGCTCGAGTCCGATCCTTTCGAGTTGTTCGAGGCGTGCGCCCACGGTTCGCTCGACGACGTTGAGGCCCGCTGGTCGACCGATGCTGCGGCAACGGTCGTGATGGCCTCGGAGGGTTACCCCGATTCGGGTTCTCCGTCGGTGCGAATCAGCGGCCTGTCCGATGCCACCGCCGATGGCTGCATCGTGTTTCATGCCGGCACGAGACTGGACGACGGCGAAGTCTTCACTGCCGGTGGCCGTGTCCTGTCGGTTACCGCGGTAGCCCTCGACCTCGCCACGGCTGCTGCCTCGGCTCATGCAGGCCTATCCAAGATCAGATTCGCGGGAGCCCAACACAGATACGACATAGCACTGGCGACAGCCGAGGTGAAGCAATGACCAGCTACCGCGAGGCCGGGGTCGACATCGACGCCGGCAATCGGACAGTGAAGATGCTCTCGGAGGTCGTGAAGTCGACCATGACCCCTCCGGTTCTCTCCGAGTTGGGAGCGTTCGGAGGCCTGTTCGCGGCCGATGATCTCGGGCCGGGGAAGATTCTGGTGGCGTCCACCGATGGCGTCGGAACCAAGGTCGAATTGGCGGCCCGGCACGGTGCTTGGCGTGGTGTCGGCACCGATCTCGTCAACCACTGCATCGACGACATCCTTGTTCAGGGGGCTCGTCCTCTCTTCTTTCTCGACTACATCGCCACTGCCAAGCTCGTGCCCGAGGTGGTGGCCGAGATCGTGACCGGTATGGCCGTCGCCTGCCGCGCCTCGGGATGCGCTCTGCTCGGAGGCGAGACGGCTGAGATGCCGGGTGTCTACACGCCGGGGGCAGTCGACATCGCCGGCACCATCGTCGGGGTGGTCGATCAGGCCGACCTATGGCCCCGAACCGCTGATCTCACGACCGGAGATCTACTGATCGGGCTGTCGAGCTCAGGGCCCCACACCAATGGCTACTCACTGATCCGCAAGCTCCTCGACGACAACACCGCCGACGAGACGATGATCCATGCCCTACTGAAGCCCCACCGGAGCTACATCAATGATGTCGACGCTCTCATCGAAGGCGGAGTCGAGCCGCTGGCACTGGCGCACATCACCGGTGGTGGACTGTTCGAGAACGTGCCCCGAGTGTTGCCGGATCATCTGAGCGCATCCTTTTCCCTCGGATCATGGGAAGTACCGGACCTGTTTCGGACGCTCGCATCGTGGTCGGGCATGCCCGACTCCGAGCTGTTCCGGGTGTGGAACATGGGGATCGGCCTGGTGGTGGCCATCAAGGCCCACGACTCCGACGCCGCAGAGCGGCTTGGCTATCCGATTGTCGGCCGACTGGTCGAGCGTTTGGAGAGCCAACCGGGAGTTGTGCTGGAGGGGAACTGGCGGTGACGGCTCGAGTCGTCGTGCTGGCATCCGGATCCGGGACCAACCTCCAGTCGCTAATCGACGCGTGTGCCCAGGGCCGCCTGGACGCCGAAGTCGTGCACGTAGTATCCGATCGAGCCGATGCGTTCGCTCTCGAGAGAGCTCGTAGATCCGAGATCAGCAGTGAGTGTCGCCCGCCGGCACCGCTCCTGGGAGATTCTGCCGATCGGGGAGCGGCGCGTCGTTCCTACGACACGGAGTTGGCTCGCTCGGTGGCGGATCGCCACCCCGATCTCGTGGTGTTGGCTGGTTGGATGCGACTGCTCACATCAGAGTTTCTCGGAACGTTTCCCGATCAGGTGATCAATCTCCATCCGGCACTGCCCGGGAAGTTTCCGGGAGCCCACGCCATCGACGATGCATGGGAGGCCCACCAGACTGCCGGCCTCGACCACACCGGAGTGATGGTGCACATGGTGCCCGATGAAGGCATCGACAACGGACCGGTGGTAGCCACTCAGCGAGTCGACATACTCGACACCGACACTCGGGCTTCGCTCGAAGAACGAATCCACGAGGTCGAGCACGAGCTCTTGACGAGGGCAGTGTCCGAGCTGATCGCAGGGAACGAATGAACACCGAGGACAGCGAGACCATCGATCCTCCATCCGGCATCGGCCTGTGGGTGGCGGGAGCCCGACTACGCACCCTGCCCGCAGCGGTGGTGCCGGTGGCGGTAGGTGCTGCCGTGGCGGTCGGACAAGGTCCCGACACGGCATGGTGGCGGGCAGGGGCCGCTCTCGTCGTGGCGTTGGCTCTGCAGGTAGGGGTCAACTACGCCAACGACTACTCCGACGGGGTCCGGGGAACCGACGGTGGAGCGAGGGTCGGGCCGGTTCGTCTAGTTGGATCAGGGCTCGTGTCGGCTTCGAGTGTGAAGCTCGCCGCCATACTCGCTTTCGGACTCGCCGGCGTGGCGGGTGCGACTCTGGCAGCGGCGGTGGGGCCGGAGCTGTTCGTGGTCGGCGCACTCTGCATTCTCGCGGGCTGGACCTACACCGGTGGCCCCCGGCCCTACGGGTACCTGGGGCTCGGCGAGGTCTTCGTATTCGTGTTCTTCGGGATCGTCGCCACGGTGGGAACCACCTATGTGCTGGTGGAAGAGATCAGCGGGCTGGCGGTGGCGTGCAGCATGAGCGTGGGGCTCTGGGCCACCGCCCTGCTGGTGATCAACAATCTCCGCGACATTCCTGGCGATACCGCGTCAGGGAAACGGACCTTGGCGGTCAGGCTCGGCGACAGAAAGACCCGGGTCCTTTTCGTGGCCATGCAGTATGCCGCATTCGCGGTGGCGATCGGGGTCAACATGTCGACCGGCCGTGGCGCGGCCGCCGCGGTGTTCGGGATCCCGTTCTCCGTCGCTGCGATGCGCCAGGCGGCCAGGGGAACCACAGGAGCGGGCTTGATTCCGGTGCTCGGGGCGACAGGGCGAGCCCAGCTCGTGTCAGGCCTGGCGATGGCGGCGGGGTTGGCGCTCACCGGATAGGCGAACACAGCGACACAGCGGCTTGGAGATTGCGTTCTGGCTACTGCTCGCGAGTGGCAGTGATGAGCTGGGCCCCGACGAATAGACGACGCTCCACGTCGGTGAATCCGGCCGAACTGATCTGGGCCGACATCACCGACCATTCCGGCATGTAGGCGAGCGACTTGGGCAGGTAGCGGTAGGCCTCGCGGTTCGACAGCAGGCCTCCGATTCTCGGCACGATTCGCCCGAAGTAGAATCCATGTCCCATACGGAGCACCCGATTCTCGGGCTGAGCGGCGTCGAGAAGAGAGATGCGCCCTCCCGGGCGGACCACACGTGCGAGCTCTTCGAAGAACCCTGGCAGCTCCACCAGATTGCGGAGCGCGAAGCCGCATGTCGCGCCATCGGCTGCCGCGTCGGGCAGGGGCATGCTCAAGATGTCGGCATGCAACAGTGGGGCGGTTGTTCGGGCAGCAGTGAGCATCCCCATCGACAGGTCGAGGCCGATCGGCACGATTCCGTGACGTTGCAGACCACGACAGAAATCGCCGGTGCCGCAGGCCAGGTCGAGCACGACGGAACCACCGGGCAGCCCGAGGTCGCTGATCGCCTTTCGTCTCCACCTGGTGTCGAGTCCGAAGGTCATCACCCGATTGACGAGATCGTAGCGAGGGGCAATCGAATCGAACATCGATCTGACGGCCCGCCGCTTTTCGTCGCCGGTGGGCAGATCGGTCACTTGAACCAGATGCGTTGGTATGACGAACTCATCGGGTGGAGAAGAAGGGCGACCAGAGCTATCTCGAACATCAGGTTGATCGGGTTGTCGAATGCCCTCGAGAGACCTTCGGTCAGAACGAATCCGACGGTGACGACCAATGGTGCCGCCGCTGCGGCGACACCGACCTGGTACCCCAGCTTCTTTTCGTTGGCGATGCCGTAGGCGCCGGCAACCATCCCGACCGTGACCAGGAGGATGAAGATCGTGCCGAGGAATACCGAGCCGAAGAGGCTCACTCGGCCCACTCTCAACAGACCGCCGAAGAGAATGGCCATCGCTCCGTTGAAGTACATGAGTATCTGAGCGATGTAGAGGGTCTGCGGTTGGCGGTTGTTTACCCAGATCCGTTCGTTCATATCAACCAGTATGGACCCGTGGATGGCTGCAGCCTCACCGGCGGGTCAACCGGGTCGAGGGGGATCGATGATCTGACGGCTGGCCCGGAGTTGGCCGCAGGCGGCGTCGATCTCGGTGCCGCGATTGCGGCGCACGGTGGCATTGACACCGAGCTGTTCGAGCTCGTCGCAGAAGTCATCGACTCCGGCTCGAGAAGTACCCTTCGTGGGATAGCCCGGGGTCGGGTTGAGGGGAATCAGATTGACGTGGGCACGAAGACGGTGACACAGCACCGCTAGTTCCCTCGCGTCGGTATCCCGATCATTGACTCCCTCTATCAGGGCCCACTCGAAGGAGATACGACGGTTCTTCGCGGCGAGGTAACGCTCACAGGCTCGAACGAGCTCCTCGATCGGGTAGCGGCGGTTGATCGGCACCAGCTCGTTGCGAAGAGTGTCGTTGGCAGCATGGAGAGACACGGCGAGATTGACGGGGAGCGCCTCGTCGGCCAGCCGGTCGATGCCGGGAATCACCCCCACTGTGGAGACGGTGATGTGTCTGGCGGAAATGCCGATATCGCCGTGGATTCGTTCGACCGCCCCCCACATGCGGTCGTAGTTGGCCAGGGGCTCACCCATACCCATGAACACCACGTTGGAGACACGTCGGGGTGCCGAGGTGACTCGGGCCCGAGCTACCTGCTCGACAATCTCGCCCACCGAGAGTTGGCGATCGAACCCGCTCTGCCCGGTGGCGCAGAATCCGCAGGCCATGGCACAGCCGGCTTGGGTGGAGACGCACACAGTCGTGCGATCGCGGTAGTGCATCAGCACCGTTTCGATGGTGCGGTCATCGTGGAGTCGCCACAGCCACTTGACGGTCTGACCATCTCGACTCACCGACTCGGCGGCCGGTTCGAGCGCCGACGGAAGCATCTCGACGAGGGTCGAACGAAGCGCTTTGGGGATGTCGGTGAGTTCTTCGAGCGGGGCCCCACGTTCGTAGAGACCGCGCCACACCTGATCGATCCGGTAACGAGGTTGGCCTTCGAGAAACGCCTCGAGTTCGTCGCGAGTCGGGTCGTATCGAAGAACGGGGGCATCGACACTGTGGCGTCCGACTACCTGAATGCTGGTCATGTTCTTGTCAGTCGGTAGGCGCGGTCGGTGTGGTGCTGAGTGAAGCCGAGTCGGGCGTAGACAGCGTTGGCGGGGGCATTGTCGCTCTCGACGTAAAGCATCCCATCGTAGATTCCCTGACCGCAGAGCCACTCCAGACCGGCCAGTGTCATCGGACCTCCCAGACTGCGTCCATGAAAGTCAGGGTCGAGGGCGATGACGTAGATCTCTCCGAGCTTGGGGATGGTGTCGGAATGGATCTTGGTCCAGCAGAACCCGGCGAGACGATCGTCGAGATGAAGGAGACGAAGTCCCTCGGGATCGAACCAGGGCTCGGACATGGTCGCCCGAAGCGAGGCTTCGGTCATGCCGCCCTGTTCGGGGTGCCAATGGAAGGCACGATTGTTGACACTGATCAGCTCGGCGATGTCGTCGTCGACGATCCCTCTGGTGGCGAGTTCGGACGATGCGGCGGGAAGGAGGCGCCGGAGCTGCCAGAGATCGCGGTAGGGCACGAAGCCGGCGAGGATGGCCGAGTGGTGGCTCACCGGATCGACGTGGTGCAGCCAGAGTTGAATCGTCCCGCCGGGGCACTCGTCCACCGCCGCGCCGAGGTCGGCAGCCAGGTCTCGCGAGCCGGCGGGTTCGGTGACGTCGACAAGCCACATGTCTTCGCCTTCGGATGGTCCGGTGATCTGCAATGTCACCCATGGAGAATATCCACTGAGCGGAGCGGTGGACCCCAAGTGGCGTCGATAGTGTCCGGTCATGGCCAGACCGAGAACACCCAACGGACGTGCCAAGCGAGTACATGAGCGCTTGGCCCTGGAGTATCCCGAGGCTGTGTGCGAACTCGATCACGAGGACGCGTTTCAGCTGCTCGCCGCGACCATTCTCTCGGCTCAGGCCACCGACGTTGGAGTCAACAAGGCCACGCCCGGATTGTTCGCCCGATTCCCCGACCCGTGGAGTTTGTCGGTGGTCGATCCTGAGGATGTCGAACCCCTCGTCGACACGATCGGGCTGTTTCGCCAGAAATCGAAGAGCCTCGTGGGTATGGCCCGCATGCTCGTGGAGGACTACGAGGGGGAGGTGCCGGTGGCCATGGCCGACCTTGTCCGGCTGCCCGGCGTTGGCCGCAAGACGGCCAATGTCGTGCGCAGTGTGGCTCTTGGCCAACCCGGGCTTCCGGTCGATACCCACGTCAAACGTTTGAGCAATCTGCTCGGTCTCACCACCGAGACCGACCCGGTGAAGATCGAGATGGAGCTCAATCCAATGGTGCCGGCGGCCGAGCGAGGAGAGTTCAGCCTCCGGATGATCTTGCATGGACGCAGGGTTTGCTCGGCCCGCAAGCCCAGTTGTGGTGAGTGCGTTCTCAACGACTTCTGCCCCTCGTCACGGATTTGACCGTACTTTTGGGGTTATTTACCTCTAGAAAACGAAATTTGGTAAATCAACACGAAGATTGTCCAGATGGGGTATGCGCGACGCACCCGTCTCGGGCTATATTGCCCCCACGGCCGGGCTCCCGCCGCTCGGCCGAAAATGGTGACACGAGGGATCCGCCGCCCTGTGTCGCCGGCGGCCGTCTCCTTCACGGAGGCGGCCGCTTTCCTTTTCACGCCAGGGTCTTCGGTGTGATCAATGCAGCGACCGGCCTATCGCTCGGA
>JAJCXW010000166.1 GCA_029263235.1 Acidimicrobiales bacterium
GACGGGCGTGTCTGGCAGGTGAAACCGCTGTTCGGGATAGATGAGATTCGGATCGCCTGGTGGAAGGAGCCGCGCATCGTTCTCCTCGACGAGTTCGGCCCAGTACGGAGCGATCTCATTGTCAGTCGGTGCTCGACCCCACTCCTCTGCGAGTGCCTCTTCGGCGATGGACCAGAAGTGATCGCCGTTCTCGACATCGACCCACTCCCCTTCTGCATCTAAGGCATCGAGCGCTGCAACATCACCCGCCTCTCCACTGAGCGGTGCGACGGCGTCAGCCGGAAGCTGGAGTCGCCATCCTCCGGCGACTTCCTCGGTCGACGATGTGATCGCTGTCCCGTCGGCCACGACCCGGCCGACGTTGGCGGCACGAACCTCTCGCCATCGAAGCCCATCGCCCAGCGTTGTTTCGGCGATGCTCCAGAAGGTGTCACGGTCCGAGGTGATGTAGGTCTCGCCGACGGCGGCCGTCGACTCAGCAGGCCCGTTTGTCGGCGACGCGGGCGCACTCTCGAAAGAACCTGCCAGCGCCGGTTCGAAGGCCACAATCGGAGCCAGTGGCGCTGCCATTGCTGTTGCTGTCGGGCCGAATGAGCTGAGGATCAACGTCGCCGCTGTCACGAGCCGAGAAGCTGCCGCCTGGATGCCGGGAAGCAACGGAGCCCTGTTCGCAACCTTGCCCCGAGCGGCCGCAACCATCTCGAAGACGAGCGCATAGGCGACTTGGAGCCAACAGAACCAAGCAATGAGTCCGAGCGTGCCGGCAAGCAGCTGTTCGCTCCTTGTGCTGTCGGATGCAAGCGGATCGCCGAGGGCGTCGAGCAGCGATGCGCCGGGGTAACCACCCATTCGCAGCAGCAGCCATGGCACGCCCAGGAGCAGAGCGGCGATAGTTCCGAGGGCGAGAACCCCTTTGGCGATGTCGACGATTCTACGAGTCATGGTGTTCCTTCGACGCTGAAGATTGCGGTGGCCGATTCGGTGGCATGGACGGTGAACGGTCCGGGGAGGAATCGGGTCGGTACGGAGAGGGTCACGGTGACCGTGACGGTGGAGCCGTTGACGACGACGGTGCCGGTGTGGCCGGTCGCTGCGAGGTAGTCGGCAGCTGCCTGTTGCGCTTCGGCCGGGTCGAGGCTTGGGTTGCCAGTCAACTGATAGGCGTCGGTGTCGACTGCCTGTGCTCCGGCGCGAGCAGCGTTGTCGGCCAAGTCTCGTGCCTCCGACAGGGCGCCGAGCTTGCGGCCTCCGTCGAGGGCGAGGCCGGCGACCATCAAGAACGCGATGGCCAGGACGGCGACAAGAACACTGGCGGAGCCTCGCTCGTCGGACCAGTCGACGCCGTTCACGGATTACTCCGGTAGGTATCGATGACCTCGGTTGCTGTGCTGGTGAACGTGTGGACGCCGGGGACGGCCAAGGCGGCGACGTCAGAGAACGGCGTGTCGCACGAGACCGTGACCGCGACCCAGCCGCCTGGGGCGAACTGTGCAGTGT
The DNA here is from genome assembly GCA_029263235.1 of Acidimicrobiales bacterium. Classification (GTDB taxonomy): domain Bacteria; phylum Actinomycetota; class Acidimicrobiia; order Acidimicrobiales; family Aldehydirespiratoraceae; genus SZUA-87. Next base: position 1,498 of record JAJCXW010000166.1, read on the forward strand.
CGACGGTGACGTTGAGACCAGATGCGCACGTGAGTCCCGCGCTTGCCAGATTCGCAACAGCGGTCTGCTGTGCAGCGGCCACCGCCGACTCAGGCGTTCCGCTGAGGCTCGCTGACCGTGCTGCTTCCTGCGCTGCCGACTGCACGTTGTTCTCGGCGGTCGACACTCGACCGGCGAACACGACGAGCAGCATGAACGAGGTGAGGAACGCTGTCATGACGACGGCGAACTCGGTCGACACCGACCCGCGCTCCGAGTGGGATGCCGTCATCGTTCGTCCACCGGAATGAACCGCTCGACCTGACCTTCGGCGTGCGCCGTCACACTCCATGGGCCAGGAAAGATGCTGAAGCCGAGCTGGCCCGACACCGACACGCTGACGACCTCGCCGGATCGGTCGACGCTGATCACGACGTTCTCGAGGTTTCCAGCCTGACCGAGGATTGCCATTGCGCCCGCCTGGCCGTCAGCAATCGTGGCGTTCTCCACCTGGGCGGCGTCGAGCGCTTCACCGGCTGCTGTTTCGGCCGCCTGCTTCGCATGCCACCACAGCCCGACCTGGACCGGGATGAGCACGAGCATGATCAACACGGGCATGAGCACTGCGAGTTCGGTCGCGGCGGCTCCGCGCTCGCGACTTTCGCTCGTTCGTGTCGGTGCCCATCTCATACTCAGGCTGGGGCTGGCACGGTGTCCGGGATATTGTTGGCGTTGGTCCGGGCCTTGGCAATGAAGATCGCTCCGAGCGCCACGGCGATGGCGACCATCGCAGCCATGACTACAGCCATCTCTGTCGAGACCGCTCCTCGTTCATCACGGATGTCGACTCCCACTCGGTTGAAGTTGTATTCGATCGCCATGTGTAAGAAGTCGTAGTAGCTCCGCATCATGTCCATTTCTTGCCCTGCTTTCGTTCGGCGCCACTGGGTCTTCCCAGGGACGGGTTGTTGTGGTTCTCGCGACAGTCCTTGCCTCTCAGTTCCCTCCGGGTGCTGAGATTGGGGTACTTGGCGCGAAATGGCTGGAGCCGCCATCGGTGATGGCGTCGACGGCTCCGAAGGCGATGAACAGGACGAGGCCGAGGATCATCACGACGACGGGCACGATCATCTTCTCCGTGCGCGTCTCGGCGGCTGCTTCGAGTTCGGCTGCCTGAGCTGCTCGAAGTGCGTCAGCTTTGGCGGTAAGTGATCCCTTGACTCGTGCGCCGTGGTCGCCAGCGAGCGATACCGACGCTGCGAGCTCAACGAGTTCGTTGACGCCGAGTTCCTGGCCGAGTTGATCGAATGCGTCCCAGGGTGTGCGTCTGGTGAGCCGAGCTCGCCGAAGAGCGCCCCGGATCTCGGCGAATGCCCAGCCGTCTCCGGACTCCGCTGCGCCTTCGAGCGCTGACTCGATGCCGGCTCCACCGGCGAGGAGGATCGTGACGAGGTCGAGGTAGGCCGAGAATGCGTGCCGGAATGCCCGTCGCCGCTCGTCTACCTTCTCGGCGAGTGGCAGGTCGGGGTAGAAGAATCCGACGGTTGCCGCTGCGACGCCCACGAGCAGCAGAACGAGCGGTGAAGCTGACACCCCGCCAGCCACGAGCACGATTCCCATGACTGCGGGGAGGGCGAAACCGGCGGTTGCGGCAAGCATCTTCTCGTAAGCGTGACGCTCCATGGTCTTGTCGAGGACTCGAAGCTGGTCAACGAGTGTGGGTTTCTCGGAGAGTCCCAGGGTTCGCATCATCGACGTGCCCACGTGAGCCAGCAGCGACTGACCTCCGGACAGGCGCTCACCGTCATCAGGAGCTGCGTTGACCGCTACCCCCTGCCGGTCGAGGATGGCTGCGACTTGGTCGAGTGGTAGTGGGCGGGGTTGGAAGGCTCGCACGAGCATCCATCCACCGACGCCGATCCCAGCTCCGAGGAATGCCGTGACGATCGCCGTCATCGGACGCTTCCGTTCGTCGTCCGAGCGGCGAAGCGTTCCGGCATGTCGATCTGGCCGTAGCTATGAAGCATCCAGCCGCCCAATGCGAACACCCCGGCGACGAGCAGAAGCCAAAGCTGACCCGTCGTCGAGTCGTAGGCCTTCAGGAGCTGGCGGGAGAAGGCGAAGAGGAACGCCATCGTGACCAGCGTGGTGGCCACCACAATGCGAGCCGAGGTCCGAATCCGGGCCCGGCCAACTTCGACTCGAAGCCGCATTCTGACGTCGGCGCGAATGGTCTCGGCGAGTCGACCGAGTAGCGGGCCCAGCTCGCGTGCTTCCATTCGGGCCGCGTTTACGAGGGCGACAACAACCAGGTCAGCCGACGGGTGGTCGAGGTCTGCCCCGAGGCGGGCGAGGGCATCGACGGTCGACATCCGGTCAACCCGTGCCGCGAACCTCCGGAGTTCTGGAGCGATGGCCAGCGGAGCAACCGCTGATGACGCAATGAGCGCCTGCTCCAGACCAGCTGACCCGGCGATGTTGTCGCGGATCATCTCGGTCCACGACGCGATCGCTTCGGTCTTGGCCGACTCGTCCTGACAGGAGGATCGGGCTTCCAGCAGCCGGGGAAGCCAAATGGCGATCCCCGCGGCGATCACCGCTGCCACCGGCCAGCCAGTGAACGCGAACACCAACACCCCTACGATCGCCGATCCGGCCAGCCATCCCACCGCTGCCTCAGCTTTGATGTCGCTGGGAAAGACGGCGGACATTGATGGCAGCAGCTGGATGCCCCGCACCCCGGCAAAGAACATCCAGAGGCCGAGGCCGAACGCGGCTCCGAGGAGCACGCTGATGAGAACGGTCATTGCGCCCACCCGGCCCGATGGTGTTGGAGCCAGCTTGCGTCGTATCCCGAGCGTTCGAGCCGACCGAGGCTTGGGTCGCTGAGCCCGAAGCGAGGCATCGCTCGCCCGCTTTCGTCGGGTGCATAAACCTCGTTCGAGGTGACCATCGGGCCATCGGCTCCGGTGATTTCCCGTACGCTCGTGACGACACGCTCGTTGGTGTCGAGGCGTGCGAGGTGGACAACGAAGTGCACGGCGTTGGCGATCATCAAGTTGGTCACGTCGACGTCGAAGCGCTCCGGTGTCATGGCCATGTACATCTGAAGCCGGGTGAAGACGCCGAGGCTGGAGTCGGCGTGGATCGTGCACATCGATCCGTCGTTCCCTTGAGACATTGCGAGCATCATCGGGAGCGCTTCGGCGCCACGGACCTCGCCAACGATCACCCGGTCAGGTTGCATGCGAAGACCTGAGCGAACGAGTCGGTGCATCGGAAACTCGCCGACGCCTTCGAGGTTCGCGTCCCGCGCTTCGAGGTCGACGTGATTGGGATGAAGGTGCGCGAAGTGTTCGAGTCCGATCTCGAGTGAGTCCTCGACAGTGATGATTCGTTCGTCGGAGGGCACCTCGTTGAGGAGGCAACGCAGCAGCGTTGTCTTGCCGGCCCCAGTGCCACCGGCGACGATCACGTTGAACCGGGCCGCGACCATCGCTCGGAGCAGGTGGTAGAGCGATTCGGAGACGGTGCCGATCCCGATCAGCTGCTTCAGATGGCCGATGTCGAAGTTGTGTCGTCTTATCGACACCGACGGGCGCCCCGACACCCACGCAATGGCGTGTAGGCGATCGCCCGACGGGAGCCGCATGTCGAGTTCCGGGCTGGCCGGGTCCCAGCGTTGCTCGCTGCGCCCTCGCCGAGCCTGTGTCTGGATGAGCTCGATCAGCTCGGTGTCCGAGTCGGCGATCGGATCGCCCTCGACCACCGTTCCGTCGTTGCGGAGCAGCCAGACCTGGTCGCAGCCGTTGGCATGGATGTCGGTCCACTGCGGGTCGTCGACGAAGGTCTGGAGGCGGCCAAGTCCGAACAGTCGGTTCATCACAGCGACAGTGAGCTGTTTCGACTGCGAGTCGGCGATTGGTGTGTGCCCATCGGCGAGCCGTCGAGCGTCGAGAGCAGAGAGCTGCTTAGTCATGAGCTGTCGGGCGAACTGACGCCGGTCCTCGTGGGTGAGGGTTCGCCGTTCCGCACGCTCGTCATCGGAGTCGCGCTCATCGAGTGCTTCTCCAACGGCTGCGTGGAGTCGGTTGACCAGCGCAGAGTCGAACGTCATCGGACGCTCTCCCCCGCCAGCGATGCGAGCGGAGCCGGATCCGCATCGGAATGTTCGTTCGCGACGGAGTCGGCAATCTCCACCGTCGTAGGCGCGTCCGCACCTTCGGTTGCGAGTGCTGTGATTGCTCGCTGAAGCCGGTTTCGCTTGCCACGGCCATCGGCCCGACCCTCGAGCAACGCTTGGGCGGCCCGGCGGTCATCTGGCAAGACTGACGCGACCGGGACGCCAGTGACGCTTGCGATCTCGGACGGATCGTGAGGCCGATCTCCCACCAGAACCCAGCTCACCGAGATCCCTCGGTCGAGCGCAGCTGCCGCCAACGCCGCTGCGGGTTGGATCTCCTCTGCGGTTGGTCTGGCCAACAGGTAGACCGTGTCGGCTTGCGATGGGACGCCGGAAGTCAGCGCATCGGAGTCGATGCGGCCGCAGTCAGCAATCACTTCAATGTCACTGATGTCGTCGAGCCAACGACCGAGTCGCTGGCCGTCGCTGCGAAGGGTCGCCGACGTCCGGTCCTCCCGCTCGGGAGCGACGATTGCCGCCAGACCGCCGGGGAGTTCCTGAGCGTGATTCCAGATTTCGTCTCGGCTGAGCCCGTGCCGACCAGCGGCAGCGAGGGTGATGAGGCCGGGCTGGCGAGGGAGTTGGTAGCGGACAGCGAGTGTCCCGCCACTTTTGTCGGCTTCGAGCAGCACGACCCTTCGACCGGCGTTTGCTCGCGCCGCTGCGAAACCCAGCGCGGTGAGCGTGACACCTGGGGCTCCCTTGCCCGATGCGAAACAGATCAAGCTCATTCCTCGACCTCGGAGACCTGGATCAAGCGGACCCGGTTGGTGGCCGCCGCAGCAGCGACTCGGGCCGCATCGTTTTCGCCGATCTGAACCGAGATGAACAAGCCACCCTGGACGCCGACTTGGGCCACCTCGACAACGGTGGCTCTTTCGACGAGGACGTTGGCTTCGACATTCTCGTCGAATGCACGAGGGTCTCCCGGCGACGGCGTGAGAACGACAGAAACCATGTCCCCTGGCGATAGCGAGAGCGAGGGGAACTGGCCGGCTTCGAGCGCCATGCCCACCACACCTTCGTTCACGCCGAGCGTTGAGCTGGTGCTGAACTGATCTGGGTTGACGAGCGAACCGGCAGGCAGGTCCGTCCGTGCGACCTGGCCGACGATCAGTCCCGACTGCGTGTCGGCCATCACTGCGATCGGCTGGTCGGTATCGATGCTGACGACCTGGAGGTCCTCCAGCTGTATGACCTGGCCTCGTTGGACGGAGTCGCGCAGCGCGAGTACCGGTTGACGCTCGGTCGAAGATGCCTGCCACCACAAGGCGCCGAGCGCACACACAGCGACCAGAAGGAGTCCTCCCGCCATTTCGGGAAGCCGGCGCTTCTTGCTGTTCGGCGCTGGGCCGAGATTGATTGTTGGTTCGGCGTGGCCGTTCAGCTTCGCCCGTTCTTTCAATTGCGTTGCCACGCCAAGGTCTCCCTATGTTCCGCTCGTCTCGATTGCCTGGATTTCGCCCACGGTCACGAAGACCGGTGCCGACGTTCGACTGATTTGGCCGATGTCCGCAGCTCCACTAGTGCTGGTGCGGCCGATGACATCGAACGTCACCTCGACCGTCATTTCGGCTCCGGCTGTTCCCGCTGTCGAGCGCACGTAGGTGTGAACGCAAGTCGCGCTGTCGGGGTCGGCGCCGGGGTTCCACGGCTCGCCTCCGCCGGTGCATCCGACAGTCGAGCCGTCTCCTGGGGACCAGATCGTTGACGAAGGCATTGCTTGGGCTTCGGCCCACACACGACCGCTGGGTGTCTCGACGCGAGCTGCGAACGTTCCCGTCCAGTAGGACGTGTCGACCCACATGAAGGTCGGCAGCTGCGTCACCATCGCGACTTCGACGCCGTTTGGACTTGCCCCCCAGCTCGGGCCCGGCGGGTCGAGAACATCGACGGCCTGTTGCAGCATGTCGGGCGTGCTGTAGCCATCGCCTTCTGGGAAGACGAAGAATCCACCGACGTCGACTGTCTCGCCGTCGCAGATCTTGCGAAGCCATCGGCCGGTGTCGGAGTACATGCGGGTGCCGTCGACCTCGTACACACCGAAGGCAAGGTCGTCGTCGATCACCGCCTCGTAGGTGCAAGCGTTGTCAGCGCCCCACGACTCGCCAGGAATCGTTGCGATCGCCACGACTCGAACGGTGCCGTCGACGATCCCGACGTCGCCCTGATCCGCCGCACCAGCAGGCGCCGACAGAGCGATGAGCGCGGTAACCGTCAGAAGGGATAGTCGGCTGGGGACAACGCGCATCCAGCCACCCCCTCCCATTGCTGCACCCGGACGATCCGACTCACCTTCCACACGCCGTCATGCAGCTCGAGATCGATCTGGTAGGTGTGCGTGACAACGTCGTCGTTGACCACGGCATCGGTGGCCAACTCGTAGATCACTCCGTCATCGACGGCACACGCAGCCGCAGATGCGCCGGAAGCCCCTGCATCGACGAACCCGACTCGGATGTCGGCCAGACCTGCGTCGCCGGGTCGGATGGCTTCGCCCGCATCGAGTCTTCCCTGTGTACTCGCGACCACGGCGGCGAGCTCTTCACCCACGGCGAACTCGGCCAGGCGCGGGTCATCCGGGTTCGGAGCAGGTGCGGCGTTCGCAGCAGTTCGGGCATCGAAGTAGCCGCGGATCTGATCAGCAAGCACTTCCTCGACCGGCGCCTCGGGCTCAGTAACCGGCTCAGTCGTCGGAGCTTCCTCGACCTCGGTGGAAGCGGGCGCCGATGTTGTGGGGGCTGTGGTTGGTGCCGTTGTCGGAGTGGTGGATGAGTCGCTCTCGACTGAGGGCGTCGCAGACGAACTGGGAACTGATTCGTCGTTGCTGCCGGAGGAACAAGCGGCCAACGCCACACTGGCGATCAGGATCAACAGGAACGACTTCATGGCGGGGAACCTCACTCTTTGTGGTGGCCGAGGATCGTGCAACGTCTTCTGAGTCACCTCGGCTCGGCTGGTGAGATCCACCGTACGCACGGCGCGTGACACCATCTCGCAACCATGGGTCGCAGATCTGCGCCCTCCGCACCCACACGTGCCGCCCGTCACAACTACCACGGTACGTGACGTCGCTGGTCTGCTGTCAAGGGTTCGTTCCGACCAGAGCACAACCACCCAGGGACCCCAAACCGGCTCGATCGCTACAACTTCAACGCCCCACATGAGCTGGTGAGAGGCCTGGGATCACGCGAAGTCAGGCCGTTTGGCCTATCCGAGAATCACCACTCACAGCGTTCGCTGGTGCCCGGAGCTCGAATGGATTCCTGTAGCGATCGACTGCGCGACGCGTCCCTCGGATGGACGTGGAGCGACGATGGAGCGATCGATGAAGGCTGTCGCTCTCGGCGGTGTTGCGCTGTTCGCCACCTTGCTCTTTGGCGTCTTCGGCCTCATTGCGTTCGTCGTCGTGGCCGCTGGTGGCGCCGGGTCGGCGTCAGCCGCAGTCACGGTCTCGAACCCGTCAGAGGAAGCGCTGGAAGACATCCCGCCGATCCTTCTTCGCCTCTTCATCGCCGAGGCTCAGCAGTGCCCTGGTCTGCCGTGGACGGTCATGGCCGGCATCAGCAAGGTCGAATCGAACCACGGCCGATTCGCTGGCTCGACGGTTGGCCCAGACGGTGTCATTCGTCCGAGCATCATCGGCATTCCTCTCGACGGGACCAGCGGCACCGCCCGCATCCCGGATTCCGATGACGGCCGATGGGACGGCGACACCGTGTGGGATCGAGCCGTCGGACCGTTCCAGTTCATCCCCGGGAGCTGGCGCATCTTCGGCGGCGACGGGGACATCGACGGAATCGCCGACCCGAATAACGTCTTCGACGCTGTGCCCGCAATGCGTCGGCATCTGTGCCCCGACGGCCAGATCGTCGATATCGCGTCAGCGGTCTTCAGCTACAACCGGTCTCAGGCATACGTCGACGATGTACTCGAATGGGCTCGGCGCTACACGGGCCCGTTGGCGACTTCGGCGGTGCCGATCGCTGGCTACGCGCTGGTGGTGCCTGCAGCGCTTGTCACCGAGGAATCTCTCAGCCGGGCGCACCATGACTACGCCGCTTGGGACCTCGGCATTCCGGTCGGTACTCCCCTGTTTGCAATGGCCTCTGGCACCGTGACCACTGCTTCGAACGCCGGGACCTTCCCTGATGATCCGAATCGATGCGGCACGACAGTCGCTATCGCAGGCGTTGATGGCGCTGCGTACACCTATTGCCACCTGTCGCAGATCGCTGTGGTTCCTGGCCAAGTAGTGAGCGCCGGCACTCCGATCGGTCTGTCCGGCGGCCAGCCCGGAACACCAGGCGCTGGAAACACGACGGGTCCCCACCTCCACCTAGGCATCCGCTTCGCTGGCACCACCGTCTGTCCGCAGCCGCTGCTTCTCGCCATCTACCGAGCCCGTCCGATCAACCCAGCCATCGCCCCGGCCTTCGGGTGCGTACAAGGCCATCCAACAACGAATTGGGCCCAGTGGCTCGACCAGATCACGCCCGAACAGCCGCCCTCGCCCGTCGGAGCTGTAGCCGCCGGCGCAACTGAAGGTCCCTAGTCGGTCATGGCAACCAGGTCAGGAATCACAGAGCGCCAACAACTTCGGCTCGTGCCCGGACCTCAACAGGCGCCTGCATCCGTGCCTTCTTCGCCCCCACTCATCACTCCCGGCCTGGCCCGAGCCCTTGCCAAGCTGATCAATCGGGCGGCCGCTGCGAGCGCTGACCAAGACAGCTGTCAGAGCAGTGACCTATCGTCCAAGGCATCGTGAATCACTTTGCTTTCTATGGACGGGTCAGCACCGAAGACCAGCAAGACCCAACTTCCTCGCTGAACTGGCAGCTCGCACGGTCCCGACAGCTGATCGAAGCCTCGGGCGGCGAGATCGTCGACGAGTTCTTCGACATTGGTCAATCCCGGTCACTCCCATGGAAGCGTCGACCCGAGGCGGCACGACTGCTCGACTCGTTGGCAGACCCATCGCGTGGCTTCGACGCCGTTGTCATCGGCGAGCCGCAGCGGGCGTTCTACGGCAACCAGTTCGGACTCACGTTCCCGGTCTTCGTCCACTACGGCGTCACCCTCTGGGTGCCCGAAGTCGGTGGCGCCATCGATCCTGGCAGCGACGCACACGATCTCGTCATGTCGCTCTACGGCGGCATGAGCAAAGGCGAACGAAACCGAATCAAGACCAGAGTCCGAGCTGCCATGGCTTCGCAAGCAGCAATCGAAGGACGATTCCTCGGAGGCCGACCACCGTACGGCTACCGCCTCGCCGATGCGGGGCAGCACCCGAATCCGAGCAAGGCCGCTATCGGGCAACGTCTCCACGTCCTCGAGCCCGACCCAGAAACGGCACCGAACGTCGTGCGCATCTTCACCGAGTTCATCTCTGGAGCTGGCCTGTACTCGATCGCCGAAGGACTCACCCGAGACTCGATCCTCTCCCCGTCTGGCCACGACGCTGCGCGCAATCGACATCGTGCGAGCAGCAAAGGGGTCTGGAGCAAGATCGCTGTTCGTTCGATCCTTCAGAATCCTCGCTACACCGGATTCCAAGTCTGGAACCGTCAACAACGCCACGAAGAGCTCCTCGACGTAGAGGACGTCTCCCTCGGCCATCAATCGAAGATGCGTTGGAACGACCGAAGCGAGTGGATCTGGTCCGAAGAGCCGACCCATGAGGCGATCGTCACTCTCGAGACTTTCACCTCAGCAGAAGCAGTCTTCACAGGTGCACAACGAGCCAAGGTTCGGCGCGAGCGCACCAAGCACACCTACCTGCTCAGCGGACACGTCTACTGCGCCGAGTGCGGCCGGCGAATGCAAGGGTCCTGGAATCACAAGCGCGCCTACTACCGGTGCAAGTTCCCGGCCGAGTACGCCGTCGCCAAGGACAAGCACCCGAAGACGATCTACGTCCGCGAGGACTCGCTGACGCCTGCGATTGATAAATGGCTCGCCCAGCTGTTCAACGACGAGAACATCGATGAGACCTGCGCCGCTCTCGAAACCGCTACCGGTCCAGACGTGGCGGAACAGAACCGCCAAACTGCTGCACGAAAGAAACTCAAGGAGTGCGACGACAAGCTGGCGAAGTACCGCCTGGCTCTCGAGGCGGGCACGGACGCATCGATCGTCGGGGATTGGATCCAAGAGGTCAAGCTAGCCCGGAAGGCTGCTGAGATCGCGCTGCGACCAAGAGGCTCAGACGGTCGCATGACGTCACCCGAGATCAAGCAACTCGTGACACAGCTCAAGGGCATCGTCGCCATCCTGGCCAACGCCGACCCTGAAGATCGCAAAGCCGTCTACAGCGAACTGAACCTCGCCGTCGTCTACCACGACGACGGACGCATGCAGGTCTCCGCAGGACCTGACGCGTGTACTAACGAGTGTGTCGGAGGGGGGACTTGAACCCCCACGCCCCTAAGGGCACCAGCCCCTCAAGCTGGCGCGTCTGCCAATTCCGCCACTCCGACGTGGCCACCGGGAAGACCCGGATGCGAAGCGCAATGGTAGCGCCTCGGACCATCCGTGCCACACCGGTCAGACCGATCGTTCCCGCACCACAGCGGGCAGATCCATGCGGTCGATCCGGCGCAGTCCCGGGATCTCCGACACACCGGCGACCACCAGGACCAAGACCACCGCGAACGCCATGGACCACGGCGAGAGGCGCATGATGAACCGGAACGATTCGTTGTCGAACTGACCCAGGAACCGGCCGGCCACGAACCATCCGAGGGCGGCCCCGGGCACGATCCCCACCAGGGCCACCAACATGGTCTCGTAGGTGACCGTCGTGCGGATCCACCCCCGAGGTACACCGTTGGACTGGAGGGTCGCCATCTCGTTGGTGCGTTCAGCGAGCGAGACGGTGACGGCGTTGAACAGCAGGCCAACCGCCATCAGGACTGCGAACACCACCATGAGGCCCACGAAGACGATCGTGAGGGAGAGCAACTCCTCCATAGCGTCGACCATCGCCCGGTGATCGGTCACCGCTAGCACGTCACCACGGGCCGCTAGGAGATCTCTCACCTCAGAGTGCTGATCCTCGTCGACCAGCGTCACCACCGCCGTGGTTGGTGCAACCCCGCCGATCGCGGTCCATGCCGACAGCGATGCGTAGCTCACCGACGGGACCGGCTCGTCGACGAACCCGGCCACCACCACATCGGCTGAGAGACCGGCCGCGGGGATACCCACCGTCACGACATCGCCTGCCGACACATCGAGAGCGGTTCTCGCCGTGTAGCCCAGGACGATCCCGTCGGAGGGCAGCGGAACGTCAAACCCGTGGGCTGACGTGCCCGAACTGAATATCTGCAAGAGCTGATCGGTCTGGTCCCCGTTGATTTCGACCACCACCGGCAACTCCACGGTGGGTTCGGCGGTCGCTACCTGAGCCATGGCAGTTAGCTCAGTCAAGTCGGCCTCGCTCACTGGATGATCGAGCCGAACCGACAGATCACGGCGGTCGATGTCACCGAACTGCCGGCCGATCACCGAGCCGGTCGTGTCGTTCAGCGCCAACGAAGTGACCAGCACGACCATCGACAGCGTCACACCAACAGCGGTGGTGACCACCCTTCGGGGATTGCGAACGAGGTTTCGGGCCACCACGCGTGCGGTCACCGGAAGAGTCGCCGGCCAGACCCGCTCGATCAGGGTCTCGTGATCGACGCCCGTCGGGGTCGGCGGACGCATTGCCTCTGCCGGGTCGATGCGTGCCGCGGATCGAGCCGGTATCACCCCCGAGAGGACCGCCACCACAACCGTGAACACCACCGCCTGAATCATGGTCACCGGAGAGATCCGTATGACCGTTATCGGAATCCCCAGGAAGTTGGTATAGAGCGAGCTCATCCAGCGACCCAACAACGCCCCCACCACCAGACCCGGAAGGGCGCCTGACAACGAAGCCACCAAGGCGTGGGTGACGTAGTGCCTGAGGATGGTTCGGGTCTCGATCCCATCGGCGACGAGCATGCCGATCTGGGTGCGCTCCTGGCGAACTAGCCGACTCAGCAGCACGAACGTCGCCATGCCGGCCGCCCCGAGAAACAGCACCGGGAAGAGATACGACATGCTCGCGAATCCCTGGACGTCCGACTGCAGCGCCATGTTGGATGGCTGGCTGGCGAGATCGTACGAGCCGGTGGCGCCGGCCTCTTTCACCGCGGCAAGCACCGCAGCCACATCCTCGGGGTCGCGCTCCTCCACCCGAATAGCCAACTGCAGCGGTGCGTCGGGGGCCGCTTCGGCTGCCAGGGCCTCCGGCACGAACACAACCGCGAACTCATCGGGGACCGTGAATACCTCTGTGGCTGATCGGGCCGGAAACAGATACTCCCCCGACGAAGCCACACCAACGACTTCCAGCTGTCGCCAGTGGTCCGCCACCCAGAGATCGAGAGAGTCACCAGGACCAAGATCAAAGTGGTCGGCAGCATGCTGCCCCAGGACCACCACATCGGTGTCACCGGGGGCCAGATCACGTCCATCGGACACCAGTAGCTGGTTGATCTCAACCACACCGTCGTCGGGGCCGCCAATCATCGTGGCCAGTAGCTCCCGATCGGTTAGACGAACCGGCACGTCGGCCCTTGTGCGGGTATCGACGGCGGTCACGCCGGGCATGTCGAGCACCGATGCCTTCATGGCATCAACCGGGCCGGTGGCCCAGACGTCGGCCGTCTCCACGCGCTCGTAGAAGGCCTTGTACGACGCGTCGAGATTGTGGGCCGAATCGAGATTCGCCGTGAACAGGACTACACCGAGGAACACCGTCCCGGCGACCGCGATGATCTGGCTACGCCGTCGACGAAGATCCCGCCGAACCTTCCGACGCAGGATCCGGTTCACACCGAAACCCCCCGATGAACCGGATCCACCGGAGACTCGTTGAGAGTGTCGGACTCGATACGGCCGTCCACGAGATGCAACACGCGGTCGGCGATGTCAGCCACCGTCTGGTCGTGGGTGACCACCACCACCGTGCGGCCGTGCTCCTCGCTGGCCAGCCGCAACAAGGCCAGCACCGCATCGCCCGAAGCACGATCGAGAGCACCAGTTGGCTCGTCCGCCAACAACACCGGTGTCGACTTGGCGAGGGCCCGCGCCACCGCGACCCGTTGTTGCTGGCCGCCACTCAACTGACTCGGAAAGCGGTCGCCCTCCTTGGAGAGACCCACCTCATCGAGGGCCTGGCGGGAACCATCGGTGTCGGTTCCGGTCAGCCCGGCAATCAGCTCCACGTTCTCGACCGCGGTGAGGGTCGGGATGAGATTGAAGAACTGAAAGACGAAGCTCACCTTCCCCCGCCGATACGAGGTCAGGTCGGCTCGGCTGAGCGATCCAACATCGATCCCGTCGACGACGACCGAGCCGCTGGTCGGGGTGTCGATACCCCCGATCAGGTTGAGCAGGGTGGTCTTGCCCGAGCCGCTCGGGCCGAGCAGCACAACGAACTGGCCGCTCGGAATCTCCAGATCGACGCCTCCGAGAGCGGTGACGGCCGTGGGGCCCTCGCCGTACTGGCGGGTCAGGCCAGAGATCGAGATCATCTGTTCGTCCGGCGCCAAACCGTCGAGACTTGTGTTCGCACTCATACTTCCTCGTTTCCTGGCTCATCAGCGGCGATCAGTGCGCCGTGTGTGAGGATTTCCATTTCTTCCTTCACCCATCGCTTGGCGATCTCGGGTGTCTCCAGTGGCGCTCCCAGCACTCGGGTGGCGTGATGGCTGAGCAGCACCATGCCGACATCGAGCGCCAGCAACAGCAACGACCTCATCTCGATATCTTCCGTGGGTCGCCCGGTGCCGTTGGCCTCCATCTGCTCGACCGCAGAGACGGTGACGGCGTACAGCCCGTCGAAGAGGTGATCGCCCACCACTCCCCCTTCGCTCATCGATCGCAGGAGATACGCGAGCATCTCGGTGTCGGCCGCGATCTCTGCGAGCG
>JAJCXW010000167.1 GCA_029263235.1 Acidimicrobiales bacterium
ATGGCGAGAAGCCGCGGGGAAGCACCCTTGCCAACGTGGTCAGGTTTCTTCCGGTGTTGGTGGATCAGAAGTTCGAGTTCAAGACCATGAAGGAGTTCACCAAAGCTGGCCGGACCATCGGATACGGCGGACCCAAGATGCTGACCCTTCCGTTCGAGCCCGACGGATACCTGACGGAATCGAATCGACCACCGGTGATGGACGATTGGGAGGTCATCGAGGCCCCAGGCCACACCGACGACTCTGTCTGCCTCTACCACGCCGACACGGCCACACTGCTCTCGGGCGATGCTGTCGTCACACTCGACGGTCGGGCCTGGTTCAATCCCGAATGGGTCGACACTGGTCTCGCTGAGGAGACCGAGGCCCGACTGCGGGCGCTGGAAGTGCGTCATCTGCTTCCCGGTCACGGGCACCCGATCGAAGCGACCGATGTCTGGAGCAGCGCGCGTAGCTTCCGGGACCGACCCGAGGGCAAGGGCCTGCTCGCCCGCTGTTCGCGTCGACTCGGCCGCTGGAACTACTGACCCAGGGCCGACCTCAGCGGTCGGTTGAATTCCAGAATCCGCTGAGCCGATCCGAGAAGCGGTCGGGGTCGACGAGATGCGGGTAGTGGCCGTGGTCCGCCCAGATCTCCACTGACGACCCGGGAATGCGGGCGTTCAGCCACGCGGCATAGTCGTCGCCGGGGTCGGAGCCGAACAGCGACAGGTACGGAACCGCCGAGCCGCTGTAGCCGGCGAGTGCCGCGTCGACAGCAGCATCGACTTCCTCAACCGGAGACTCGAGAAGAAGCCGCCAGACCCCCAGAACGACGTCCTGATCGGCCCGCCGAGCCGCGTTGATCCGGGTCCGTTCGGTCTCATCGATTCTCGGACCGATCATTTCGTCGAACAAGGCCGAGACGACCGTCGGAAACACCTCAGGATCTCTGAGCATCCCCTCCACCGACACGATCTGTTCCTTGAACTGTCCCAGCCGAAGCGACTGATCGACATTGGTCACCGAAGCAACCGGCACCATCGAACCAGTCGCCGAGACGACCGCTCCCCCGAGGGAGTGGCCAACCAGATGAGGCCGGTCCATCCCAATCATCTCGATGACTGCAGCGACATCGCCGGCCATCGCCTCGAGCCCGTAGTCGTTGCTCAGTCCGGAGCGGCCATGTCCTCGGAGATCGACGGCCACCACATCGAACCGATCCTCGAGGCGAGCCGCAATCGGGTCCCACGTGGAGGTGCTTTCGGTGATGCCGTGAACCAACACCACCGGGGTCCCCGAGCCTCGACGAGTCCACGACAGTTCCGTTCCGTCGGCCATCGGCAAGGTGTGCTGGGTATGAGCCATCAAACAGCTTGGCACAGTCCCCCGGCAGGCCGTCCGGTAGCGTGCCGACAGCCGTCAGGAGATGCCATGACCCAGCCCGTCTCACTCGAAATCGACTCCGACAATCGAGTCGCCACCATCAGGCTTGATCGCCCCAAGGTCAACGCCGTCAACGCTGAGATGCTCGCTCTCATCACCGACATGTGTGGCCAGCTGTCCACCGACGACCAGGTGGGAGCAGTGGTTCTGTGGGGTGGCCCGAGAGTGTTCGCAGCGGGCGCCGACATAACTGAGTTCCCCGATCTCGATCACGGATCGGCTCTCGACTTCTCGCGCCGGTTCAACACGGCCGCTCTCGCCATCGAGTCGCTGCCCCAGGTCACCATCACTGCAGTCAACGGTTTCGCTTTGGGCGGCGGGTTCGAACTGGCGCTCGCCACAGACTTTCGGCTGGTAGCCGACAATGCCCGGTTCGGGTTTCCTGAGATCCTGCTCGGTCTCCTACCCGGCGGTGGCGGCACCCAGCGACTGTCGAGGCTCTCGGGGATCACGCTCGCCAAGGAACTGATCTATTCGGGCCGCCAGATCGGTCCCGAAGAAGCGGTTTCGCGTGGCGTGGCCTCATCGATTCATGAAGCCGACTCGTTGTACGCGGATGCCATCGATATGGCGGCCGGCTACGCCCGCGGCCCGGCGTCGACCCGATTGGCGAAACAAGCGATCCTCGACGGCTTCCACCTGCCTCTTCCCGAAGCAGTCGAGGTCGAAGCTCAGCGATTCGCCGACGCGTTCGATACCGACGACTGCCGTACCGGCGTGGCCAGTTTCCTCGAGAACGGACCCGGGAAGGCGCAGTTCACCGGCCACTGATCGGCCGGTCGATATGGGTCAGGCGACATCCATTCGGTTGAGACGCCAGGTCGTCAACATGATCGCGGCGGTAGCCGCCACCAGCGGGCCAACGATGCCCCACCCTTGGGTGATGTCGAACGAAGCAATCTCCACGCCGACACGGTCGGTGATTACCGACCGGGCGTACCCGCGAATCGACAACCGGGCCGCAGCTCGACCAAGTCCCGCGGCGACGCCCTCCCAGATGATGATGTAGGCCAACCCCCAGACGATCGATCGCTTCAACAGCGACCCGAGCAGCAGAAACAGCCCGGTGTAGCCAACCACCGCAACCGTGGTGGCGATGGCCACTGCGGTCACGAGTTCACCACTCGATTCGATCAACGCAGCTGTGGCCACGACGGGAATCACGGTCAGCGGAACTGACACGACCAAGGCGGCGGCGTAGGCCCCTACAGCCACCGGCCACCGCCGCATGGGCCTCAACCACAGGTAGACGAGGGTGCCGTCGTCGCGGGCGTCGCCCAGCGCTCCTGCCGCGAAGACGAGAGCCACCACCGGCACGACAACTGTGAGGCCGAGATTGACGGAGATCCTCACCGACTGCTCGAGGGGATCCAGATGTCGATCGGCCGAGTCCGACATACCCACGGCCCATCCGACAACGATGACGATCGTGCCCATCAACCCGAGTGCAATCAGGCGAGAACGAGTCACGATCTGCCGAGACAAGACCTGAAACGTGATGATGGCCGCGGCGAAACTGCCGACGGCTCGACGCTCTCGACGAGGGTCCTGAGTTGCGGTCATCGTCGTTCCACCAGGTATCGGAACACTGATTCGAGGTCGTCGTCGAGTGGCTCGACCTCATGGAGCCGGATGCCGGTGTCGCGAGCCAGCGGGGCGAGCGACCGGCCGAACTTGTCGACATCGAGAATGTCGGCGACAAGTCCATCGGATTCGACCCTCACCGCTACGGCAGTGCCGGTGTCGATCAGACGAGCCGCCAAGGTCCGAGGATCGTCGGTGCGTAGCCGGATCCGATGAGGTCGATCGTCCATCAGGTCGCGCAGTGCGCGGTAGTCGCCGGTGGCAGCCAGACGACCTTGGGCGATGACCAGAACCCGTGAGCCCAGACGAGCCACCTCATCGAGGACATGGCTCGACACCAACACGCACCGGCCCTGGTCACCCAGTCGGTGGAACAACGCGATCATTCGGCGCCGCTGCACGGGATCGAGCCCAGTCAGCGGCTCGTCGAGCACCATCACGTCGGGATCGTTGACCAGGCCAGCTGCGACCTTCACGCGTTGCCGCATCCCCTTCGAATAGGCGCCCAACGGTTTCGGTTCGAGGGGGTCGAGCTCAACCTCGGCGAGGACCTCGGCGGCCACGGACTTCGGATCGACCATGCCATGGGTCATGGCGGCAATCTCGACGAAACGGCCGGCCGACAACTGATCGAACAGACCGTCCTCCTGACCAATCAGCCCGATACGGCCACGCACCTCGCGGTCGCGGCGGGCATCCGACCCGAGCACCCTGACCTGGCCCTGCGACGGTGGAGTCAACCCGCACAGCATTCGGAACAGAGTCGACTTGCCAGCCCCGTTTGGTCCGAGCAGAGCCGTGACTCCCGGGCCAACGCAAAAGCTCACGTCGGATACGGCCACGACATCGCCGAAGACCTTCGAAACGTTGGACAACTCGACCATTGGCGCGCCGAGGGGCGGAACGTCGATCCGCGTTCCGGGAAGGGGAGGTGGTGGCGGCAGAGAACTCATCGACTGACCGCCAGCCGTCGATAACGAAGCCACATCACTGAAGCTCCGAACAGTGTCCATCCGACATTGGCGCCGACGACCCACGTCGTTTCGATCTCGGGGAAGTCGCCGGGCTCGCCGTAGATACGTTGCACCAACTCGAATGGCATAGCGAGAAGATCGAAGAGGCGAAGGTTGGTGCTCATCTCCGCCGCTTCGACCAGCGACGAGACCACTGCGCTGCTGCCCAGCAACACGAGAATCACGCCAACCGATGCGAACGCACGGCGATCGGTGAGGCTCGACGCGGCCAGGCTCACCGCCGCGAAGATCGCCGAGATGGCGACGCCGGATGCCACGATCCTCAAGAACAGGACCAGCCAATCGGCGATTCCGCCCGGACCCGATCCCTCGAACGTGTAGGCGATGAGAAGTAGCAGCGGTGGACCCAGCGTCACGATCATGAGGGTGCCCATGACCGCGGCCACCTTTGCCACCAGATAGGTGTCGCGCTGAAGAGGGGTCGACAGGTAGAGCCCGAGCATGCCGTCGCGTCGATCGCGAACGAGGACCTCCGGAGCCACAAGGCCACAGAAGAGAACGATCGCGATTCCGATGAACCCCACGTAGTCGGCGTAGGACGGGAGCACGTCCTCGCCCACCAGATCGACCGGAAACAGGGCTGCGATCCCGACGAAAATCAAGGCAGGGAGGTAGGCGATAATCACCGAAACGGCCGGAAAGACCTTGTGTCGAGCCAGCCGTCCGATCCCGAGCACGTTGCGTATCGAATGCCACGTGACCGACCTGATCGCACCCCCGACTCCAGAACGGTGACCCTCGTAGCTGCGATAGCCACGGTCGAGGATTATCGCCTCGTCGCTCATGACTGCTCCATGAAGAGATCTTCCAGGGTTCGTTTCCGGGACGACAGCCGTCGGATGCGTGCGCCATGCTCGGCGACAGCGTCGCGGGCAGCATCGGCAAGCACATCGGTGTCGGGGCCGACAACGGTCAGAACAGCTCCGTCTCGCGTCACGTCGAGCCCCGATGCGGCGAGCGAACTCGCCACGTCGTCAATCGAATGAGGACGATCGGCAATATCGACAAGTTCGAGCTCTACCCCCTCGTTTCCACCGATCAGATCGGCGAGAGGGCCGTCGGCCACCAGCCGACCGGCATCAAGAGCAACCACGTGATCGCATACTCTCTCGACTTCTTCGAGCAAGTGAGACGACAACAGGACGTCGATCCCGAACTCGTCGTTGATCTGACGAATCAGGGCCAGCATCTGATCACGCTGCATGGGATCGAGTCCGTCGGTTGGCTCGTCGAGCAGAACCAACTTCGGATCGGCGGCGATTGCCTGGGCGAGCTTGACCCGCTGGCGTTGTCCGGTCGACATGGTTCCGATGGCGCGGAACCGTTCCTCGCCGAGTCCGACCAGCCAGAGACTGTCGCTGGCCCGATTCCGGGCCTCGTCGCGAGGAAGCCCTCGGACCTCCGACAAGTGTCTGACGAAGTCAACGGCCTTCATGTCTTCGGGCAGGACGTTTCGCTCGGGGGCGTAGCCGACCCGGGCACGAATACGCGAGCCCAGCGATTTCGGGTCCATGCCGAGAACCTCCACGGTCCCCGACGTTGCTTCACGCAAGCCGAGAACGATCGACATGAGAGTGGTCTTGCCGGCGCCGTTGGCGCCAACCAGACCGGTCACACCGGGAGGAATTGCAATATCGAGATTGTCGAGAGCCCGCTGTGCGCCGAACTGCATCGTGAGACCGCGAACGGTGATCACTGTCACGCCCTGCATCATTGCCGATTCGGCTGCCGGTTTCCTGCCACCCGCCTGGCCCCATCGTCATTGAGGCGCTTCTCGAGCATCACGACACGCTTGGAACCACCTTCTGTGTCCTGCTCCCCCACCGGCACAAATCCATAGGCCTCGTGAAACCGCAGCGACACGTCGTTGCGAGGGCGAACGTTCACTTCGGCAAGAAGCACCTCGTGGCTCTCGGAGCGGGCTCTACCGGCGAACTCGTCGTAGAGAGCCCGGCCGGTGCCGAGGCCCCGTCCCGATTCGGTCACAACAATCCGGTCGACATAGACGAATCGGTTGTAGCGCTGCTCGAACCATTCGTAGTTGAGGCTCTCGTAGCCGATACCGGGCCCGTCGAGCCCGATCACGTAGCCAGCCACCAATCCATCTTCACCGGGCTGCACCAAGAACGAGTGGGCGTGTTGAACGAACCACTCGAGATCGCTGTGCTCGAGCTCGTTGACCGCGGGTGCTGCCGCGTTGTTGTGCTGAAGGATCTGTGTGAGGTCGTCCGACTCCACGACACGTATCGGCTGCATCGGACCAGTAGATCAGATGAGCATCGCGTCGGTGACGACGACCACGAGAGCCGGCCCGTCGTGGTTGAGGGCTTCGACCAGTGCCTCGTCGAGATCGTCGATCGACTCGACCCGGATCCCCTTTGCCCCGCACAACTCGGCGAACGCCGCGAAATCCGGGTTGTGCAGTGATGTCTGCCAGATGTCGAAGTCGGCGGCTCGCTGCTCCTTGGAGATCTTGCCGAGCTCGCTGTTGTCCATCATCACGTGGGTGATGTTCATCCCGTACTTCACCGCTGTGGTGAGCTCCATCGCGTACTGACCGAACCCTCCATCGCCCGAGACCGACACCACCGGTCTCCCCTTGAAATCCGGATGACGTTGGGTGGCCGCCCACGCCCCCATGGCGGCTGGTAGGGCGAATCCGATCGACCCGAGGTAGCCCGACATCAGCACGCTCTGGGCCGTGACCTCGAAGTAGCGGCCGAACGAATACGTGTTGTTGCCGACGTCGACCGGCATGATCGCATCGTCTGGAACGAGGCGGCTCAGAGAATCGAAGAGAGCGGCCGCGCCGATGCCGGCTGAATTGTCGTCGCCGATGCGGCTCTGCTTCTCGGATCGCCAGATCTGCCATCTCTCGGCCACCTCGAGACGGTGATCGACACAACCGACCTCGCTGGGCAAGGCGTCGAGCATCGCCGAAGCCGAGACACCGACATGGCCCTGCAGCGGCACCGTGACCGGGTGGAACCGACCGAGCGCCATCGGATCGAAATCGATCTGAACAATCGGCTTGTAGTCGGCGATTCCGGTGTGATTGGAGAACGACACCCCGAAGGCCAGGATCAGGTCGGATTCGTTCATGAACCAACTGGCGATCGGTGTGCCGGACCGGCCGAGCACCCCACATCCGAGTTCGTGATGATCGGAGATCAACCCCTTGGCCTTGAAGGTGGTCGCCACAGGCGCACCGATCGCTTCGGCAAGCGCGACAATTTCGCCCATGCCATCGCGAGCGCCATTGCCGACGATCACCAGAGGCCGCCGCGATGTTGCGATCAGCTCCACCGCTTCTGCCAACGGGGCGGCAGGCGGGGCGATCTCTCGCGTGCCGATGCGGCCGACCGGACCGCCCGCAGCCGCATCTTCGGCTACCTCGATTTCCTGGACCTCGTCGGGGAACACCAGATGTGCGACATCTCGCGCGACGATCGCGGTCTTGCACGCCAAGCTCATCAATTCGGCGTGGTCCGACCCGGCCTGGACAGTCTGGGAGTAGCGGGCCACATCGGCGAACGCCCCGGCCAGATCGGTGTCCTGGAACGCTCCCCTCCCTCGGACTTTCGAGGGCACCTGACCCGACAGGGCCAGCACTGGTGCCCGGTCGGTCTTGGCGTCGTAGAGCCCGGTGAGCAGGTTGGTGGAGCCCGGTCCGGCAATCCCGAAACATGCCGAGAGTTCGCCGGTGAGCTTCCCATAGCCGGTTGCCGCAAACGCAGCCGCCCCTTCATGACGCACTCCGATGTAGGAGAGGTCGCCTCGTTCCTCAGCGATCCTCATGGCGTCGGCGAATCCCAGATTGGAGTGTCCGACCATGCCGAACACGTGGGTGACCTTCCAATTGACCATGGTCTCGACCATCAGGTCCGACACGCTGCGGGGTCGCTGCACCTCGACCGGAAGAGCGACATAGACACCATCGGCTCGCTCTTCGGTTCGATACGCAGGTGGGGCATCGGAAAACACGCCGGGAGGACGACCGTTTTTCGGCGAGTAGTCGTAGCCGTGCCAAGGACAACGCAGCCAGCCGTTCTCGATCGAGCCTTCTCCGAGCGGTCCTCCTTGGTGCGGGCACTTGTTGCCGAGACAACCGAAGCCATCGGCTCCTTTCGTGACACACAAGACATCGTGGCCGATGTTGACCGTCGTTACTCGACCCTCCGGTAGCCGATCGGCTCCTTCGAGTCGGTGCCATTCGAACTCCGTGTCGGGGAGTGCCGGTTCGACTCCCGAGGGTGTCTCGTCAGAGCTCATCGGTTGATTCCTCCGTATGCGATTCCTGCTAGGTGGGCCATGTCGAGATCAAATGTGGTGAGATCGTCGACTCCGAAATCAGAGAGGTTGGTGTGACCACAGGCCCGAGCCATCACGGCCATCAATTCGACGGTCGCGCAAAAGAACCGATGGAGCCGCACCGACGCTTCGTCGATCGGAAGACGGCTACGTAACTCTGGATTCTGGGTGGCTATTCCAACCGGGCAGTTGTTGGTGGAGCAGGCCCTCATGCCGACGCATCCAATGGCCTGCATGGCCGAGTTCGAGACCGCCACGGCATCGGCGCCGAGAGCCATGGCCTTGGCGAAGTCGGTGTGGGTGCGCAGTCCACCAGTGACCACAAGAGTGATGTCGTCTCGGCCGCACGCGTCGAGGTGGTGGCGGGCGCGGGCCAGCGCCGGGATGGTCGGCACGGAGATGTGATCGCGGAAGAGAACCGGTGCGGCCCCGGTGCCGCCACCACGCCCGTCGAGAATCACGTAGTCGACACCAATCCGCATGGCCGAGTCGAGGTCCTGCTCGATGTGCTGAGCCGAGAGCTTCACCCCGACAGGAATCCCGCCTGATTCCTGGCGAATTTCGTCGGCCATTCGACGAAAGTCGGCTTCTGAAGTGAGGTCGGTGAACGTCGATGGAGAGATGGCGCTGGTGCCCGGCTCGATCCCGCGTACCTCAGCGATCTTGCCTCTGACCTTGATGCCAGGTAGATGACCACCAGTACCTGTCTTCGCGCCCTGGCCGAGCTTGAAGTGGAACGCCTGAACCTCGCGGACCTTGTCGAGCGACCACCCGAACTCTCCGCTGGCCAGTTCGTAGAAATAGCGCGAGTTCTCAGCCTTCTCCTCCGGCAGCATCCCGCCCTCACCCGAGCAGATTCCAGTTCCGGACAACTCGGCGCCGCGTGACAGAGCGACCTTGGCCTCCTCCGACAGGGCTCCGAAGCTCATGTCGGAAACGAAGATCGGGATCTCGAGACGCAGAGGCTTGTCGGCATTGGGGCCGATCACCACCGAGGTCGAGACCGGAACATCGTCGAGTTGGGGGCGGCGTTCGAGCTGCGCCGTGACGAACTGAATGTCGTCCCACTTCGGGAGTTGGTCCCGCGGAACTCCCATTGATGTGACGGGGCCGTGGTGGCCGAGATATTCGAGTCCCTCATTGGCGAGCCGACGAACCAATCCGACGTGCGGTTCAGCCGAATCGCCGTGGGGGTCCTGATACTGCCCTTGATAGGAGTGTCGGTCGTAGGGCTGGGGGTGTTCCTTGGTCCAGGCCCGTATCTCGTCGGAGTCGACCATCAGGTCGTCGTCTTCGATCCAGGACGAGAACTTGTGGAGACGTTCGTTGTTGTCGTAGCTCGAGACCCCGGTGTGGAACACGTAGTCCCAGCCGTGGAGCCCGCAGATCAGATTGTCGCCGTCAACATGGCCGTCGGCCATCAGCGCTCCACGGTGCAGGCAGCGGCCGTAGAGAACCGAATGATTGTCGTCGAATCTGACGACAACCAAGTCGACGTTCTCGATGGTCACGCCGGTCGGTTCGCGATCGACGAGTTCGGGCCAATGGGCGATCTTCACTGGTTGCATGGTTGCTCCCCGCAAGCGTCATCGGTGTTCCGATGGCACCATACGCCTTCGGAGTCAGTCGCCGAACTGAACCCTCAATTCGTACTTCAGGACCTTGCCCGATGATGTGCGGGGGAGTTCGCCGGTGGTGTGGAGCCGGGTCGGAAGCTTGTATCGCGCCAGCTTCTCACCGGCCCAGTCACGGAGGTCTTCCAGGGTGAGCGACTCGCCCTCACCGCACACCACGATCGCGGTGACCGCTTCGCCCCACCGTTCGTCGGCCAGTCCGATGATCGCGACATCTGCGATGCAGGGATGCTGGAACAGAACCGACTCGACCTCGGCCGGATACACGTTCTCGCCACCGCTGATCACCATGTCCTTGAGACGGTCGACCACAAACAAGAAGCCCTGATCATCGAGGTATCCGATGTCGCCGGAGTGAAACCAGCCCTCCGAGTCGATCGCCTCGGCGGTGGCTTCCGGTTGGTTCCAGTAGCCCTTCATCACGCTGGGACCCTTCACGCATATCTCACCACGCTCGCCGGACGGGGTCGAATTACCGTCGTCGTCGAGGACTGCCAGGTCGGTGTAGAGCGGGGCAAAGCCGGCCGACCCGACCTTGTCGAGGGCGTACTCGGGCAGCAGGAAGCTTGCCATCGGAGCGGTCTCGGTGAGCCCGTATCCCTGGGCGAAAGGCACCCCCTTGGCCAGGTATGTGCGAGTGAGTGGCTCGGGAACCGGAGCACCACCGACCACAACGACCCCCAGCGACGTGAGATCGGTGTCGTCGAACTCCGGATGCTGACTCATGAACAGGAACATCGCCGGAACGCCGAACATGTTGGTGACTCCATGAGACTGGATCGCCTCGAGTGCCGCCCCCGGATCGAACGAACGGTGGAGAACCACCTCACCACCCTTCTGCCAGGTGAGAACCGTGGTGACGTTGAGACCGCCGATGTGGAATATCGGTGCGACGACGAGGGCCACCTCTTGGCTTCCGAGATCGATGGCGTGGAGGGCATTGATGTTGTTCCAGCAGAAGTTCCCGTGGGTGAGCATCGCCCCCTTCGGAAGCCCCGTCGTGCCCGAGGTGTACATGATCATCGCCACGTCGTCGCTGTCGACAACGACACCATCCAGGGTCGGTTCAGCCGACTCGATCAGATCGGTCATGAGCTCCCACCCCTCGCCTCCGGACTCGGCCCCGATGAAACGGCCGGTGGGAATCTCATCTCGCACCCCGTCGACGACAGGCTGATGCATGTCGTCGGCGATCATCGTGTGGCACCCCGAGTCGGTGACGATGAATGCCAGTTCGGGTCCGGTGAGACGGAAGTTGATCGGCACGAATATCGCACCGAGTCGAGCCGACGCGAACATGGCCACGAAGAAGTTTGGGTGGTTGAGGCCGATGTATCCGACCCGGTCGCCCCGGCCGACTCCATCAGCGGAGAGCACGGTCACGAATCGTTCGATTCGTTGGACGAAGTCGCGGTAGTCCCAGGTTTCACCCTCGAATGTGAGGGCCGGACGGTCGGGGGTGAGGCTGGACCTCTTCACGATCATGGAGCCGAGGCCGGTGTCTGCATGGGTGTGGTCGATCATGGCGCCGACAATAGACCCACCGGGCCAGCGGAGAGTATTGACAGTGATGACGTCGGTGGAGAGGATGGCCGCCATGGACATCAGAGACCGGGTAGTCGTGATCACCGGCGGAGGCTCGGGCATTGGTGAGGCCCTCGCTCATGCCTGCACCGAGGCGGGCGCGTCCCATGTGGTCGTAGCCGACCTCCACGGTGATCAGGCGGCACGGGTCGCCAACGACATCGGCGGTGCGGCAGCGGAGATCGACGTTCGTAGTGAGGACGCCATTCGTCAGCTTGTCGACCGCACGGAGTCGGAGTTCGGACCGATCGGGGTGTTCGTCTCCAATGCCGGTTACGTCACCGTCGGAGGGGTCGAGGACACCAACGAACGGATTCAGGCCATGTGGGAGGTCCACGTGATGGCCCATCTCTACGCGGCCCGGGCGGTGCTGCCTCAGATGATCGCCAACGACGGCGGATATCTGCTCAATACCGCTTCAGCCGCCGGGCTACTCACCCAGATCGGGTCGATGGCCTACTCGGTCACCAAGGGGGCTGCGGTCTCGCTGGCCGAGTGGCTGGCTGTGACTCACCATCACCAGGGCATACGGGTATCGGTCTTGTGTCCTCAGGCGGTGCACACCAACATCGTGGCCAACAGCCCCGACTCAGGCGGTGCTCTGACCGGCAGCGACGACGACGTCGAGAGTGGGGTCGCCGGTGGCGACGGGGTGCTCACTCCCGAATCGGTGGCGCAGACCTGTCTCGAGGCAATGCACGACGAGCGATTCTGGGTCCTTCCCCACGAGGAGGTTGCTCAGTACGCGGTTCGCAAGGCGACTGATGTCGACCGGTGGCTAGGCGGTATGCGGCGCATGCAGGACGTGCTCAGTGGAGACGGTCCTCTGCCCGGCGACGCCATCGACCCGAGGACCTGATCCTCCGCGATCGGTCCGCTCGGGATCACTGACCTTGTGGAACTCGGTTTCTTCCACGTGTGAAGAGGTAGGCCACGGCCACGATCCAGCCGAGCCCGCTCCAACCGCCGAGCAGAAACCAACAGGCGAGAATGGCCCCGAGCCAGAACCAGTGGTGAGCTCGTGAAGCCATCACCGAGGCGGTGACGGTAGAAACGAAGGCCAGGCCCGCAACAATCCAGAGAATCACCGATGTCATCCCCTGATTCAATCAGATGCGCGGCAACGCGGCACACAATGATCCGTCCGAGAATACTGTGAGACCTCATGCGCATCCTTGGATCTGTCCCAAAGTCGAAACGATCACTCACCCGTCTCGCTGCGATTCTGACCGCGGTAGCGCTGCTCGCATCCGCCTGCGGGTCATCGGACGGTGAGTCCGGTGCCGCCGACGGCATTTCCTCCTCCGATTCCGGGCTCGGGCAGTTGCTTCCGTTCTCGCAGGTGCAGGACAGCGACTTCACCTTCGAGGCCGACGTCAGCGATCCCAACCGTGGAATCTTCCACGTGACGACCACTGAAGACATGATCTGCACGATCGTGTGGGGGGAGACCGAGGAGTTCGGTCACTTCAACAACAGCCTGGCCATGAACGGCACCGGAATCATCCAGCACGATGTGTTCCTGCCCGGCGCCGAACGCGGCAAGACCTACTTCTTCCGGGTGCAGGGATCAACGGCCGATGGAAACCAGTTCCGTTCGGAGACAGGAACGTTCACCATCTCCGATGTCGACAGCGCCGAAGACGACGCCATGGGTGGCGGGGCGACGATCGAGGGAATGGACGACGTCGACGACATGGTGGTTCATGGCGCCAACCTCGCTCTCGAATCGACCATCGTCGAGGCCAGCTCTGAGTTCGGTCCCGGTTGGGCCGCCTCCAACGCCATCGACGGAGAAACGTCCACCGAATGGGCAACCAAGGGCGATGGCGACAGCGGCTTCATCACCATCGACCTCGGCTCACCGCAGTCGGTGGTCGGCACCGAATTCATCACCCGTCGAATGCTCGACGGCACCGCCATCACCGACACCTACACCATCACGATCGACGGCGGCGACACTCTCGGACCGTTCAACGCCGGATCCCCGGCCGAACCGAACTTCAACGCCGGCGAGTTCACCGGCCAGGTGATCCGCTTCGACATCGACGCCTCGTCCGGCGGCAATGTCGGGGCGATCGAGGTCAACGTGTTCGCGCCGGCTGGCGGCTGACCCATCATCCACGGTTCTCCAACGTCTCGCTCAAGAGGAAACAAGCAATGAGCAACTCCCTCTCCCCGCCCGCTATCGGAGCACCAGCTCCCTCGATCCAACTGACTGACTCCGATGGGCACCAGTGGCGACTGGATGATCATCGCGGCGAATCCGTCGTGGTGATCTTTCACCGCCACATCCATTGACTGCCGTGTGCAGCCCACGCCGTCGCCGTGAGCGACCGGCTAGAAGAACTCGGTGACAGCACCAACGTGGTGATGGTCACGTTCACCGACCCCGACAATCTCGATGGCTACCAGGGTGTCAACTCGGTGCCGTTCCCGATTCTTATCGACTCCGACCGGTCGAGCTATCGGGCCTACGGCCTCGACCGAGGTTCGGTCTGGAGAGTCTGGGGTTGGAAGGCGACCAAGCGCTACTTCGAGATCTTCAGGCAAGGGGGCCTGCGCGATCTCCGCAGGCCCACCGAGGACACCCTCCAACTCGGTGGCGACTTCATCATCGCTCCCGACGGCACGCTCGCGTGGGGATTCTGGGGAGACGGTCCCGACGACCGACCCAGTGTCAATGAACTCATCGCCGAAATCAGACGGATCGAGCACTGATCGATCGCTCTGCTCGATGAGTACGGTGCCGGCGAAATCAGCTTCGACAACACACAGAGCGGTAGTCTCGGTGCTCATGTCAACCGGGGACGCGGTACTGATCAGAAGCCGGACCGAGGAGTCCGTGGTCCAGCTCACACTCAGTCGACCCACAGCTCGCAACGCGCTCAGTTTCGCGCTCCGCCACGCGCTGTCGGACGCACTCGACGATCTGTCCACCGACCAAACATGTCGAGCGGTGGTGATCACCGGTTCCGAAGGAGTGTTCTGCGCCGGGTTCGATCTCAAGGAACTGGCTCACTCCGAGTCGCCCGAAGAACTCTTCGTCGAGGCCACCGCCTATCACCGTTCTGTCCACGAGTTTCCGAAGCCTCTTATCGCGGCGATTTCCGGGCACGCGGTCGCGGGTGGTCTCGATCTGGCTCTCATGTGCGATGTCAGGATCGCTGACACCACGGCCCGGCTGGGGCAACCTCAGGTGAAGATGGGCGTGCCCGCAGCATTCGACTTGGTTCGCTCGGTGGTTTCTGAGCCGGTGGCCAGGGAGCTGTGCCTCACTGGTCGGGTGGTCGACGCTTCGGAGGCCCTACGAATCGGGTTGGTCAACCAGGTCGTCGACGACTGTGTCGACGAAGCCCTCAAGCTGGCTTCGTCGATCGCGGAATCGCCGGGCAGCGAAGCTCTCAAGCTCGAGATCATCGGGTCTCAGCCCAACCTGTTCACAGGCTGACCCATGGCAACCGGAACCGATCCAGGCATCCCAGCCGTCAGCGTGGTCGATCTGCGGGTGATTCGCGGCGGCACAGTCGTCCTCCCCGACCTCTCACTGACGGTCGATCGCGGTGAGGTCGTCGGCCTGCTCGGCCCGAGCGGATCAGGAAAGACGACTCTCATGCGCTCGATCGTGGGGGTGCAGCAAGTCGACGCCGGCACTTTGACGGTGCTCGGATCACCGGCCGGCGACCACGACGTGCGGGCCCGGGTCGGCTACGTCACCCAGTCAGCATCGGTCTACAACGACCTCACCGTCATCGAGAACCTTCAGTATTTCGGGGCGCTGCACGCTGCTCCCTCCTCCGAGATCGACCGGGCCATCGACGCCGTCGACCTCGGGGAGTTCGCAGGTCGCGTGGTCGGATCACTGTCGGGCGGACAGCGGGGCCGGGTGTCGTTGGCGGCTGCTCTCGTGGGTCGACCCGATCTGTTGGTTCTCGATGAGCCGACAGTCGGACTCGACCCGGTGCTGCGACGCGATCTGTGGGCGACATTTCGGTCGCTGGCTGGCGAGGGAGTAACTCTCATCGTGTCGAGCCACGTGATGGACGAGGCCGACGAGTGCGACTCGATCATCCTGCTTCGCGATGGGAAGATGATCGCCCGCGACACTCCGCAGGGCCTACGCGACTCCACCGGTGCCGCCGACCTGGAGGATGCCTTCTTGCGTCTCATCGAACGGGAAGGCGATCTCACATGAGCGCCCGCGCCACCCTCGCAACCGCCCAGCGGGTGCTTCGTCAGTTGCTCCGCGACCGCCGCACAGTGGGCCTGATAGTGGTGGTCCCGAGCCTGCTGTTGGTGATCCTCAACTTTGCGTTCGACTCACAACCCGCGACGTTCGACCGCATCGCTCCGACCATGGTCGGCCTCATTCCGTTCATAACGATGTTCATCGTCACGTCCATCGCCATGCTCCGCGAACGCACGTCCGGCACCCTCGAACGCCTCATGAGCATGTCCGTCGCCAAGCTCGATCTGATGGCCGGATACGCGATCGCGTTCGGTGCGGCCGCCGCCGCCGAAGTTGTGGTGGCAGCCGTGGTGGTGTTCGGAGTCCTCGATACTCCGGCCGATCACTCGGTGATCGCCATTGTCGCGGTGGGGGTGTTGTCGGCCGTTCTCGGAATGGTGATGGGCCTGTTCGTGAGCGCTTTCGCCACCACCGAATTCCAGGCCGTGCAGTTCATGCCGGCGTTCGTTCTTCCCCAACTCCTCATCTGCGGCTTGTTCGTCGACCGGAGCCGGATGGCCGATTGGCTCGAGGGAATCGCCTGGGCCATGCCACTGACCTACGTCTACGACGCCCTTGACCGGCTCACATCACCGGGAAGTCTCGGCGGTTTGTTCTGGCTCGATCTCGGGGTGATCGTCGGTGCAGCCCTGGTGTCGCTCTCTCTCGGCGCGGTCACGCTCCGCCGCCGCACTCCCTGACTCAAACGGCGATCGGCCTGCGGTTTCGGTCTTGGCCTAGCGAGAACAGGAATGCCGCGAACGGGATGATGCTGAGCGCCATCACGGCTGGCGGGTAGGAACCGAATCCGCTCTG
Source organism: Acidimicrobiales bacterium (assembly GCA_029263235.1). Classification (GTDB taxonomy): domain Bacteria; phylum Actinomycetota; class Acidimicrobiia; order Acidimicrobiales; family Aldehydirespiratoraceae; genus SZUA-87. The sequence continues at coordinate 16,617 of JAJCXW010000167.1, forward strand.
CGCAACCGCCAGGGCGACCGGACCCAAGGCCGATGCTCCGACATTGAAGAACGTCAACGATCCTTGGATCGATCCCAGATTCGTGGTGCCGAACCAGGTCGGCAGCAACGTCGAGGAGATGGTGCGAAGCGCTGCCCCGGTGGACCCGAGCACGATCGCATAGATGATCACCGTTGCACCGGGCGAGGCAATCGCTGCCAACCAATGCGCAGCCACCAGGAGGACCATTCCGGCGGCCGGCAGGAATCGGGTACCGACCCGGTCGCTGATGTAACCAACACTGAGCCCGGCCAGCGTCGAGCCGATCACCTGAGGAATGAACAGTGCCGCCGCCGCGGTCTCCGAGAATCCGGCTTCGCCCAGAAGATCGATCTGATGGAAGTTGAGAGCGGTGACCAGCATGCTGGCCGCACCGGTCACCGCGGCGAGCATCCAGAACGACCGGGTGCGCATGGCCTCGGCCCGGTCGTAGTCACGATCATGGGATTGATCGACCGACGAATCCTCGCCGGCCGGTTCCACCTTGACGACCTCGCGATCGTCGCCCGTGGGCATTCCTCGAAGTCCGAACCATGCGAACGGTACGACTGTGGCCAGGATCACCCCTGCGGCGACCAGCCAGGTCGAGCGCCATCCGAACACCGAGATCAGAAACGCCAACCCCACCGGGGTCAGCACCATCAGTGCTCCTGAGGCAGTGGCGAACAACCCCAGTGCCGTGCCCCGTTTCTCTCGGAACCGAAGCGAGACGGTGACCGTGCTAGTCAACGACAGCGAGCCCTGGCCGAGGAACCGGATGCCGGTGAATCCGAAGACCAGCCAGATCAGCCCGTTGACTCGCGACATGTTGGCGAGGGCCAGAGCAAACAGCAGGCCGATGATGATCTGAGCACGGCGGACCCCACGCCGATCAATGAACCGTCCCACCCAAGGCAACATCGAAGCGCCGATGAGAGTGCCGACGAGGTAGGCGCCACTGACCTGGGCCCGGCTGAGCGAAAGGTCCTCGATGAAGTGATCGATGAAGACCGAGACTCCGATGGTCTGACCAGGGCCGGTCAGCGCAGCAGTGAGAGTGGCGAGCAGCAACACCACTCCGGCACGTCCGGCCGGGTTCGGGCGATCGGTTGTCGAAGGGCTGGCGACGTGGGCGGACATGGACAGCCAACTCTATGGACCGCCCGGGGCCTCCCACAGGCACGGTGGGGAAGATCAACGCCCGTTCACGGGTTCTCGCGCCGTGCGACGACTTCTCCTCCTTGCTGTTCCTCTGGCGATCGCTGCCGCGGCATTCGGCGCGTCGAGATCATCGAACTCAGGTTCGGCCGGCGACGCTGGAAATAGCGTAATCACATTCCCGCTCTCGCTCTATGTCGTGCACGAGGCCGACGACGCCAACGGGACTCAGGACCTCGCGGCCTTCTTCGACTCAGACCCCAACACCAACCGCCCCGGACTATTCACCCTCGAGCTCTTCCCCTAGCCAACTTCCGAAATCAGGGGGCGGAGGCCACAATTCGTGTGGCCTCCGC
>JAJCXW010000168.1 GCA_029263235.1 Acidimicrobiales bacterium
CGGATCGAACTGTTTGACCAGCTTCGCCCACAGCAACCTGGCAGCCCGAAGCTTGGCGATCTCCATGAAGTAATTCATGCCGATGCACCAGAAGAAGCTCAGCCTTGGGGCGAAGTCGTCGATATCGAGACCGGCGGCGAGGCCAGCCCGGATGTACTCCACGCCGTCGGCGATGGTGTAGGCCAGCTCGAGATCGAGAGTCGCCCCGGCCTCCTGCATGTGATAGCCGGAGATCGAAATCGAGTTGAACTTCGGCATCCGCTGCGAGGAGAACGAAAGAATGTCGGACACGATCCGCATGCTCGGCGTCGGCGGGTAGATGAACGTGTTGCGAACCATGAACTCCTTGAGAACATCGTTCTGGATCGTTCCGGCGAGCTGCTCCGGCTCGACCCCCTGCTCCTCGGCCGCCACGACATACAACGCCAACACCGGCAGCACCGCGCCGTTCATGGTCATGCTCACGCTCATCTGATCGAGCGGGATCCCGTCGAAGAGTTGACGCATGTCGAAGATCGAATCGATCGCCACGCCGGCCATACCGACATCTCCGGCCACCCGCGGATTGTCGGAGTCGTACCCCCGGTGAGTGGCCAAATCGAACGCGACTGAGAGACCCTTCTGGCCAGCCGCGAGATTGCGACGGTAGAAGGCGTTGGATTCCTCGGCGGTGGAGAATCCTGCGTATTGGCGGATCGTCCAAGGCTGGTTGACGTACATGGTCGGATAGGGGCCACGCAGAAACGGAGCCTGACCCGGAAGGCTGTGGATGAAGCCGAGCCCGGCTATGTCGTCGGCGCTGGCCGCCGGCGGAACCTCGATCCCTTCCGGGGTCTGCCATGCTAACTCCGGGTCGAGGTCGCGAGGTCGCGACGGCGCGTCGTCGGGGCTCTCGCCATCGTGTAGATCCACGGTCGTGAAGTCAGGGATCGAACTCACCCCCACACCGTAGGCGGCCGCGGCGTCTCCACAAATCAGGCCCCGCACCGATCGAGAGCGCGCGAGACTCCCACATGGACATCAACGAAGCACTCGAGTGGGCAGCAGCACGAAATGGCGGCGTGTTGATCACACTTCGCCGCGACGGAAGAGCCCAATCGTCCGACATCGTCTACGCGGCCGACGGCGACATCATTCGCATTTCGGTCACCGCCGACCGAGCCAAGACCGCCAACATGCGCCGCGACAACCGAGTTGTCCTGCATCTCACCGACCCGGCGTCGTGGAGCTACGTGTCGTTCGATGCCACCGCCGAACTGAGCCCCGAGTGCGCCGAGCCGGACGACGCCACCGCCGACGAACTCGTCGATCTGTATCGAACGGTCAGCGGCGGCGACCACCCTGACTGGGCCGAATACCGGCAGGCGATGATCGACGATCGCCGGCTCGTGGCGCGCATCACCCCACACTCGGCCACCGGCCAGATCCACTGATGCCCCTTACCGACGGCGTGATCACGCTGCGCCAACCAACCTCCGCTGATGCCCCCGCCTTGGCGTCAGCCGTTCAGCAGTCGCTGCCCGAACTCCAGGTCTTCATGACTTGGGCCACTCCGGACTACGAAGTCTCATCGGCTCGCCAGTGGATCTTCGGCGAGTTCAATCCGGGCGAGGAACCCTTCGTGATAGAGGACTCCAACAGCGAGATCGTCGGCTCGTGTGGTCTCGGCCCGATCGACAACCTCAACCGTGTGATCGAGCTCGGCTACTGGGTCAGATCGGACCGCGCCGGTGAGGGGATCGCGACGCGAGCCGCGACGCTTCTGGCCCGCCACGCCATTCAGACACGCGGAGCAATGCGGGTCGAGATCTACATGTCGGTCGAGAACGACGCCAGCCGACGGGTCGCCGAGAAGGCCGGAGCCACCCACGAAGGCACCATGCGGGCCCGCCTACTGCTCAACGGCGAGCACCACGACACCCACATCTGGTCGATCCTGCCCGAGGACCTGAAGCTCGACTGAGGCGAGGGCACCTATGCGGGGTCGGCGACAAGCCGACCCAACAGTCGCTGCAGGGTTTCGAGCACATCGATACCAACGTGCCAGAACTCGGCCACACCGGAATCTTCGAACTCGTCGCGGAGCTCGCCGGGATCACCGGCCAGCACCACCATCGATGCACCGGCATCGCGTAGTGCCACGGCCGTGGCGACTCCACGGTCGGCGTAGACGGCGTCCGATGAGCAGATCACAGCCACATCGCAACCGGACTCGGCGAATCGTGCCGTGGTCTCGATCGGCGACATGGTGCCCGTATCCGACCCAAACTCCGCCTGGATGCCCGCCACAGCAAGCAGGTTCGCCACCCATGTGCTCCGAGCGTTGTGCACAGCCAAGTCACCCAGTGCGGCCACGAAGACCTTCAGGGGCGTGCCGTGCTCAGCCAGATGACGGTCGGACCAGTCACGCAGATTCTCGAACGGTGCGGCCAGACGACGAACCGGCCAGCCGGTCGATGCCGGTCGCTCCCTCCGATGCAACAGATCGGCCTCGAGAAGAGGGAACTCCGAGACCCCCGTGACCGGATCTACTCGAGTTGAGAGACGCTCGAGCCGCGAGTCCCAGGACGCCGACACCTCCACCGCGAGAGATCCATCGGTGAGCACGGCAGCCATGCCGCCCGCGGTCTCGATCGCCTGGAATCCTGCCCATGCCATGGAACTCATCCGGGCCGTGAGCGAGTCGACGAACCACGAGCCCGCGGCCGGATCGACGAACCGGGCGATGTTCGACTCCTCGATGAGCAGCATCTGGATGTTTCGAGCGGTCCTGCGGCCAAGGTCGTCCGACTCGCCAAGTGCGGTGTCGAAAGGCAGAACCGTCACCGAGTCAGCGCCGGCAACTCCGGCTGCCAGAGCGGCCGACGTGGCCCGCAACAGATTGACCCAAGGATCCCGACGGCTGTACATCGCCTCCGAAGTGACCGCCTGTTGTGCCTGGTCACGATGGGGTGGCTGCACACCGGAGGCCTCGAGAACCCGCTCCCACAGCCGTCGAGCCGAGCGGAGCATGGCGATGGTGACGAACTGATCGGCGGTTGCCGCGTATCTGAACCCAATCAGGCCGGCCGCTCTGGTCGGTGTGAGGCCCGTCGCTTCGAGGGCTCGTAGATAGGCGACACCGGTTGCGATCGAGGCGGCAAGTTGCTGGGCCTCGGTTGCACCGGCCTCGGCGTATCTGGTTGCGTCGACCGTGAGAAGCCGCGACGACGGCAGATGTTCCGCGGCCACTGCCACGAACTGAGCAACATCGTCGATCCGGTCTGGCAGGCCATCGATCTCATCGCCTCGAACGATTCCTCCGAGCGGGTCGAGACCGAGCCAGCTCTTGGCTGTCGATGCCAGGCCCCTGACCCGAGTGAGGCCGATGAAGGCCCGGCCGAGGCCCACATCGCTGTGCGGGGCCAGTGCCAGGGGGGCAATGTCGAGATCGACATCTGCGAGGGCCAAAGTCAGGAATTCAGCCGGATCGCAACCCGGATCCACCCACAACTCGATCGATGTGACTCCCCCACCGAGATCCTCGAGGATCTCACGATTGCACTCAGCGACGTCGCCTCCATGGCGCTGACGTACATCCCAGCCATTGTGGACGCGGTCGGGATCGACCCCGATTTCCCACTCGTCAGTCGAGGTTCCGGCGGTTGCTTCCGTGTAGAGGGGCTGAATGTCCAGACCGTCACTCGTCTCGGACACCAAGACCCGACCGAAGTCGCGACCGCGGAGAACCTTCGCCACTGCTTCATCCCATGCAGCCCGGTCCGGAGGGGGAAACCCGGCCGCAAGATCGTGGTTCGGTTCGGTCATCGTCGAGGAGATCTCCGAGAGTCGTCGCGCAGAACGTACTCCGTCGGCGACCAACGGGACGACACAACGCCCGAAGCAACGTCGACCTGTGAAAGATGACACACCCCACGACCACGCGTTATGTTCCGGATGGATTTCGTCAGCCTCAGGCGAGGCTGGCCAGACAGTTGGGGGACTCAGATGGTGCGAGTCGACAGATTCAAAGTGGGCACCGTCGCTCTGGCGATCGCCTTGGTTGGTTCAGCCTGCTCTGGTGGGTCGAGCGCCGACCCCGAAGCCTCCGACGACACCTCCACCACGACCACCGTGGCCGCGACGACCACCACCGAGCAGTCGGCCGACGACCTCTTCGGTGGTGAGACCACCGAGACGACCACGCCGGAAATCGATCCGTGTGCCGACCTCACTCCAGAAGCCACCGACACAGGCGTCTCGGCCGACACCATCACCGTTCTCGTGGCGGCCGATGTCAACAGCCCACTGGCCCCAGGGCTCTTCAAGGACTCCTGGGTCGGGGTGAAAGCGTGGGCTGATCATGTCAACGCCAAGGGGGGGCTCGCCTGTCGGCAAGTCGAGGTGATCGAGTTCGACACACTCCTCAACGCCAATGAGTCAGCCAATGCCCAGATCAAGGCCTGCGAGAACGCCCTGGCAATGGTCGGCACCACCGCACTATTCGTGTTGGACACCGAGATCCTCAACACCTGCCCCGACGCCTCAGGCAACCCCGTCGGCATCCCCGACATCGCCCAACTCACCACCGAAGTAGCCCACCAGTGCAGCGTCAACACGTTTCCGGTGGTGGAGCCCCAAGGAGCCTGCCCCTACGCCGGCGGGCCCCGCGTGTTCACCGAACGGGTCGGTGAGATCAAGTGGTTCCAGGACAACATCGACCCCGACCTCACCGCCGTGTTCATCGTCCCCGGCGACCTGCCTTCCACCCGGCAAGCCAGCATCACCACCATCAGAGCGATGGAAGAAGCGGGGGTCGACAACGTCGCTGAATTCGCAGTAGGCGGATTCGACCTACAGCCGGTCTACACGCCGTTCGTGCAGGCGATCGCCGACAACTCCGCCAACATGGCACGCACCGGATCCAACGACCAGTCGCTCGTCAAATGGCGCAGCGAGGCGGTGGCTCAAGGCGTCGAGGCCGAGATCTGGGTCTGCACGATCGCCTGCTACAGCCAGAGCATCTTCGAGGCCGGCGGCGACGTGATCGACGGCACCTACGTCACCATCTTTGCGATTCCCTTCGAGGAGGCCGACACCAATCCCGAGTTGCAGGCCTACGTCGACAGCGTGTCGAATCCGTCGGCCTTCGGACTGAACTCCTGGGCATCCGGAGTGATGCTCGAAGACGCCGTGAATGCGGTCGTGGAGGCAGACGGCATCAATGCGATCACCCGTGAGACTCTTCTCCAGCAGATGTCCACCATCACCGCGTTCGATGCTCACGGAATGTTGGGCACGGTCAATCCGGCCGGGAAGGTGTCCGGGCCGTGCTACACGATGTTGCAGATCCAGGACGGCGCCTTCGTTCGCGTCCACCCCACTGAGAGAGGCACGTTCGACTGCGATCCGTCGAACTTCGCGACGATCACCCTCGATGCCGCGGCCGAATCCGACAAGCTGGGCTGAGCGGCCCAGCCCGACCATGACCAACCCAGGGTGAAACTCTCACCAGCCAACTACGCGGCGATAGCCCTAACCGTGGCCGGCGCCATAGCGCTGTCGGCGCTCAACTGGTCGGGGCGTCCCGTGTCGGTTGCCACCGTCGGATCGATGCTGGTCGTGGGGGTCACCCTCGGATCGATCTACGCCGTTTCAGCCAGCGGCCTAGTGGTCGTCTACACCACCACAGGAGTGTTCAATTTCGCCCAGGGTGCCATGGGCATGTACTGGGCCTTCGTCTACTGGGAGCTGCGATTCAATCGCAACTGGCCGGCACCGATCGCGATCGGGTTGGTGGTCCTGGTGATGGCGCCGCTAGGTGGAGTGGTGCTCGACCGGCTGGTCATGCGTCGCCTCCGCGGCACTCCGCTGGTGCTGCAGTTGATGGTGACGGTCGGGTTGATGCTCGGGTTCATGGGCTTGGCCGCGACCCAGTGGAAGGGAGATCGCGGCCGCAACGCCCAACCATTCTTCGGTCGAACCGGAGGGTTCGAACTGCTCGGGGTCAACGTCACATGGCACCGCTTCACAACCATCTGTGTGGCCGTTCTTCTTGCGGTGCTTCTCCGATTGTTGCTCCACCGTTCGCGTATCGGAGTCGCCATGAGGGCGGTGGTCGACAGTCGCTCACTCACATCGCTCACCGGGGCCAACCCCGAGATCATCTCCGGATTGGCCTGGGCTCTCGGCTCATCGTTGGCGGCGGTAGCCGGAATCCTCATCGCTCCCGAATCGGGCTTGGTGGTCGAACTACTCACCCTGGTGGTGGTCGACGCTTTCGCAGCCGCCGCCGTCGGACGGCTTCGGAGCTTTCCGCTCACCTTTCTCGGCGCAATGGTGCTGGGGATCGGGCAACAGTTCATACGGAGCTTTCTTGACTTCCCCGGCGGATTCTCCAACGCCGACCGGGCCCTACCCACGATCTTGTTGTTTGTCGTGGTGCTTGCTCTACCGCAGGCCAAGTTGCATATCAGAGGTACTGCAGCGGCAGCATCCACACGGATTCGACGCATCACTCCTCTGTCCGACGCGGCACTGGGCGGACTGGCGTTGATCGTGGTGATCGTGTCGTGGTCGGGTGGCTTGGTGCCGTTTGTAGACGAATGGACCGGCACCGGTGTGAACCGAGGCGTAACCATGATGATCACCGCGATCATCATGCTGTCGCTGGTGCCACTCACCGGCTGGGCTGGGCAGGTCAACTTCGCTCCGCTGGCTTTCGCGGGGTTCGGTGCGGTGATGTTCCTGAAGGTCGCCGGCGACTCGGGTCAAGCCTGGGGACTGGTGATGGCAGCGTTACTCACCGCCCCCGTGGGCGCGTTGATGGCTCTACCAGCGGTGCGACTACAGGGGCTCTACCTCGCCTTGGCCTCAATGGCCTTCGCGCGCGGATTCGAACTGCTCTTCTTCACCCAGTCGAGTGTCATCGATTCCGGAGCCGGCGAACGTATCGCCTCGCTCCACTTCGCCGGATGGCAACTCGACGGTCGCGGCCGCGGCTACCTGATCTTTCTCACCATCGTGTTCGCGGCCGGCGTCGTCGGTCTGATCGCGCTCAAACGCAGCCGTTACGGTCGGCGCTGGATGGCTATCCACGACTCTGAGGCCGCCGCCGCCACGCTCGGCATCAGTCTCGTCGAGACCAAGGTGATCGTGTTCGGCATTTCGGCGGCCATCGCCGGATTCGGTGGAGCGCTCTTCGGAATCCAACAGGCAACCCTCAACCCCAGCCAGTTCACGCTGCTGCTCGGCCTGCCGATCGTCCTGTTGCTGGTCGTCGGCGGTGTTGCCTATCCCGCGGCCGCACTCTTCGGCGGGGTCAACACCATCTTGTTCATCGTCATAAAGGAACGGCTCGGCTGGAGTTGGTTGTCTGCACTCGAAATACTCGGCCCGGGACTCATGGCGGTGGCAATGGTGGTCAACACCCGTGGCGCCGTCACCGACATGGGACGAGCGTTCTCACCGCTTCTGCCCTGGCGCCACGACGCCCGCGACCAATTCCGGCTCGAACACGCCACCGAGCGCGAAGACGAAGTCGGGGAACTAGGACTGGGTCGGCCGTTCACCCGAGATCACGTGAACGACCTCGACAGACAGCTCGGCATCGTCGACCTGATTCCCGCAAGCCGACCAACAGAGTCGAGAGGCGGGCTCTGATGGCGCTACTCGAAGCCACCGGCGTGACCGTGAGATTCGGGGGTCTCACCGCGCTCGATGATGCCAGCATCTCGGTGGAGGCCGGCCAGGTCACAGGGATGATCGGACCCAACGGAGCGGGCAAGACAACCTTCTTCAACGTGATGACCGGTCTGCAGGACACCACGACCGGTCGAGTCGTTCTCGATGGTCGTGACATCACGCGACTCAGTGTTCACAGACGGGCCCGGCGGGGAATCGCCCGCACCTTCCAGCGAATCGAAGTTTTCGATCAGCTGAGCGTGCTCGACAATGTGCTGGTCGCGGCGGAAATGCGCCGACGCTGGGATCGCTCCGGACCCCAGCCGCGCGAAGAAGCAATGGCATGCCTCGAACGGGTCGGCATCACCCAAATCGCCGACTTGTCGGTGGCGGCACTACCTACCGGATCGGCAAGGCTCGTCGAACTGGCTCGAACTCTGGCAACCAGACCCCGCTTGTTGCTCCTCGACGAACCATCTTCGGGGCTCAACGGCAGCGAGACACAAGCCATGGCCGATCTCCTGCGCAACCTCACCGAAGATGGACTCGCGGTGCTGCTGGTCGAGCACGACATGTCGTTCGTCATGGGGCTCTGCCACCGAATCAATGTCCTCAGCTTCGGCGAGATGATCGCCTCAGGGACACCGACCGAGGTGCAGTCTGATCCGTCGGTGCAATCGGCATATCTGGGAACCGATCACGGGGCCGTCCGATGACCCCGGTGTTGGAACTCCGTGATCTCAGAGCCGGATACGGCGGGATCGATGTCATCCACGGAATTGATCTCAGAATCGTATCGGGCGAGGTGGTCGCCCTTCTCGGACCCAACGGTGCCGGCAAGACCACAACGCTTGCCACCATCAGCGGCCAGATCTCCCCCAGCGGCGGAACGGTCTCGCTGATGGGGCACAACGTCAACGGCGCCAGACCCGATCGTCTGGCCCGAGCCGGCGTGTGTCTCGTTCCCGAAGGGCGCGGCGTGTTTCCCAATCTGACCGTTCGCGAGAACCTGATCATGTCGACTTACACGGGCGTGTCGATCGCGTCGATCGAGGAGCGGGCCTACGAACTGTTCCCCCGTCTGGGCGAACGACGAGGCCAGACCGCCGGCACGCTTTCGGGTGGCGAACAGCAGATGCTCGCCATGTCTCGGGCCATGACCACCGATCCGGCCCTGCTCCTGCTCGATGAGCTCTCCATGGGCCTGGCACCAATGATCGTCGCCGAGCTCTACGAGCGGGTGGGAGAACTGGCACAGAAGGGTCTCTCGATCTTGATCGTGGAGCAGTTCGCACAAGCCGTTCTGGGCGTCGCCGACCGAGCTGTGGTGATGGTCAACGGCGAGATACGCACCGTGGGTGCACCCGCCGAAGTGTCCCGGCAATTGGCCGAGGCCTACCTCGGAGGGTGAGCTGTGATAACGAATCCCCTATCGGACGACCAGGAGCCAGCGCCGTGAGCGACGACACCGAAGCCGACCTCACACCGAGGCTCGAAGAGTTTCGCAAGGAGGTCGACGGACTCGCCCTCACCGGAGGTGCCGTCAACCCTGAGCGCACCGGCTCCACAGTCGGGCTCGTTCTGTTTGTGGTCGGACTCGCCGTCGCCGCGATCGGTGCCCTCACGAGCCGCGGCGACACCGATGCCGGCGATGCCACCGCAATGCTCAGCGAGATCGTGTCGTCCAACAACGGCATAATCGTCGTTGTGCTCGGTCTGGCTCTGGCCATCGTCGGCGGAATGATCTGGCTACGCAACAGCCTCACCCGATACCTGCGCTACTGGCTGGTGCGACTCATCTACGAGGACCGGTCCAACACCGACCGCCTCATCGAGGCCATCGAGCGATCACAGCGCGCCGACGACACCTGATCAGTCAGCAGTCTCGAAGAGCTTTCCGGTGGTGGTGGAGACGAACGCGTCGAACGGGATTTCCTCCTGTTTGAGGAAGCCGCTCTGGGGAAGAACGCCGTCTCGCACCATCTCGATGACCGATACGACCGACCCGGCTGTGGTCCAAGCTATTGCCGTGCGATTCTTGCCGCGAAGATCGCGGGAAGTGAAGGCCCGCACGTATTCGAGCCGTTTGAGCTGATCATCGATGCGGCCCTCTGAAGCCACGTGTATGAACACGACGTCGTCCTCGACCGGCGGCTTGGCGTTGGTGAGAATCTCCCCGGCCAGATCCCGTCGCTCGCGCATCAGGAGTTCGTGGAAGAAGAAGTTCATCAGCCGCATGTGGCCCGGGTATCTCATGGTCTTGTAGTCGATGTTCTCGACCTGCCCCAGATAGGTCTCGCACATCGTGCCCAAACCGCCCGAAGTGGTGAAGGCCTCAAGCTGCACACCGTCGACATAGATCGTTTCGCGCCACTCCATGGGAGACACCCACTTGTGCACTCCTTCCTCGATGACCTCACAGTCGTTGAGGTATTCGTTGACCACGCCTTCGGGAGACCAGTTGAATGCGTAGCCCATCAACCCGGTGGGGTGCTGGGGAAGTGCACCGACCCGCATACGGATCGAACGACAGTGTTCGAACGACTCGGCCTGTGACGCCGCGACGATGCCCACGAAGCCCGGGGCCAGGCCGCACTGCGGGGCCATGAGCCCTCGCGATGTCGCGGCGATCTCACGTATCCGCTGAGTGGTTGGCACGTCCTCGGTCAGATCGAAGTAGTGCATACCCAGATCGTCGGCGGTTTCGGCCACACCGATGTTGAGGTGATACGGCAAGCATGAGAGAACCGCGTCGAAGCCGTCGAGTTCGGACTTGAGGGCTGCACGGTCCGAAACATCGACGGAACGCACTGCGAAGCCTTGGTCGGGTCCAGCCGACCGCTCGTCGAATCCGGTCACCGCGAAACCGGCACCATGGAGGAGCTCGGCGGCTAGGTGGCCGACCTTTCCGAGACCCAGAACGGCGACATTCGCGATCGGCTGATTGGAGTTGCTGTTCACGGCCCGCTCAGATCTCAAACGTGATGCCCTGAGCCAAGGGCAGGTCACGCGAGTAGTTGACGGTGTTGGTCTGGCGTCTCATGTATCCCTTCCAGGCATCAGACCCCGACTCCCGGCCGCCGCCGGTGTCCTTCTCTCCGCCGAACGCGCCACCGATCTCCGCCCCTGAAGGCCCGATGTTGACGTTGGCGATGCCGCAGTCCGAGCCCACCCCCGAAAGGAAATGTTCGGTCTCTCGCACGTCGGTCGAGAAAATGCAGGACGACAGACCCTGCGGTACGTCGTTGTGGATGGCGATGGCATCAGCGAGATCGCTGTAACGCATCACATAGAGAATCGGTGCGAACGTTTCCTCTCCTACGATCTCGGTCTGGGACGGCATTTCCACGATCGCCGGATTCACGTAGAAGGCGGCCGGATGTTCGGCGGCGAGAATCCGTTCTCCACCGTGGACCAGACCACCGTCGGCCTCGGCCCGCTTCAGAGCCTCCTGCATGCTTCGGTGGGCGTCTTCGTCGATCAATGGACCGACCAGGATCCCGTCGGCGAGGGGATCGCCGATTGGTAGCCCTGAGTAGACAGCAGTGAGACGGGGAACGAGTTCGTCGTAGACGTCGTCGTGAACGATCAACCGACGAAGCGAGGTGCAGCGCTGGCCGGCTGTGCCCACCGCCGAGAACACGATGGCCCGGATCGCCATCTCGAGATCAGCCGATGGCGCGACGATCATTCCGTTGTTGCCGCCGAGTTCGAGGATGCAGCGTCCGAATCGGGCGGCCAGGGCCTGCCCCACGGCGTTGCCCATTCGGGTCGAACCGGTAGCCGACACGATCGCCACGTCGGGGCTGGCGGTGAGCATCCGGCCCAGATCGGCACCCCCGATCACCACCTGCGACAAGCCATCGGGCGCGTCGCCGAATCGAGCGACGGCCCGATCGACGATCACCTGTGTGGCCAGGGCGGTGAGCGGCGCCTTCTCCGACGGCTTCCAGATCACCGGATCGCCGCACACCAGAGCCAGCGCAGAGTTCCAGCACCACGGTGCCACCGGGAAGTTGAAGGCGGTGACCACACCACACACGCCGAGGGGATGCCAGGTCTCGCGCATGGCATGGCCCGGTCGTTCCGACGCGATGGTGAGCCCGTAGAGCTGACGGGATACGCCAACGGCGAAGTCGCAGATGTCGATCATCTCCTGAACCTCGCCCAGGCCCTCCTGCAGAATCTTTCCGCACTCCAGCGACACCAGTTCGCCGAGTTGCTGCTTGTTGGCTCGGAGTTCGTCGCCGATCAGTCGCACCAATTCGCCACGCCGCGGGGCCGGGACCTGGCGCCAAGCTTCGAATGCCGTCGCCGCCAGATCGATCATGGCTGCGACCTGGTCCTGAGTGTGTTCCTTCAGGCTCGCGATCTCGCTGCCGTCTACAGGGGTGGACACCGAGAGGGTTCCCCCGCTCAGGTCGTTCGGGTCGAGGCCGGCCGCTTCGAGCACGCTGGCATGTGACATGGCTTGTTCCTCCGTACTGGCACGGCTCGCCGCGCTGGGTGACTCGATCATTACATACTGACAGTGCTTTGTGTAATAGTTGCTTCATGTCTCGATCACTCACTCTTGCTGAACGCGTCGCCGAAGCCGGCGAGAGACTGACCCCGATCGAACGTCGGGTTGCGGCCCTCGTTCTCGAGGATTCCACCGTCCTCGCCTTCGGCACCGTTGCCGAGGTGGCCGAGCGGGTTGACGCCAGCGGCCCGACCATCGTCAGATTTGCCACCAAGCTGGGCTTCGACGGCTACAGCGCCCTGCAGCAGGAAGCCCGCTGCTCACTCAGTGAGCAACTCAAGCGACCCACCGACCGCATCCGTCGTCGGCCGACCGGCGACGTCTGGCAACAGGCCCGCTCGTCCGCCATCGACGGGGTCGAGGCTGCCTTTGATCAGGTCGTCCCCGAGGACATCGATCGTCTCGCCGAACCCCTTGCCGCCACCACCGGTCGGATCTGGATCGTGGCATCGGAGAATTCAGCCGCGGCCCAGGTACTCGCCGGCGGGCTTCGGGTCCTTCGCCCCGGGGTTCACCATCTCACCGGTTCGACGGCTGCCATCGCCGCCGATCTCGCTGATGCCGAGGCCGGAGATGTTGTGGTTGCGATCGACTTCTTCCGCTACGAGCGTGCCGTGGTCCGCACCACCGAAACCCTGGCCGGACTCGGGGCCACCGTTCTCGTCATCACCGACGGCGCCTTCTCTCCACTCACCGCGGCGGCCGATGTGTGGTGCGCCATCGACGTGCCGGCGATCGGGCCGTTCGACAGCGCCCTGCCGGCGGTTGCAGTGGTGGAGGCTCTGGTGGCAGAGGTTGCCCACCGATTGCCCTCACAGGCAACCGAACGCATTGACCGGGCCGAGGCGCTCTGGTCGACCGAGGGCATCTTCCACGACGACTAGGTCAGCGCTTCAAGTTTGCGAAATCCCCGGAGCAGCGCTTCGACAAGATCGTCGACCTGACGCTCGCCCATGGCGGTCGACATGGCGACCGAGCAGGTGTTGATCAAGATGAAACCCTCATCGAACATGTGGTCGAGAACAATCCCGAGCATCTCGGTCTCATGGGGAGTGGCGAACGCCTCGCGGTAGTCGCGCGGCGGCTTCGCCTTCATATGTACCCGCAGCATCGAGCCGCCACCGGTGACACAGATCGGTGCACCGGCCTCGGCTATGGCGTCTTCGATTCCGCTCCGCGCTCGAGCCGCCAGCCGATTCACCTTGTCGACGGCATCGCGATCGAAGAGCTCCATGGCGGTCAGGCCCGCTCGCATCGTGACCGGATTGGCCGAGAACGTGCCCGAGTGAGGGAATCTCACTTCAGCGGCCAACGGATCCATCACGTTCATGACCTCGCGGCGTCCTGCCAGGGCGCCAACTGGGAACCCACCACCGATCATCTTTCCCATGGCGGTGAGATCAGGAGCGATGTCGTACCAATCCTGGGCCCCACCGAACCCCGACCGGAATGTGATCACCTCGTCGAATACGAGAAGGGCGCCGTTGCGATCAGCCCACTCCCGCAGAGCGCCGACAAACTCGGCGGTGGCCGGAACGAGACCCACTCGGTGAGGCATGACGTCAACGAGCACACACGCGAGCTCATCACCGTGACGGTCGAGGATCTCGACCGCGGTCTTCGGATCGTTGAACGGGAGCACGACCACGTCGGCCAGTGCGCTGGACGGAGTGCCGTGGGCCACCGGCACACTCGCCGGATGTTCGGGATCTCCCCAGGTGGCCGGGGTCGCGGTCTGGCTGACCTCGGCGTAGTCGTAGGCCCCGTGATAGGCCCCCTCCACCTTGGCGATCTTTGCCCGGCCCGTGAACGCCCGCGCTGCTTTGAGGCAGCCCATCACGGCCTCGGTCCCGGAGTTCACGAATCGCACCATCTCGAAGGCCGCGTTGCGGCCGCAGATGTGTTCGGCGAAGTCGACCTCAACCTCGGTCGCCAGAGTGAACGCAGTTCCCTTGGCGAGTTGTTCGGTGACCGCGCCGACCACCTCAGGGTGGGCATGGCCATGAATGAGCGACGCCATGTTGTTGGCGAAATCAACCCTGGTGACACCTTCGATATCGGTGACGTTGAACCCTTCGGCGGTGTCGGCGTAGGCCGGGTGGGGCTTGCGCAGCACAGTGTTGCGACTCACCCCGCCGGGCAGGACCAACTTGGCCCTCTCATAGAGAAGCTCGCTCCTCGTGGGTGCTCGGTGTTGTTCGGTCACAGGGAACCCCCGAATCAGTTCGGCAACGGTCTCAGCTCGGCTGCGGTGAGGTCTCGGACATGCTCAAAGTCGATGCCGGGAGCGAGTTCCACCAACTGGAAGCCATCGCCACTGATGTCAACGACCGCCAGGTCGGTATAGACCCTCTTCACGACGCCTGCCCCGGTGAGCGGGTACGAACACGCCTCCACCAGCTTTGGCTGTCCGTCTCTCGTGCAGTGTTGGGTGACCACACGAATCGCGTTGGCGCCGGCAACAAGATCCATGGCGCCACCAACCGCGGGGATCGCGTCGGGAGAGCCGGTCGACCAATTGGCGAGGTCGCCTGTCTCCGACACCTGCATGGCTCCGAGCACACATATGTCGATATGGCCGCCGCGGATCATCACGAAACTGTCGGCGTGGTGAAAATACGACGCCCCCGGGACGGCCGTGATCTGACGCTTGCCAGCGTTGATCAACTCGGGGTCACCTTCGCCGTCGGCGGGAGACGGCCCCATTCCCAGCAGCCCATTTTCAGTGTGGTAGACGACCTCGCGACCCTCAGGAACGTACTTGGCCACCAGTTCCGGGATTCCGATTCCGAGATTGACATAGGCGCCGTCGGGTATGTCGAACGCGGCACGCTTCGCCATGTCGTCGCGACTCCAACCAACGGTGTCTTTGTCGATACTCACGGGTACGACACCCCCCGTGCGACCAACTCCGACTCCAGGGCTGGTTCGGCCACGCCAACGACCCGACTCACGAAGATTCCGGGTGTGACCACCGCTTCGGGGTCGAGGACGCCGATGTCGACGATCTCCGATGCCTGGACGATGGTGGTCGTCGCGGCGGTGGCCATCACCGGGCCGAAGTTCCGGGCGGTCTTGTTGTAGACGAGGTTGCCGTGGCGATCAGCCCGACTGCACTTGACGAGGGCGAAGTCAGCGGTGAGGCCGTGCTCCATGACGTAGTCCCTGCCATCGAAGGTGCGGGTCTCCTTGCCATCTTGTAGTGGTGTTCCCACAGCCGTCGGGGTGAAGAAGGCGGGAATTCCTGCCCCTCCGGCTCGGATGCGTTCGGAGAGAGTGCCCTGGGGGACGAGTTCGAGCTCGATTCTGCCGCTCCGATAGAGATCGGGAAACACGCGGGACCCGGCGGTGCGGGGGTAGGAGCAGATCAGCTTCGAGACCCGGCCGCTCTTGAGCAGCGCCGCCAGCCCCACTTCCCCACTTCCGGCGTTGTTGTTCACGACCGTGAGTCCGCTGGCACCCTGATCGATCAGAGCATGAATGAGCTCGATCGGACTTCCGGCCTCGCCGAACCCACCGATCATCACCGTGGCCCCATCAAAGACGTCGGCCACCGCCTCTGCCGCGGTCGGGAGTTCCTTGTCGATCATGTACGTGAGTATTCAAACAGGCCGGCCTCGTCGTAGATGACACGGTCGGCGTATCCGTCAAACCAGATTGCTTCGGGATTGCGCCCCACGATGCATACCTTTCCACGGTCGGAGGCATCAGCGAAGTTGCGCAGGATCTTGAGGATCACTACTCCGTTCTCGGAACCGGCAACCCCAGGTATCGGCTCATTGGTCACCGCGGCGACCTCGGTCTTGCCCTTGTAGTGGGTGATCGACAGTCGGGCATGGGTCTCGACCCCCGACAAGCCCTTCTGCGACTCGTTGAGGGTGTGCCACGCCGTCTCGATCGGGACATTGAAAGCCCGGTGGGCCACGATGTCGCGGCCGCAGAAGAAGTAGTGGTTCTCAGCACCCACGCGCTTCAGGGCCCGCTGCATGATTTGCAGCGCATCGGAATCGTCGTTCACTCCCTTGATGATCGGCGACTGATTCTCGATGCTGATCCACCCTCGACCGGTGAGAGATTCCATCGCACGCTGAGTTGGCTCGACCCACTTGAGCGACCCGTTGGGGTTCTCGATGTAGTTACCGCCGCTGTCTTTCTGCAGGAACTCATCGGGATGGTTGAAGTGGACCATGAGTCTGAGCCCGACCTCCGGGTATGCGTCATGGAAGTTGTCGATCATGGAGAGAAACGCCGCGTCGAAGCGGTCGGGGTGGAACGCCATCTCCTTGGTTCCGAGCCGGATCGATTCGACACCGGCTTCGGCCAGAGCGGAAAGCCACGCCGCGATCTTGGTGTTGGGCAGCACCATCGGGTCGCCGCCGGACATCAGAATCTCGCGGAGCTTCCCCCGGCCGGTGTCGGGGTGAACGCCTCCGTTGTCGGCCACGAGCTGGTTGTGCGACCTCACATAGTCAGTCACTTCACCGATATGGGCCAGGCCTTTGGGGGCTACTGTCCCGTCGGCCCGCTCGATGTCCTTCCTCGCGATGAGTTCTTCTCGGTAGCAGAAGCGGCAGTGCGACGAACAGGTGGAGACGACATACATGAGACCCATCTCGTACTTGTGGAGCAGGCCCTCGACCGGGCTGAAGTCCATCTGGTGACCCGGGTCCTCTGATCCGGCCAGGTCGGCGGTCTCGTCGGGGCTGGCCTTCACCAGCCTCTTGTTCGCATCGCTGGTGCCGGCCAGCTCGGCGTAGTGGCGGGTGATCTTCACCGGCATTCGCGACTCGACATCGCGCTCGGTGCCCTTGATGGCCACCAACGACTCGAGTTCGGACGGAGAATAGAGGTTGCGCAGGTGCTCAGGTTCGCGGCCGTTGTAGAAGGCATCGAGGCCTTTCACGATCTGCCGGTCGTACTTGGGGTTCTCGACGGTGTCGAGAAATGCCTGTTCCTTGGCGGTAGGAACGTACTTTGTCGATTTGGTCATGCTGGCTACCTCTTGGAGACCGTAAGTACCCGAATACTGAATGTACATTATCGAATACTCTGTGCCGGTACTGTAACGTTTCGAACAGACATGGCCGAGACTCCGCTCACCCAGAAGATCGCCGACGCCGAGGACCGTCTCACGCCGACCGAACGGCGTATCGCGGCGGCGGTGTTGGCCGACCCGACCCTGTTGGCATTCGGCACCGTCACCCATCTTGCCGAGGTCGTCGGCACCAGTCGGCCTTCCATCGTCCGGTTCGCGGTCAACCTCGGGTTCGAGGGCTTCACCGAACTACAGACCCAGGTACGCCGGAGCCTCTCCGCGGAGATGTTCCGGCCACGCGACCGGATCCGAAGAGACGAAGGGGCGGTCGTTCCCGCAAGATCTTCGATCGAACGGTCGATCTCATCGGTGTTCGATGCCCTGCGGGGCGAACGGCTCACCGATCTCGCTCGGAAGGTCACCAAGGCGGCGGCGGTATGGATCATCTCCGGGGAGACCTCGCGAGCGGGTGCCCACGCTCTGGTGAGCGGACTCGGCATGGTTCGTCCCGGAGTTCAGCTCCTCGACGACCGCGACTTCGGGAGCAAGCTCGTCGACGTGTCGGCCGATGATCTGGTCATCGTGCTCGACTTCTTCCGCTACCGGCGTTCAGTCGTCACCGCCGCTGACACGCTGGCCAAATCCGGGGCCGACATCGTGGCGATCACCGATGGCCCCCTCTCTCCGCTGAGTCGACTCACCGACTCACGGTTCGAACTCGATGTTCCCGCCATCGGCCCGTTCGACAGTTCACTACCAGCCGTGGCCCTCGCTGAGTTGCTCACCGCCGAAGTAGCAGCCCAACTCCAAGGTGTTGCCACCGATCGGATCGACCGCACAGAGACACTGTGGGCCGCAACCGGCACCTTCCACACCGACTCGAAATAGCAGCATCCCCGGAGGTGAGCGCCCCCGGGGATGCCAAGCACAGAACGCACCTCGCTGGACAGGAGGGTCGGCACGTTCTGGAGAGCCATCGGCAGCCACCGCCGGGAATGTAAGTGGACCGTCCCACTACGCTAGGCGACCCCCCGATTCGGGGCTCGAAACAGGTTCAGATGCGTCGATCGGCGTCGGCCCAGTATTCGTCCTTGAGCAGACGCTTGTAGAGCTTTCCCGTGGGATGTCGCGGCAGCTCGATCCGGAAATCGACACTTCGCGGCGACTTCACATCGGCGAGTTGTTCGCGGCAGTAAGCAATCAGATCACGCTCGAGTCGGCGGGCGGAATCGTCGTCGGCCGGCATCTCGACCGGCTGCACGACCGCCTTCACTTCCTCACCGAAGTCGTCGTTCGGGACACCGATAACGGCCACGTCGACCACCTCGGGATGCATCGTCAAGATGTTCTCGGCCTCCTGGGGGTAGACGTTGACCCCGCCGGTGATGATCATGTAGGCCTTTCGATCGGTGAGGTAGAGAAAGCCGTCATCGTCGAGACGGCCCACATCACCCAGGGTCGACCACCCGTTGGCCAGCCGTGACGCCGCTGTCTTGTCGGGATCGCCGTGGTATTCGAAGGTGCCGACACCATCGAAGTAGACAGTGCCCTCGACCCCCGTGGGGACCTCGTTGCCGTCGTCGTCAACCACATGGACCACACCGAGCACCGCCTGGCCGACCGTGCCGGGATGAGCCAGCCACTGCTCGCTGTTGCAGTAGACGAAACCGTTTCCCTCAGTGCCTGCGTAGTACTCGTGCAACACGGGACCCCACCACTCGATCATCTGCTGTTTGACGGCCACGGGGCACGGCGCCGCGGCATGGATCACCGCGCCGATCGACGAAACGTCGTAGCCGCTGCGAACCTCCTCCGGGAGCTTCAGCATCCGCACGAACATGGTCGGCACCACTTGGGTCTGGGTGACGCGGAGTTCCTCGATCAGTCGTAGATAGTCCTCAGGGTCGAAGCGCTCCATCACCACGACCGTGCCGCCGAGGATGTGTACGGCCATGCAGAACCGCAGAGGGGCGGCGTGGTAGAGCGGAGCCGGCGAGAGATATACGGTCTCCTTCGACATGTCGAACAACACGGCAAGCGTCGACACTCCTGTGCCCGACGTCTCGAGCGGCACCGGATTCACGTTGGTGTTGACCCCTTTGGGCCGACCTGTGGTGCCGGAGCTGTAGAGCATGTCGGTGCCCGAAACCCGATCGGGAAGAGGTTCGGGTGATGCTGCGGCCACCGCCTCCTCGTAACTGTCGTAGCCATCGATCGGGTGATCGACCATCAGACGCAGTTCCACCGCCGGCATGCGGTCGAGCAGCTCTGTGGCCTGATCAGCCATGTAGGGCGATGCAATGAACACTGTCGCCCCGCAATTCTCGATGATGTACTCCATCTCGTCGGTGGTGAGACGGCAGCTCATGGCGGTGTAGATCAACCCTGCGTAGTGGGCGCCCCAACAGATCTGCAGGAACTTGGGATGATTCTCGAGACAGAAAGCCACGTGATCGCCCGGCCGCAATCCGAGATCGTGAAACACGCGGGAAAGCCGGTTGGCTTCTTCATCGAGCTGCGCGAACGAGATCGTCTCACCGGAACCGGCCATGACGATCGCTGGGTGGTCGGGCCGTTCGGCCGCGTGTGCTCCTGGATACAAGTTGCCCCCGTTCGTTGGACGGGGACCGTAGCAAGAGGGGCGCCGGGGTGTGATACCCGGATCAGACCCGTGCGGAAATCAGGCCTCTATGTAGATGCAATCCTGTGGGCAATCCTCGGCCGCATCGAGCACTGACTCACCCAGCGACGGGTCGAACTCGGCCACTTGGTTTCGGCCCAAGGTCTGGCCGCCCTGTCTGACGTAGGCGAGGCCGTCACCGGCCATCTCGAACAGTTCAGGGCAAGCATCGACACAGACACCTATGCCCGCACATTCATCGTGATCAATCCAAACTCGCATTTCCGTGATCCTCTCGGTCGCGTTGGAACGCACCGCTCACGCACCAAGTCCACGCCAGAGGCTGGGCCAGAGGTTTGGTTGCGAATTCTCCGGTCAGCCGGAGAAACCATCGAGAATGCCGGTCAGGCCGGTGGGTTCGTGATCACCAAACGCCAATTGCTCCAGGATTCCCACTCCCACGCGATCACCCCAGCGTGCTCTCACAAGCGTCTGAACGTGAATCGACGCCGGGTCAGCAGGGTCGAATTCGTCGACGGCGAACGTTTCTCCACCGACTTCCAGCGATCCGTGATTCGAGCCGTGCTTCCAATGCGGATGGAAGTATCCGACGCCTCTCATCCGAAAGGTGAGCACCTTCTCCAAATCGATGCGATGGTCGATGCCATCCCCGGTCAGCGACACCGATGCCGACCTCATCTCGCGGGTGCCGGGCTCCCATTCGATCTCGTATCCCACCGAATCCATTTCGTTGCTCGGGCTTTGGGTCCCCCAGGTCGGCGAGTTCGGGCTGTCGAGTACCGGCACGGTGTGTCCCGATTCGAACCACCGCCCGCCGTCGGCATGCTCGAACACGGCCAGATGGGTGCAAATGTCGTCGAAGTGCAACGGGGCCCAGATCCAGAAGATCTGAGGGGCCGTCATCGGATGGTTCGTTCCCACCTGCTCCCCCACCGACCGGATCCCCCACGACCGGTCTCTGGTGCCGGTTACGCGCTCGGGGTCGACCGAGAGAGTCTCGCCGGCATAGCCGACCTGGCCCGACCAGTTCCCCCACTGGGTGAGTCGGGTGTAGTCCATGACCATTCGGTTGTCGTGGTTGATGGTCTGACGCGGTTCCTGAACAGCAGCGGTACGTGCCGCAAATATCAGATCGGCGGTCACCCCGGTCTGGTTGGGCTCGACAATTACTCTGAGCACGCGCAAGCCCTCGATGACCTCAACCCGAATCGGCCCGATGCTGGTGGCACGGTCGGAGCTGATCAGACCCGACGCGAATACCGACCGCTGCACTCCCTCGTGAACGACGGAGAACGCGGCGTCGACCACGCCACGATTCGGGTAGTGACCCATTGCCGCCGCGAAGAACACCTCGCCGTCGGCATCGTGTCCGTTGAAGAAGTAGCGGTCGTAGTGATTCGGGTCCGACGACGCCGGCTGCGCTATCGGCGCCGGTGTCTGGTGGATCGGAAGGTCGTCGAACGGGGTGAGCACAGAACTGTCCTTGCTGTCGTTGCTGTCTACGGCTCCGACATCTAGACGGTGTATCCGCCGTCGACATCGAGATTCTGCCCGGTCACGAATCCGGCCCGGTTGGAAGCGAGAAAGCAGACCGCCTCCGCGATGTCCTCGGCTCGACCGAATCGCCGAAGCGGAATGTTGGAACGGGCCGCGTCGAGGGCCCGTTCGTCGAGATCACCCGATGCCATCAACCTCTGGGCCATACCGTCGGTGAGCATTCCGGGACCAACCGAGTTGGCGCGAACGCCGAATCGGCCCTCTTCGGCTGCAATGCCCCTGACCGCGGCCTCGACCGCAGCCTTCGGAATCGACGAGAGTCCGTCACGCAGAGGAAACCGGCGACTGGCGGCGGTGGTCACGGCCACGATGCTTCCGTTCGATTCGCGCAGGTGGGGCAGCGCCGCTGATGCAACCGCGAAGAACCCGGCGGCATCAATGTCGAGTTGTTCACGAACCGCGGCCGGTTCGATCTGGCTGAGATGCCTCTGAGGGATGTGAGGGCCGGCCGCGTAGATCAAGGTGTGGATTCCACCGGCGCCCTCCGCGATGGCGTCGATGTTGGCCCGACAAGCCTCGTGATCCTGCAGGTCGAGCGCCACAGTCCAGGCGCCCCTGCCGGCCTCGCTCACCGCAGCGGCTACTTCGGCCGCGGCCTCCTCGTTGACTCGGTAGGAGATCGCCACATTGCTTCCCCGACGGGCCATCTCGGTGGAGATCACGCCACCGATGCCCCCACTTCCGCCCACCACGAACGCCGTGCCGGCCCTCGTGGCGAAGTCGTGGGTCAGGTTGGTTCCGTGGGAGGTCACGACCGACAGAGTGCCCGACCGCCACGTCCGGCGCCAGCCCACACCGCACTCAGGGCTCCAATGATCAGCACATTCACGCGCCCTATGATCTCGTCATGCGCGTAGGGGTCTCGATCACATCTGCTCACAACGTCGACGATCCGACAACCGGAGTTCGTCACATGATCGAACGGGCACGGATCGCCCGCGACTCCAGACTCGACTCGCTGAGCCTCGGTGACCACCACGCCACACCGATTCCATACTTCCAGGGCGTGCCGATGCTGGCCCGGTTGAGCGCCGAGTGGGACACGACACGACCAACCGGATGCCTGTTTCTCATGCCTCTGTGGAACCCGGTACTCGTGGCCGAACAGATCGGCGTGCTCGCGGCCATGTGCGAGGGGACCTTCGTCGTGCAGACCGGCATTGGCAGCGGCGATCAGCAGTTCCGGGCAATGGGCGCCGACATCTCACGGCGAGGCAAGGATCTCGACGAGTCGATTCGTGTGGTCAAGACCCTGCTTGATGGAGAGGCCGCAACCAGCGAACGTTTCGGGGTCATCGACGCGATCGTGAATCCGCGCCCGACCGGACCGGTCGAGTGGTGGATCGGAGCCGGATCACCGGCACCGTTGCGACGCGCCGCCCGGGAAGGAGACGCCTGGTACGGAGGCCCCAATCTGACTCCGGCCGAAGCAGGTCGCGCCCTGGAGACCTACCGGGAAGCGTGCATCGACGTCGGCCGAATACCTCGACCCATTGTTCGCAAGGATGTCATCGTCCTGCGCGACGCCGACAGAGCGCGGCGCCTCGGAGATCAGCTCATCGCCTCGGGATACCGCGG
The DNA here is from genome assembly GCA_029263235.1 of Acidimicrobiales bacterium. Classification (GTDB taxonomy): domain Bacteria; phylum Actinomycetota; class Acidimicrobiia; order Acidimicrobiales; family Aldehydirespiratoraceae; genus SZUA-87. The sequence continues at coordinate 22,996 of JAJCXW010000168.1, forward strand.
CATGCCGCAGGCGGCTGTCGCATACGGCGGTGTCGAGGACGTCGTCGAACAGCTGGCCCCGTTTCGGGAACTCGGCTTCACCGATGTCATCGTGCGCTGCATGACCATCGATCAGGGCGATGCTCTGGAGACGCTCGAGCTCTGTGGCGAGGTCAGAGAGCTGTTGGCCTGATCCTCATGCGTGCTCTGCTGCAGCCAGGGCAGCACCAACTATCCCAGCCCGGTTCTGCAGCCGGGCCTGCACCACTGGAGTCGTCACGTCGAGACGCGGCCCGAACTTCTCGAAGTTCTTGCTGATCCCGCCTCCGATCACGAAGAGATCGGGCCAGAACAACCGCTCGAGTTCACGAAGGTAGATCGTGATCTGCTCAGACCAGTCTCGCCACCCGAGATCGAGATCGTTCTTGGCACGCGACGACGCCCGGTCCTCGGCCTCGACTCCATCGATCCGTAGATGGCCGAGTTCAGTGTTGGGCACCAGCTTTCCGTCGACGAACATCGCCGTCCCGATCCCGGTGCCGAGAGTCACCATCATCACCACACCTCCAACATCGGCGGCGGCCCCGATCCTCACTTCGGCCAGACCGGCGGCATCGGCGTCGTTGATCAACGTGACGGGTCGACCCAGCGACTTCGACAAGGCCGCCTCCGCCTTCATCCCGACCCAGTCAGAACTCAGGTTGGCAGCCGTGAGCGTGCGCCCGTCGCGGATCACCCCCGGATAGGCACAGCCAATCGGTCCCTTCCACGAGAAATGGCGCCGAAGCTCCGAGGCGATCTCGATGATCGATTCCGGATCGCCAGACTCGGGGGTGGGGAAGCGTCGACGATCCTCGAGAAAGTCGCCGGATTGGAGGTCGACCGGGGCAGCCTTGATTCCTGATCCTCCGATGTCGATGCCGAGCACGTGTTGGAGCTTCTTACCTGAGCCGCTCATGGGATCACGTGCCTCTCGAATTGTTGTCGATGCTTCAGCCGTTCGGCTGCACGTCCGTGACAACGATGGCACGATCGGCACTGACTCGCCCCGCAGGTATACCCGGATCTCCGGTCACCAGACGACCAATCATCTCGCTCTTCGACTCACCGGTCACGACCCAGACGATGGACACTGCCCGGTTGATCGCCTGATAGGTGAGGGTCATCCGTCGGCGGCCCTGGTACATCTCCGACATCGCCACGTCACGATCCTCAATGTCGAGCACGGCATCTCCCGGAACCAGTGAGGCTGTGTGGCCATCGGACCCGAGACCGAGGTGCACGACGTCGAATCTCTCCGGCAGCTCCGCTTCGTAGTCCCGGGCCGCGATGTCGAGGTTGGCCTCGTTCACCGGCATCGGGTGGAGATCTGCCGGGACACGCGACATGAAGTCGCGGGCGAGCAGGGTCAAGTTCCGGTCGGGATGATGTTCCGGAGCGACTCGCTCGTCGACCTGGAAGATGTCGACTCGAGTCCAGTCGAGGTTCGCCGCGGCAAGTCGGTCGAACGCCGGCCACGGAGTGCTGCCACCGCTCAACGCGATCGAGGCACGCTGTTGATCCTCGAGGGCAGCGGCGAGACGAGCTTCGAGCAAACTGGAGGCCGTAAGAGCCACATCGCTCGTGACCACGACTTCCATCAGGTGAGTCCCAATGCCAATTCCCAGGCAGCGCCACCGATGAGACCGGCGTCGTCCCCCAGGCCGGCGGCCACAACCTCGATCGGACGGGCAGGATCGCGTGGGCCGTACTCGCGGAGCATGTCTCTGACCGGCTCGTGCACCAGGTCTCCGTTGAGCCCCATCCCACCACCGATCACCGTGTGACCGACCTCGGCCAGATCGTCCACCCATCCCGCCGGCAGGTTGGGCGCGAACTCGAGCCGGCGTTCCCAGTAGTCGACCCGGCCGGGTACACCGACCACCATCGAGTCGAAGGAGCCACGCCCACCACCCAGGTCGCGGACCCGTGCCAACAGCGACATGAAGGCATCCGGGCAGGCCGAGTCGTGAGGGGTCGGTTCCTCGGCTCTCAGAATGACCTGGCCCTCGCGATCGACCACGGCGGCACGCATACGGGTGCCACCGAGATCAACCGACAGGACCGTCGACATCACAACTGCTCCTCGGTTTCGTGCCAACCGCCGGACGGCTCGACCGAACCTGCGTTGGTGGGGCCCCAGGTTCCGAGCGAATAGGACTCGGCACGGGGCGGGTCGAGGAGCACAGGATCGACGATGCGCCACGCTGCCTCGACTCCGTCCTGGCGGGCAAAAAGGCGGGGGTCTCCGCCGAGGGCATCGTCGAGAAGTCGCTCGTATGCGGTGTGGAGTTCCGATTCGTCGGTGTCGTGCACCAGACGGAGCGGAACAGTCTCACTCAGCAAGGCGTCACCCGGTCGTTTCGCCTGCATCTCCAAGGTGATGACACCGTCGGGCTTCATGCGGAATCGAAGGTGATTCGGATGGGGATCGCAGCCGGCATCGGTGAACAACGGCCGCGGCGGTCGCTTGAACTCGATGACAGCCTCGGTGACCGTGACGGGTAGCCCTTTGCCTGCCCTGATGTACCACGGCACACCGGCCCAGCGCCAGGAATCGATCTCGGTCCTCAAGGCCACATAGGTCTCAGTGTCGGAGGCCGGATCCACTCCGTCCTCGTCGACGTATCCGGCGTATTGGCCTCGCACCAGGCTGTGGGCCTCGAAGGGTCGCATCGCGGTGAGAACCTTCGCTCTCTCATCACGGAGCGCGTCGGGCTCATCGGAGACGGGCGGCTCCATCGCCAGCAGTGCGACCATCTGCAAGAGATGGTTCTGCACGACGTCCTTGAGAGCTCCCACCTTGTCGTAGAAGCGACCACGGCCCTCGATCCCGAACGATTCAGCCATGGTGATCTGCACCGACTCGATGTAGTGACGGTTCCAGATCGGCTCGAGGATGCTGTTGGCGAACCGAAACACCATCAGGTTCTGGACGGGTTCCTTGCCGAGGAAGTGGTCGATCCGAAAGATCGAGCCTTCGTCGTAGTGGGCGTGGAGAGTGTCGTTGAGTTCGATGGCCGAGGCCAGGTCGCGACCAAACGGCTTCTCGAGCACCACCCGGCTTCTGCCGTTGAGGCCGATCGAGGCCAGTCCCTCGACAACCGATCCGAACAGCGAGGGCGGAATGGCCAGATAGCAGACCGGAGACTCCACGTCGGAGAGGGCTTCGCCGAGACGACGAAACGTCTCGGCGTCGCGGTAGTCGCCGGAAACGTAGCGGAGCGCGCTGAGCAGACGATTGAGGATCTCGGCATCGGCTTCGATACCGGATTCCGTCAGCGAACTGCGTACGTGATCATGAAGTTGATCGATGGTCCAAGGACTGGATGCAACCCCGATAACGGTGGCGGGCAGTCGATCACGCCCAGCCAACTTGTAGAGCGACGCGAAGAGCTTCTTGGACGCGAGATCGCCAGTGATGCCAAACAGAACCAGGCCGTCTGCCCTCCTTCCGAGTTTCACTTCGCGGCCTTCTCGTCGTGACCGCCGAACATCTTTCTCATGGCCGATAGGACCCGATCGCCATAGTCGGATTCGCCACGAGAACTGAATCGCTCGAACAGCGATGCGGTGAGAACGTGGGCCGGAACACCGACGTCGATCGCGGCCTGTGCGGTCCAGCGACCTTCGCCCGAGTCCGAGACGCGACCTTCGAAGCCGTCGAGATTGCGATCGGCGACCATCGCTTCGGCGGTCAGATCGAGGAGCCACGAGGCGATGACACTGCCTCGCCGCCAGACCTCCGCCACCTCCGGAATGTCGAAGTCGAACTGGTAGTAGTCGGGATCGCGCATTGGTGCGGTCTCGGCGTCGCGTTCGCCGGACTGCTTTCCGGCACCGGCATGGCTCAAAATGTTGAGGCCCTCCGCATAGGCCGCCATCACGCCGTACTCGATGCCGTTGTGAACCATCTTCACGAAGTGACCCGCCCCGTTGGGCCCGCAATGCAAGTACCCCTGTTCAGACGGAGTGGGTTCACCCGATCGCCCTTCGGTTCGTTCGGCGGACTCAACTCCGGGGGCCAGAGCCCTGAATATCGGTTCGAGATGGGTAATCACCTCGTCTTCCCCTCCGATCATCAGGCAGAAGCCGCGCTCGAGACCGAACACTCCGCCGCTGGTACCAACATCGACATAGTGGATACCCCGATCGGCCAACTCGGCGGCCCGGTCGATGTCGTCGCGGTAGAAGCTGTTGCCGCCGTCGATCACCATGTCGCCGCTATCGAGGTGTGTGGCCACATCGGTGACAACCTTGCCGGTGATCGCGGCCGGCACCATTACCCATACCGCTCGTTCGGCATCGAGTTTCGACGCCAAGTCAGCCGGAGATTCGGCTCCCAATGCACCCTCAGCGACCAGTTGGGCAACAGCATCAGGGTTGACGTCGTAGACAACACACTCGATGCCTGTGGCCATGAGGCGGCGCACAAGATTGGCCCCCATTCGTCCGAGTCCGATCATTCCCAGCTGCATCGATTCGTCTCCCGTGTCGTCTACACCCTGAATACAACCAGAACCGGGAAGCCCTGGTGCGACAGCCCGGAAAGCCACATATGCCGAAAACCAGCAGGTGGCGTGACGGTTGACGGGACTTAAGTCCCTACTTGGAGGCCCAGAATCGGCGCATTATCTAAGTAAGAGATCGATAAACACATATCGATCTCCAGAACGAATGGGGTGAGCCTAATGAAGAAACGACTCTCAATCATCGGCTACGGACTCTTGGTAGTCGGCATGATATTCGTGGTCACGGGGGCTGTCGCATACAGTCGAGTCCAGCAGGGCTACGACTCGCTGCAGGCCTTCAGTGCCGCACAGAACGTCACGTTGAGCTACAACGACGACGGTCAACTAACCGATCGAGGCACCACCGAGGGCGCCGACGCAATCATGACCATGGTGACCGACGAATGGAACTACCCGGTCAACAACTCGGACTTCAATCCCAACGATCCACTGGTCAACACCGGGTCCGAGTACATGTACCAGATGGCGACAATCGTCACCCACGTACTCCACGGCACTCAGACGGTGGTTCTGGACAAAGGCGTTGAGTACAACGGCGAAGTCTTCGCCGCCGGCAGCTACGACTTCGAAGTCGACGGACGCTACTGGACCGACTTCGACCGCTCGCACCCCCTCGAGGGTGTTGCCAGAGGCCAAGCATGGTCGGGAACAGTCCACGGCTTGGTTGGCGAACTCGGAGTTGGTGCGGTCACCGCCTCGACCCTGCAGATGGGACTAGCAATGTCGGGCCTGTTCGCCGGACTCGGACTCGTCTTCGCTCTCAGCGGAGGCGGAATCGTCTGGGCAGCACGAGCCAAGGACAAGGTGAAGGTTCCCGACACGATTCCAGAGGCACTACTCGCAGACGGGAAGGCCAAGGATCCAGTGGCCTGACCCCCACTGCGCCGGGGTTTCCCCCCATAACGGTTACGGCTCGAGTCTCTCCTCCGGGAGGGGCTCGAGCCGCGTTCGGGGTCGGTTCAGACCGACTGGACCGACTCGCCGAAACTGTCCTCGGATTCGAGCAGAGACAATAGAGCGGTGCGATCGACCAGTTGGATCTTGCGATAGCGCAGCTCGATCAAGCCACCGTTCTCGAGGCTCTTGAGCACACGCTGTGCGCTGGAGCGCTGCACGCCGAGCATCTCCGCTAGCTGCCCCTGAGTAATGTGCACCACGCCTTCGTCGTCGGCCTCACGAAGAAGAATCGAAGCCAACTGCGACTCGAGGCCACCGGCCAACAAGTCGACCAGCCGCCCCTGAAGCCCCGCGGTGCGCTCCGCCAGCGACACGAACCATCGACGGGCAACAAGCGGCTTGGTCTGCAACAGGCGGATCAGCGCATCGACATCAAACGAGAGAATCGTGGAATCCTCGACAGCGCGGGCATCGAACGGTTCGCGTTCACCCAGAAACGCCGGCACATCACCGAAGACATCTCCGGGCCTGAGAATCTGCAACGTGACCCTGCGAGAGCCGAGCTCACGAGACAGTTCGACCCTCCCCGTGTGCACCACATGGATCTTCGCCGCTCGATCGCCGCGACGGAAGACGAACATCCCTCCGGCCAGGGATTGCTCTCCCAACTCGGCCACCAACTGTTCGACATCGGCCTCTCTCAAAGGTGCGTCGCTGCCGCGGCTGAGACAACACGCTATCCACGGTGCGTATCGAGACAAGAGGTCGGCCACGTCCCCACGGTAGAGCCGGAACCCTCTCTCTGCCAGTGACCTTCCTCCATCACCAAAGACTGAATTGCAACAGATGCGGGATTCGAGGCATCACACGGGTCTTCACCACGTTTAAGCACCTACATCGAGCATTCAACATGCCAAGGAGGAATCACATGGCAACCAAGAACAAAGGGGCGAACGGCGAGAGTTCACTGTACGTCCCGCTCGCAGTAGCAGCTGTGGGAGCAATGACGGTGATGATCGCATTCGTGGCTCTCATAATCGCCGGCGTCAACGCTGGGGACTTCTTCGGAGGCGGCACCATCGCCGACCAGGGCGTCTGGAAGGCCACCACTGCGTGGGCCAACCCGCTGGCGCTGGTCGGAATCGCCACCCTCTTCGGGGGCGGCGTCATCCTCGCCCTCACCAACATCTTCGGACACATCCGCTATCGCCGTGACTCCATGGCCAACGGAATTCCGGTGATTCTCGCCAAGCGTCAGTCCCAGTGACTGCAACCAACGAACCCAACTCGACCTCATCAACCACCCAAACTGCTCCCAGGGGGGCGAACATGACTACGAAACTCAAGAACACAATTCCTTACAAGGGCGACGATCTTCCCCAGACGATGGCCAAGACGATGGCCTGGCCGATGCTCGGCATGGGTGCCATGTCGGTGTTGCTCGGATTCATCCTCGGCATCGTCGGCGGAACCAACTTCGGTGACGCCTTCTCGCCGTCGGGTGTTGCATCCGATCTGAGCACCGGACAAACGCTCAGCCAGCTCTCGGGAGCCTTCGTGTTCCTCGGCATGGGCATGATCCTCGGGGCCATCACCATGACCCTCGTCAACATCGTCCGCACCCTGCGTGACGCCGGACGCGACGTCCAGACATCGCTCAACGCCACACCGATTCAGCTCAAGAAGCCATGGTCGGGTGTCGCCACCGCTCCCATGATGATGATGGGACTCATGGTCGAGATTGCCGCATTCATCATCGGCATCGTCAACGCCACCACCCTCGGAGGCATCGACCCCGACGCCGTCGCCTCACCCGGTAACGGCTCGGCGAGCGATCTCGCCGACTTCGGCACCGTTCAGGCATTCACTGCCTGGCTGCCAGGTCTACGCCTGACCGGCCTCGCCATGATCCTCGTGGCGATCGTGTTCGTACTCACCACCATCCAGCAGGTCATCCGCTTCCAGGGCGACCGCATCAGCGAGTTGGCCGAAGCGGCCTGACTCGAGTCACCGCTCTTCGGTAGGCAGAAGAGCAAGACCAAGACCGCCCGATCCGGAGGTCGCCGACATGGCGGCCTCCGGTTCGCGTTTTGCCCCAACCGGCAGTCAGGCCGGCTGCACCTCGACGGGGATCGAATTGAGCACGGCATTCCCCGACAATGGATCGATGAGGCCCGGGTCGGTCAGCACGTTGGTGTTGACTCCGGCGTATCGCTTGGCCACCCCCATGCGGGTCCCCGAAACATCGTGCCCCCATCCATGGGGAAGGCTCACGACTCCGGCCATCACGACATCGGTGACCTCGACCGGCGCGGTGACACTTCCCACCCGCGATTTCACGAGCGCCACACCGCCGTCGGACAAGCTCAGCCGATCGGCATCGGCCGGGTTGACCTGCAAGGTGCATCGAGGCTTGCCCTTCACCAGAACCTCGAGGTTGTGCATCCACGAGTTGTTGGAGCGCACGTGGCGGCGACCGACCAGCACCATTCGATCATCATCGATCAACTCCTGCAGTCTCGACTCGAGGCGTTGCAGGTCGTCAGCGAAGGGGCCGGCGAGCAATTCCACCTTGCCGCTGGGCGTACGGAGATTGCCGGGGAGACGTGGCTCGAGAGGGCCAAGATCGATTCCGTGGGGGTTGTCGAGCAGTTTCGCAAGTGACAAACCGTCGGGGTCGGCGCCGAATCCGTCACCGTAGGGGCCGGTGCGGAGCAAGGCGTCGAGAATCCGGTCGCTTCCCGTGTCGCCCTCCACCATGGCGGTCATTTCGTCGATGTCGCGTCCGTTCACCGGTGAACCCTCGGACCTGACTTCAGCCTCCAGCAGCCCGTGCACAACCTGATCGTGGACCACACCGGGATCGGCGTCGGGCCCGGCGCCCATGGCGATCAGGGTGAACTTGGCGAGAATGTCGTCCTCCGTGGGTCCCTCGTGCTCGAAGACCGGCGGGGAGTAGTTGGAGATGTTGCGCACCCCGAACGAGTAGAAGGCAATGTCGTAGTGACTCTTCTCCAAGGATCCCGGCGGGGGCAGGATCACATCAGCGTGGCGGGTCGTCTCGTTGATGTAGATGTCGACCGACACCATGGCTTCGAGCGCCGCGAAGGCTTCGTCCATCCTTCGACCATCGGGGCATGACAGCACTGGATTACCGGCGAAGGTCATCATCATCCTCAGCTGGCCTTCGCCTTCGGTGAGGATCTCATCTGGTATGTCGGCCACCGGGAATTCGCCCTGAACCTCGGGCCGGGAGTTGACGCGACTCCGGAACCGGCCCACCTGGTAGGCCCTTCCTTCCTCGGACGATCTGACCCGCTCGCTCGCCGGCAACGTGAACATTGATCCACCGCGACGATCGAGATTCCCGGTGATCACCGCCAGCACATCGATCAACCAGGTGGTGAGAGTGCCGAACTCGACGGTGCAGGTCCCGATGCGGCCGTAGATGGCGGCGGAATCTGCCGAGGCGATCTCCTCGGCCAGAGTTGTGATCGTTTCGACCGACAAGTTGGTGACAGCGGCCGCCAACTCGACGGTGAAGGGAGCCAGCAGAGCCGGAAGGTCATCGAGTCCTTCAACCAGACCGACCAACGACCCCAGATCGACAAGACCCTCGCTGAACAGATGGTTGGCAACCGCAGCCAACAGCACCGCGTCGGTGCCGGGACGAATGGCGATGTGTTGGTCGGCGTGGTCGGCGGTCTTGGTGCGGCATGGATCGACCACGATCACTCTCGCGCCGTTCTCCCGCATGGCGTCGATGCGGTCGGGGAATCCGGGGGCGGTGCAGATGCTCCCGTTGGACTCGAAAGGATTGGCGCCGAGCATCACCAGCAGATCGGTGCGTTCGATGTCGGGGATCGGAATCATCAGTCCGCCGCCGTAGAGATACCCCGAAGCAACATGGCGGGGCATCTGATCAACGGTGCTGGCGGAGTAGCGATTGTGCCCGCCCAGCGCTCTGACGAGGTGTCTCAGGTGGGTCGATGCCGAGAGGAGGTGAGCGGCCGGATTGCCGAGGTAGACACCGATCGCCTCACCGCCGTGGGTTTCTCGAACAGTCGACAGCTTCTCGTCGACGACCCGCCAGGCTTCGTCCCAGCCGACCTCGACAAACTGCGGCACACCCTCAGAGTCGGTGCCTCGTCTGACCACCGGCAAACGCAGCCGGTCGGGGTCCTCGTGGAGTTGCTTCAGGCTCGATCCTTTCGGACAGATGAACCCACTCGAGAAGACATCATCGCGATCGCCACGAATACGCGCGACCTTCCCGTCGCGGATCGAGATCTCCAATCCGCATGTCGCCTCACAGAGAGGGCAGGTGCGAAAGACGGTCCGGTCGTCAGATTTAGTCGTCATGGTGGACATCGTGGCATGCCCGCCGGAGGTAACCGAAACGTCATGCCTCCAGTTGAGCCGACAATGACTCCACGGACTCGATGAACTCTTCGATCATCTCCATCACGACCTGGCCGGAACTCTTGCGGTGGTTCATCGATCCGACGATCTGTCCGACGAAATAGTTGGCCAGCTTCTCGGCTCCGGAACCGGCGTTGTGCGACGCCCGGGTGATCCGGCGTTGGGCCTCTGCGGTCAGTATCGGCTGGAGCGGCATGCCCAGGGGATCTGGAGTGTCGGCAGACTCCCACTCTTCGGTCCACGCCGACTTCAACATGCGGGCCGGCTTGCCGGTGAGGGAACGGGACCGCATGGTGTCGGCCGAAGTGGCCATCATCATCTTCTCCTTGACCACTGGATCGGTCTCGGCCTCATCGGTGGTCAGCCAGACCGATCCACACCAGACACCCTGAGCGCCGAGGGCCATCGCCGCGGCCATCTGGCGGCCACGCCCGATGCCTCCGGCACCCAGCACCGGCACATCGACCGCGTCGACAATCTCCGGGATAAGAACCATCGAGCCGATCTCGCCGGTGTGACCGCCGGCCTCTCCACCCTGAGCGATGATGATGTCGACCCCGGCTTGCACGCTCCGTTCGGCATGCACCGGACGACCGGCGAGGGCACCCACCAGGCGGCCGGCGTCCTTCACGGCATCGATCATGTTCTGGGGCGGAGGGCCGAGTGCGTTGGCGAGGAAAACGGTCTTGTGGGCCAGGGCAATCTCCACCTGGGGCCCGGCCGCCTTGTCCGAGAAAGGGGCATCGCTGAGATTGTCGAAGCCTCGGCCCGAGTCGGCGTCGGGAGGAAACTCCGGCACCTCGTAGCGGCGAAGAATGTCGTCGAGGAACTCCTTGTGCTCGGGTGGGATCAGGTTGATCAGATCACCCATCTTGTAGCCGCCGTCCTGATCACCGGCGTACTTGGCGGGAACGATCATGTCGACGCCGTAGGGCCGATCGCCTATCTCGTCCTCGATCCAGTCGAGATCGATCTCCAGAGCCTCTGGTGAATGGGCCACTGCGCCGAGCACGCCCATGCCGCCGGCCTTCGACACCGCTGCGACGACATCGCGGCAGTGGCTGAAGGCCAAGATGGGAAACTCGATCCCGAGCATCTCGGTTATGTCAGTACGCATGTGTCCTCCTGGTCAGGTTCGGAGTGGAGTGATCGTCACACCAATCCTTGTCGTCGAAGATCCGAGTAGCTCACACCCTTGTCCACGCGGGGCTCCGGTGGTAAGCCGAGAATTCGTTCGCCGATGATGTTGCGCTGGATTTCGTCCGTTCCCCCGCGAATCGACATCGATGGGCCGGTGAGAAATTCGACAAGTGAGTCGCCGGCCACCATGCCCTCGGCTCCGAGGGCGTCCTGGACGATGGTGGTGCGCTCGTTGTAGACCTCGACCAGGCGCAGCTTTCCGCCCGAGCCGCCGGAACCCGCATCGGTGGCGGCTGCTTGCCGTCGAGCGTTCCAGCCGGCCACTTTCTGCTTGGCGTAGAGCGTCATGGCCCGATTGCGCCACACCGGATCCTGAAGACGACCCAGCTCCCCGAGTTGGTTGAGCCAGCCGTAGCCGCCGCTCGGATCAAGGCCGCCGCCCGAACCGCCGAGGCTCGATCGTTCGTGGGTGAGAACATCCATGGCCACACCCCAGCCGCCGCCTTCGGTTCCGAGAATGTCGGACCGGCCGACTCGCACCTCGTCGAGGAACACCTCGCTGAAGTGAGTATCGCCGTTCATCTGATGCAGGGCCCGAACGTCGACCCCCGGACCATCCATATCGACCGCGAACATCGTGAGGCCACGGTGTTTGACCTGTTCAGGATCGGTGCGGGCCAGACACATTCCCCAGCGTGAGTAGGGGCCGCGGCTCGTCCAGACCTTCTGGCCGCTCACCAGCCACTGGTCTCCGTCGGGAACCACCTTCGTGGCGATGTTGGCGAGGTCGGAGCCGGCGTCGGGCTCAGAGAACATCTGGCACCAGATCTCGGAACCGTCGGCAATTCCTTTCAGCCATCGCTGCTGCTGTGCCTCGTCCGCGGAACCGAACAGGATCGGGGCGACCAAGCTCAGGCCAACGGCGAACGGGTACATGTCGGGCACCGCGAACTCCGAACGGACCTCATCTATCAGTCGGGCTTCTTCCTCGTCGGCGTTGCGGCCACCGAACTCGCTGGGCCATGTCGGGACGGCGAGGCCGTGTTCGGAGGCGCCACGAAGCCAGGCTCGCCCCGCGTCGACATCGTCGTTTCCGGCGCCGAGCACCGAGTTGGCCGTCTCAGGGTCGCGTTTCGACAACAACTGGTCGAGTTGTGCTCGGATTTCATCGACGGTGGCCACGAACCGTCACATTAGACACCGAAGTGTCAGACGCCCCACTTGCCGACCATGGCAGCGATCGTGACGATGACCAGTGTCATATCGATCACTCCACCGATGAGAAGCTTGCTCTCGATGGAGGCGGCGAGCGTGTCGTCGCCCGACTCGCGAGCCTCGGCGGCCTTGCGCGAGTTGGGGGCGAAGAAGGCCATGCCGAGAGCCGCTCCGACGATCACCGTGAGAAAGCCCAGCGACACGAACGGGTCGGACATTTCGTAGGGAGAGTCGTCGACCGCGACGATCAGACCCACACCGGTGATGAGAGCGAGAAGGGACGCCGGCATGTAGAGGGTCCGGAGAAGACCCTCCACCGTCCGGTGCCAGCCAGCAGCGACCGAGCCGCCGATCTTCTGGACCTGGGGCGTAACCAGGAACTGAACGACGTTGGCGCCCAGCCAGGCCCCGGCCGCGATGATGTGAATGGTGAGGAGTGTGTCTTCCATGATTCCCGAGACTAGCCCGGGCCACGGCCATCCGTAGCGGCTCTACCTCCACAAGTGAACGATCGTTAGCTTTTCTTCGAGCCTCTATCTAGATTGTCGTCATGACAGAACGTGATGTTGTGATCGTCGATGCGGTGCGGAGTCCGGTTGGAAGGCGCAATGGCGAACTATCTGCCATGCAATCGATCAACCTTCTCGGCGACGTCCAGAAGGCACTCTTCGACCGAACCGGCATGGACCCGGCCGATGTCGGACAGGTAATCGGAGGCTGCGTCGGCCAGGTCGGCATGCAGACCATGAACGTGGCACGAAACGCCTGGCTGGCAGCCGGACTGCCGCTCGAGGTGGGTGCCACCACCGTCGACAACCAGTGCGGATCATCTCAGCAAGCGACCGGCCTCGCCTACGCGATGATCAAGGCCGGGGTCGTCGACACCGCCGTGTCCTGTGGCATCGAACTGATGAGCCGAGTGAAGATGGGCGCCACCATCCCGAAAGACCCCGACGTGGGGGTGCCGGTCAACAAGCGCTACTGGGAACACTTCGAGTGGACATCACAATTCGAAGGTGCCGAACGCATCGCCGAGCAGTGGGATATCTCCCGTGCCGACACCGACGCCTTCGGACTCCGCAGCCAGACCCTCGCAGCCAAGGCCTGGAACGAGGACGCCTTCGCCACCCAGATCGTTCCGGTACAGGCTCCGGTGATCGACGACGAAGGCAACGACACCGGCGAGACGGTCACCATCACCCGCGATGGCGGACTTCGCGACACCACCCTCGAGGGGCTCGCCAAGCTCAAGGCAGTGGGACGAGACGGTGCCGTCCACACGGCCGGCTCGGCCAGCCAGATCAGCGATGGCGCCGGAGCAGTGTTGATGATGACCGCTGAGAAAGCGACGGAGCTGGGCTTGACCCCGCTGGCCCGCATCGTGGATGTCTGCAACGTCGGGTCTGATCCGGTGCTGATGCTCACCGGCCCGATCTTCGCCACCAAGAAGTTGCTCGCCGACAACGACCTGTCGATGAGCGACATCGATGTGGTCGAAATCAACGAAGCATTCGCATCGGTGGTACTGGCATGGGAAAAGGAACTCCAGCCCGACATGGCCACCGTCAATCCCACCGGCGGCGCCATCGCCCTCGGTCATCCTCTGGGCGCCACCGGCGCGATTCTCATCACCAAGGCCGTTCACGAGCTCCAGCGTTCCGACAAGGAATACGCCATCATCACCATGTGCTGCGGTGGAGGCCTCGGTACCGGCACCCTCATCCAGCGCCTCTGAATCGAGGTTCTAGAGAAGCGGAGCCCCCGGGGCCAGTTCCACCCAGGTCACGCCCGGAGTCAGGGCGACCGGAACCCCGTCAGGAGTCGTCCAGGTGGCCACGGCATGAATCGAAGGCTTGGTCCAGGTGGCTTCGACGACGTTTCCATCGGTGAAGATCCACGCCTTTCCGGTGCCAAGGAACTGCTCCTCGAAGACGGTGGAGCCGGCCGCGTCGATCGACCCGGTGGAGACGTGTTCGATCTCGGCCACGATCACGTTGGCGGCGAGCACTTGAATCCCGTCGGCGTCGACGTGAGGCGTACTTCCTTGGGTGCGCAGCCATCCACCCAATGAGCTGCTCCAGTTCCAATCTGCGGTGACCGATGGGAACTTCACCGTGAAGGCTGTAGACGGGCGTGCGCCCGCGGGCAGGCCGATCGTTTCTGTGCGGTACTCGAAGTGAGGTGGAGGGGCACCGCCCGAATCGGCGCGGATCGCTATCGACTGCAGTTCGGTTCCGTCGGTCATGAGGTCGTACGTACCGGGCCGGTCGGAGGCCCTCGTGTACTCACTACGCGTGCCGGCACCGAGATCGACCATGTTCTGGCGCCGCAAGAGCCTGGCGTGGACCCTGTTTGCGCCGGACCACACGAACACCGGCTCGTTGAGGGAGCCGAGCATTGCGATGTCGGTGCTTCGACCCGACCTGACGGGCCCGATCACATCGGGAACTGTCGAGTGGAACACGACAACCAGGCGTGTCGACCCGCCCTCGATCATCTCCTCATAGACGAGATCGGCTTGGGACAAGGTTGCCTGCGGGCGACCCTTGCTGGTGTTGTCGATCTTCGCCAGGACCGCCGGAAGTTCGGCCCTGGACGGGTCGGAGAGTGGCAGGCCGGTGAGCGGTGCCACACCAGGAGCTGCCGGGGCCGGGGGCAGAGCCACCGGCGCCACGACGATACGGTCAGGATCGATCTGGCCGAGCACCCCGCGGTAGGGGGGCTCGCCGGATATCACGATGGAGGATCCCATCGATGACGGGATGGGGTCGACAGGTACGGGATCGGGCACGCCACGCGATGTCGGTGGGGTCACCGGCAAGGTCCTCGACACGGTGGTCGACGACACCGAAGAGTCGACCGTGGTCGTCGTCGAAGTGGTGGTTTCGGTGGAGTCTTCAGAGTCGCCATCTCCACCACCGCAGGCAGCTGCGACCAAGGCGAGAGACAGGACGATGGCAGGTATACGGTTGGGCACGGGCGACAACGCTACGCACCCGAGAGTGTTGTCACACCGCGGCTTCGATAATCCCCTCTGTGAGCGAAACGAACTCCTCGACCTCGTCGTCGGACAGAGGCGAGAGGGTGCCGATACTCAGCTCGTTGGTCGTCTCCTCGACCGATCTGCGGCCGGCTCTGTCGGCCGGTGTCGGCTCGGGATA
Source organism: Acidimicrobiales bacterium (assembly GCA_029263235.1). Classification (GTDB taxonomy): domain Bacteria; phylum Actinomycetota; class Acidimicrobiia; order Acidimicrobiales; family Aldehydirespiratoraceae; genus SZUA-87. The sequence goes on from JAJCXW010000168.1 coordinate 38,381, forward strand.
GGGCTCCGGCCATCCGAAGAATCCGGCCGCGCCGGCTCCGCGAGATCCGCACAAGATCGACATGAGCGGATCGAACCCGGCCACCACCAGTGCGGACACATGCAGTGAGAACCGAAGCTCACGCAGGACTTGAGCGAGCACACAGGCTCGGGCCGGCAAATCGTCGGGGCGAGGCACAGCCCGCCAACCTGCGAACAATGGTGCTCCAACCGGCGATGCCCCGTCGGCGATGCGGCCAGCGAGTTCGCACCATCGATCGAGACCGGGAACGTCGGAGAAGTGAGCCCGGCCGTACTCGGCCGCGATCGACGTGTAGATCTCCGCTGCCTGTGTCGGGTCGGCGTCGGCCAACACGATGTCCCATTCGCGGTGGACCAACTCCGGTTCGATGAAGGCCGCGGACGCCACCACCACGTCGGCGTGGACCCTTCCGAGCACACCGAACCGGCCCGCGAAGTAGACCGCGAATCCTGGTTCGAGATTCATTTCGCCGGCCCGGCCGAAACCGACGGGGTCCAGCATGAACCTGCCACCCAGATCGCCGATCATCGGGGCAAGTTCTTTGGCTGCTTCTGATCTGGACATTGTTCTCCTTGGTGGTCTCAGCTCAGTTCGAGCGGTCGAGTTCGGATGACGCGGCAACATGGTCGAGGAATCCACTGATCACGGTGGTCGCGAGCTCCAGAAACTCGAGCCCTTCGGGGCTCGGATCCGGGTCGACCACGACGCCCCAAATCAGGTGACACTCGGATCCATCGTCGCGAATGAGAAATGTGCCGTGATACATGTCGAGTCCGGTGTCGCCCTCGACCTTGTAGGCCCTGCGCCACGGAGGCTCGAACGACAGGACAGTCTCGACCAGTGGCGGCTTCTGAGGATCGAGCGTCAGGTGCAGGACCGCGCCGGCTCCGTGGGGGGCGGGGTCGCCCTCGACGTGATACGGACCCACCGCGGCTTCCATCTCCCGTAGAAGAACCTCCCAAGTGTGGGAGCGCGGCGCCATCACGTGACGTTCGAGCGAGCGAGAGATGTGTTTCTTGGTCATGCCACCGGTGCCATGGCTTCCACAATGGCATCTTGTAGCTCTGGTCTGCAGATGATGAGTCCGGATGTGGCCGGATGAGCCTTGTTGAATTCGAGTTCGGTGCCGTCGATCCGGCAGGCCGCGAGGCCGGCCGCCTGAGCTACCGCCACTGGTGCGCAACTGTCCCATTCGTAGAGATAGCCACCGTGGACATAGGCATCGGCCTCGCCACGAACTACCGCCATGGCCTTCACTCCCGCCGACCCGAGTGCCGTTACCTCCACATTCATGGCGTTGTGAAGCAGTCTTCCGTCGAGATGTCGGCGCGACCGCGAAACCAAGATGAGCGGCGTGTCTCCCAGCCTCGACATCACCGGGGTAGGCGATGGTTCGGTGGCCCAGGTCGTCTCCCAACCCGGCACCGCTACCGCTCCAGCCGTGGCCCGGCCATCCTCAACCAGAGCAATGTGAACTGACCAAGTGGCGCTCCAGCCGTAGTCGGACGAGCCATCGAGGGGGTCGACGATCCAGACACGTGATGCGGAAAGGCGGTCCTGGTCGTCGTAGCCCTCCTCCGACAGCACAGCATCGTCGGGCCGGTGTCGAGCCAGCTCGGCCACGATGAACTCGTGGGCGGTGCGATCACCGAGATACTCGATGCCACTCAAAGCTCGTTCGCTGGTTCCGCGGTTCTCCAGGAGGTCGACCAGCAAGTCGCCGGTGTCGGCGGCGATGCGCGCCGCTAGAGCGTGGTCCTCGGCATCAGCCATGTGGTGGTCAGATATCCCAGCTCGACGGCGCGGTGCCCGAAGCAATCCACTCGGCTCGCTGCCTGATCTGGGTCGCGTATTCGGGGTGCGTCAGGATGTAGAAGCGGCCCGACCGGATGGCGTCGACGACGTCGTCGGCGACCTGTTCCGGCGGAATTCCACCACCAACCAGATCGATCACCGCCTGTCGAAGGAACTCCTCCTCCTCAGAGGGTTCCTCGAGCCGGACCAGATGCTCCGGAATGTTTCGCTGCGAGTCGGCGATCTTCGTCTGTACGAATCCCGGGCACAGGACCGACACCCCCAGATTGGTGTCGGCGGTCTCGAGCGAGAGGGTCTCGCTCATCGCCACCACTGCGTACTTCGACACTGTGTAGCTGCCCAGCCCGGGGGTCGGCATCAGCCCGGCCATCGAGGCCGTGTTGACCATGTGGCAGGGTTCGCCGTGAGCGACCATCGACGGCCCGAACACCTTGATTCCGTGGAGGACCCCCAACAAGTCGACGCCGAGCACCCATTCCCACACGTCGAGATCGTCGGGTTCGAGGATCGCACCGCCCCCTCCGACCCCGGCGTTGTTGCACAGCAGATGGATGTTGCCGAATCGTTCTTCGGCGGCGGCTGCCAATCGCCTCACCGACTCGACGTCGGACACGTCGATCTCCATGCCGAGCACCGGCACTTCTGCCGCATCGAACGCCGCCACTGCCTCATCGAGGGCTGGTTGCTCGATGTCGCCGAGCACCAGGTTCATGCCCTCGCGGCCGAGTCGGCGGGCAATGGCCAGTCCGATCCCGCTTGCTCCCCCGGTGACAACAGCCGTTCGGCCCTCGAAGTCTTGCATCGGGTCATCATTCCACGCCGTGCAGTCGTGGTCAGTTCCTGGAGGAACCAGTCCTGATTCGGTAGATGCACCTCTCGTCGCCCGATAGGAGATGCTCGGTTCGTTCCACGTCGGCAGCTTCGCCGATCACTCTCTGAAAGAGTTCCAGTTCGTTGCGACAGAGCCCTTGGCACTCCGTGGCCGCAGAGCAGACCGGGCAGTGATGTTCGATCAGCAGGAGATCTTCTCCGTCGGCCACGACCTCGGCCATGTAGCCCTGATCCCGACGGTGTCCGGCGAGAGCTTCAGCCCGAGTCGCCACGTCGGCATCCGGAGAAAACGCCGAGGAGATGGTCGCGAGCTGAACACGATCTCGTTCGGCAAGTACGTCGAGAAGCCCCTCGTCACCGACCGCGGCCCGCACGGCTCGGAGCAGCTCGACCGTGAGATCGCTGTGGCGATCAGGGAACAGGCCGATAGCGCGAGCCGACAGCGACCAGCCGATCGGTGGCCGCCCGCGCGTGCCGGTGCTGAGTAACTCGGAGGTCACCAGACCCAGATCCTCGAGTTCGGCGAGCGGAGGCCTGACGGCTTGGGTGGTGACACCGAGAGTCTCGGCGATGGCGGCCGTGGTACAGCTTCCGGATCGCTTCAGGTGATCGACGATTCGCCTTTGAGCCGCTCCGACGTCGTTCGTCTCATCCATCACACGAGCTTAGCCAATTTGAAAAGACGAACCTTGCCCAATGGGTCGGGCAGATTGGTCTCGCCCGGTCAGCCCTTGACTATCTCAACGAGTTGGCGCATCTCTTCGGCGCTGCGAGCCGCCACGTTGAGCATCGTCACCGGGCTCTCCTCCCACGCCTGCAGGCGATCACGGATGCGCTCCACCGATCCAACCAGCGAGATCTCATCGGCGAACTCCAGCGGCACCGTGGCGATGGCCTCCTCGCGCTTGCCGGCCATGAAGAGATCCTGAATCTTGTAGGCCTCCTCCTCGTAGCCCATTCTCGCCATGAGCTTCGTGTGGT
>JAJCXW010000169.1 GCA_029263235.1 Acidimicrobiales bacterium
CCACCCTGTAGCGTGCCCGCCGTGGGGGTAGTCGCGAGAAGAGTCATAGCTGGCCTCGTCACTTGGGCGCTCACGCTCGGAATCGTGGCGGTCGGAGTCCATCCGGAGCGCTGCGGAGTCGTTGATTCTGTCGAGGCGTTCGACTCCGCCACCGCCGCAACGCGATGGTTGTCGTCGAACATCGACCCCTCGGGTCGGTTCACCTATCGCTACGACCGTGATCGCCAACAGGTATTGGGCGGCTACAGCGAGCCTCGACACGCTGGAGCATTGTTGTCTTTGTATCAAGCCGCGGCGGCCGGGATCGCCGACGCTGAAGGCGCCGCCGATCTGGGGCTGGCGTGGGCTCTGGAGAGAGTTGTCGAGACCCCCATCGGGCCGGCCTTCGGCGAGGCTTCCCGTCTGGAGACGGGCTCGACTGCTCTCTTGGTTGCCGCCATGGTCGAGCGTCGCAACCTCACCGGGTCCGCCATCCACGACGATCTGCTGATCGAACTCGGCCAGACGCTCGAGGGAACCGTCACGGCTGAGGGAGCGGTCGACGCCGTCATCGACGTCCGGACCGGCCCGATTGGTGAGCGATCGCCGTTCTACACGGGTGAGACCCTCTGGGCCCTGTCCCGTTTGCATCTGGCCTTCCCGGACCAAGGTTTCTCCGACGGGGCGCTGCGGGTGCGCCATTACCTGATCGCCGATCGGGACGCAGTGGAGAGCCCTTGGCCGCCCATATCGGATCACTGGGGCTCGTATGCGTTCGAGACGATGTCGCGGTGGCCCGACCCGCCCGTGATCGGCGAAGCGGCGCGAGAGTGGATCGATCGCCAGATGTGGCTACTCGGGCTGCAGGTGCGCTACGAATCGCAACGGGTCGGCGGGGTCACGAAACTCACCCGCGGCAATGTGGCGCTTCCCGCCGGTATCGGCACCGTCGGTGAGGCCCTCGCCAACTGGTTGCTCTTCGATGAGCGTGAGCCCGTTCTCGGCGATGACCTCAGCAAAGTGCGGCAACGAGCGGTTTGCGCCGCTTCGCTGTTGGTCGAACGCCAGGCACCGGGCACAGAACCCCTGACAGGCCTGACTGATCCTTCCACCGCGGGCGCATGGTTTCGTCTCGGGATTACTCAGGTCGACGACCAACAGCATCCGCTTTCGGCCTTGCTCCTCACAGTTGATTGGATGACGCCATGAACTTTGTGCTTATCGTCGCGGCCGTGGCCACGGCTATGAATCCGTTGCGACTCGCTGCTGTGTCTCCGGTCGGTCGGTTGGTTCGACGCCGAGCCACTCTGCAGGCCCTGGGAGCGATCTCCCTTGTCTCTCTCTTGTTGGCCTGGTGGTCGTCTCCCATCATCGGCTCGATCGACGTGAGCTCATCGTCGGCCACCATCGCGGCCGGCCTGGCCTTGGCGGTCATCGGCAGCCGCGACACGGTCGTCAAGCCTCCCGTATTCGAACCAATGGGTGGACGAGTAGGGGTTGCGGTCGTGCCAATGTTCTTTCCCACTCTTTTCAACCCGGCGATCGCGATCATGGCGATCGCGGCCGGTGCCGAGAGGGGAGTCGGGGTCACTCTCATCGCCGTACTGCTGGCCGCTGCGACGGTTGGATTGGTCGCCGAGGTGGCCGCACTCGAGTCGGTTCGATCTCGCCCGTTCTGGACTCGACTGGCTGCGTCGGTGGTCGGACTCTCGTGTGTGGTGGTCGGCGCCCTTGTGGCCACCCACGGCGTGATGTCGATCTGACTTCAGCGGAAGTCGGCCAGGATGAGTTCGGCCTCGGCCTCGTTGAGCAGAAGCACCTGGGCCCCACCGGCTGTGGTGAACGGCCGGGTCGGAAGGGTCGCTGTCTGAGGGTCGAGTCCTCTGAGGGTCAGGCCCAGGCTGGCCGCGTCGCGAAAGCTCATCGAGTCGTCGACCACCACGTTGGCGGTCACACCTCGCACCACGCCCAGAAGCGTGAAGGGGTTGTAGGTCTCGCCCATGCGCCTGAAGACCGCAGCAAGGAATTTCTGTTGTCGTTGCACTCGACCGAGATCAGACGTCGGGTCCCGAACTTCGACGCCGTCGATTACTTCCACGAAGTGCCGGGACCGTACATAGGCCAGAGCAGTGTCGCCATCGAGCTCGGTTGGCCCGCTGGTGGTGATGTCGAGACCCGAACTGCGGTCGTAGGCGGGGTTGGGCATGTCGATCGTGACGCCGCCGAGGGCGTCGACGAGGTCAAGAAAGCCGGCCAGATCGACTTGGAGGTAGTGATCGATTCCTACTCCAAGTTCCGACTGGATGGTTCGCACGAGGGATTCAGGTCCACCGAAGTAGAAGGCGGCGTTGATGCGATTGCTGGATCCGCCGTCGAGTGTGAGATAGAGATCGCGCGGTATGGCGAGCAGGCTGGCCTCGTCGCCCTCGATGTGGAGTACTGCGATCGAGTCGGTCCGCTCGCCGGTCACGACCGTGCCGATTATCGCACCCGCGTTGGGCTGGTCGGCGGTGATGCCCTCCCGGGAGTCGGTGCCGACTATCAAATAGTTGGTGCCGCTACCGGACGAGTCGAGGACGCTGGACAGTTCGACCCGTCCGACGTCGTTCCATGAGCTCCACGCCACCAGACCGAGAACCAAGGTGGCCACGAGGGCGAACGCGGTCAGACCTGCCAGCGACCACAGGACACGCCGCTTCCAACGCGACGGCGCACCTGCCTCATCCTGCTGGTGGATGTCGGCTATGGGTGAGTTGGTCGTGACGCTGAAGGAGCGCGGATCTGGTGGTGGCTCGGTCATGGGAGACGTCAAGTTGACCACGAGAGAGGGGCATTGCGTCGCGCGGGTGGCGAATGCCACCACCTGGGCCGGCCCAGTGAGTATCTTTCTCCTACGGCGGGTGGCCGCTCGAATTGGTTTCACCCTGCATGAGAACCTCCCACACAAGACTCCGAACTCTCGCCACCGTGCTGGTGGTGCTGATGCTTTCGCCGTCCGCCGTTGGCGCGCAGGACTCGATTCGCGACATTCGCAAGAAGCGAGAGAATGCCCGCGACGCCCGGGCTGCTGCGCTGGCCGAAGTCGAACTCCTGCAGCTACAGGACGCTGAGGTAGCGGAGATTCTCATCGAAATCCAAGCTTCGGTCGATACCCAGGTCGCCAAGGTCGCCGGCGCCCGTCAGGCTCTCGACGCCGCCATTACCGAAGTCGCCACACGCAAGGCCAGCGCCGAGAAGGCGGAGGCCGACCTTCTCCGAACTGGGGAGGAGATCTCGGTGCGCGCCGTCGACGCGTTCGTTGGGTCCGAGACAGGTGTCGAACCCTGGCTCCAGTCGACGGACCTGAATCGCACCGCGGTCCGGCTGGCGTTGCTGGATTTCGCGGCCGGTTCCGATCGGGATCTGCTCGATCGTCTGCGTCGGCTCCAGGCTCGTCGTACGGAGGACTTGTCTGCCGGGGTAGAGGCCCAACTGCAGGCCGATGCGTTGAGGGTGGTGGTCGAGGACGAGTTGGCCCAACTCGAGGATCGCCGACTCACGGAGTCTGCGATCCAAGCCGAGATCGAGGACCGCATCGGGGCATGGCAGGCCGAAGCACTCGAGGAGCAGCGAGAGGCCAACGACATGACCGCACTCATCCAACGCGAGCAGGCCAGGGCCCTCGGTTTTGCTCCTGGTTCATCTGGCGTGGAGTCGGTGAAGGGCTTCATCTTCCCCAAGAGCGGCTCGGCGGGATCGGCTTTCGGACCTCGACGACATCCGATCTTCGGCGGCACGCGGCCCCACACCGGAATCGACATCGAGGGAAACACGGGCGACCCGATTTGGGCCTCCAAGGCCGGGCGGGTGCTCTTCGCCGGACGCAAGGGCGGCTACGGCAACACTGTCGTCATCCAACACGAAGGCAGCATCTCGACGCTCTACGCCCACATGAGTTCGCTCGAGGCATCAGTGGGCGACTGGGTCGATCAAGGCGAGATAGTCGGCCTCACCGGCTCCACCGGCTACAGCACCGGCCCGCATCTTCACTTCGAGGTTCGGGTCGATGGTGTCCCCAAAGACCCGGAGCTCTTTCTTCCCGGCTGACGACCCGCTACTGTGGCGAATCGTTTTATGATTGCCACGCTTTGTGGCAATTCGGGGATTCAGGTCAGATCATGCTTCACCACAATGGGCCGCAGCTCATTTCTTCCGAGGATGTATTCGTTGATTTCGGCGAAAGGGTCCGCAACGGCTACGACCCGGGTCGGGTTGAGCGTCACCTCCGAACTCTCTCCGAGGGGATCGTCGAGCTTCGCAATGTGATCGACAATGGCGGGATCGAGAACGAGTCGGTCGAGCTGGTCCTCAAGGCCACCCGCCGGTCGGTCGACGAGGCCC
>JAJCXW010000170.1 GCA_029263235.1 Acidimicrobiales bacterium
GGGGCTCGACATCGCGCGCCGAACTGCCGAGGCAGCCAGTGGGGACTTCGAGATCGGAACGAGCCATCTCGGAGGGAGTCAGGTCGAAATGCGACTCCCGCTCATCTGACGCGAGTTGTTCTTCATACCTGTAGTCGAGCGGACTCGACCTCCTGATCGATAGAGGTCGATGATGCCTCTCCGCAGTGTGGAAGACCCCACGAGCGCATCGAGGTCGGGGGCGGCACTCTCATCGAGATCCGGACGATCGAATACGAACTCGAAGACGCGAGACGGCTCGGTGTGATCGATGTCGACCATCCGGAATCTCCGCTGGAATTGCAGCAGATTCGACTCATGGGGGAGCAGGTCTCCGAGCACCGGATCGAGCAACCAAGACGTGCAGCCGAACCATCGAGCATCGTCCTCTGGAAAGTGTCGCGAGGCGAACTCGGCCGCGTCGGCGAACGAACGGTCGCACTCCACGGGATCGAGGCGACCATCTTCGGGAATGTGAACATCGAGAAAGTGCTGGCCCTCCAGTTCAAGACCGTGAACAGTCCCGAGTATCGATCTCTGAAACTGCAGTCGGCCGATACGAAACAGATGTCCCGACAGGTGGTGGGTGAGCCACCATCCCAACGTGAACGGCGCAGCGTCTCGAATCCGGTCGTGGAGTGTCACCTGCTGACCGATGTCGGCGAACGTCGCTCTCGTGATCGCCGGATCGAGACCCAACGCAGCCTGATCCCTGGCCACCGGATCCATCATCCCGATCAATGAGTAGGCATAGAAGAGTGGACACGACGACGGCGGCGGCGGATATCCGAGCTCCATGAACGTGCTCGGTCGGTAGCGCTCCCTCACCAGCCACTGGAAGTGTGAACCCAGTCGCTCGATCATCGGGTCGTCCCAGGTGTGGCGAGACTCCATCAGCACCTCGACCGCACGGCCGGGAAACTCATAGCGATCACACAGCGACTTGAGATCGGCTCCCGATGGCACCTTGAACCGAGGGTCTATGGCGTGCTGGTGGGACGACTCGAAGTCGTCGCGCCAGACGACCGGGATCGATCGAGACTCCGACATCAGTGAAGCTGACGCCCTGCGGGGTCCTGTCGAAAGAAGCCGTGCAGTTCCCGATACAGATCGGGCTCGGTCTCCGACAACTCCACCGGTGTGGTGAAGAACGTCTCGGTCGCCACTGCGAAGAACTCGGCCGGGTTGGTCGCGGCGTAGCTGTTGAGCCCGCTCGGTCCAGAGGCTGATCGCAGCCGATCGAAGGCCTCGTTGCACACCTCGATCCAACGGAGTCGTGCCTCCTCGTCGGCGAAGGCAGGGGTCCCGTCGAAGATGTGGTCGACCAAATCGATCTTGTGGGCGAACTCGTGGATCACGACGTTGAGGGCACGCGCCGGATGTCGGGTATCGGAGACCACCGAGTCCCAGGCCAACACCACCGGCCCGTCACCATCGGCGGCCTCGCCGGCCAGAACCATCGATGATTCCTCGACGACACCGGGCACCGGGCCATCGCTCACTCGTGTGCGCCTGACGCTCTTGGGCCGAACTATCACCGTGCCCACTCGTCGATAGAAGTCCCTGCCGATCGACATGACCGGCAGCGCGGCCTGCGCGGCCACATGAACACACATGGCGTCGGTCAACTCGAATCCCTTGGCCGCCTCCCAGCGAAACGTTCCGAGGAGTCGGTCGGTGTGATGCAGCAAGATGTCCTGCTCGGATGGGCTCAGATAGCGCCAGCCGGGCACGACCCTGGCCACCACAGCGTGGTCGGACTCCTCGAGGGCGGGGGTGATCAGATCGTCGTCGGCTCGCCCCACCGCATCGTTGACCCCTTCGTGGCTGAGTTCGTCGGCCCGAACCACCACGACCAGAACGCCCGCTCCGCGAAGGGCCTCCGCGAAGTTCTCGCCCTGAGCAATCCGGGAAGCCGAACCGCGGGCGACGACGAAGAAGTCGGGGATCGACTGATCGGGAGCAACATGGTTGATCGGTGAGGCTTCATCCCAGATCGCAGGTTCGTCGCCGAAGGCGTTTTGATAGAGTCCGGCGGTGAAGCTCTCCTCGATGCGTTCCCTGACGTCGAAGGCCGCCGTGTCGAGTGGTACCGCACAGCGAAGGTTGCCCAGCCCCAAGCCATGATCGCTCAGATAGCGCTCGTCGGTCGCAATCGCTGCGGTGATACCGGCGCCGGCCGAGTGCCCCATGATCGACATGACATCAGGATCAGCCGTGTAGTCCCCAGCATGGTCGTGGACCCAGGCGACCGCAGATGCCACGTCCTCGTTGTGGATCGGAAACTTGATGCGGTCGGGATCAAGATCAACGAAGCCGAGCCCGAGACTCACCGGCGACAACCGGTAGTTGACGCTCACGAACACCCATCCCCGCTCGTTGAACCACGAGATCTTGTCTTCAACCGCATGGTTCTTGTTGCCGATGCTCCACGCCCCGCCGTGGACGTAGATCATGATCGGAGAGTCGGCACAGTCGCCGACCCTCTCGGGCTCGTACACGTCGAGGCTCAGAAGATTCGGCCTCACCCCGTCGATACGTGCGTATTGCACGTCTGAGTCGGCAATGGTGCCCACGTATTCACAGTTGGCCGCGTTGGACTCTGGAGTCGTACCGGCCGGAGTCGTACCATCCGAAGTGACCGTCGGCGACGCATCGACAGGCACCGTATCGACAGCCGCCATCGTCGATGAACTCGGCGGATCGACGGTCGTGTCGGATCGATCAGCTCGCGAACATCCGCTGATGAAGACCACTGCCACACCCACGACCGCCACGAGCCTTCGGAGCCGGATTCCACTCTCGCCATAGTTCGACATGAACAAATTGTCGCACCGAACTGTGATGAGTTCGTGATTCCCTTATCAAGGCTTCCTCATGGTTACGGAGATCAGCCGGCGTGGCAGTTCGCCCTCGGTGAACTCGAAACGGTCGATGATCTCGAATCCGTCTGACAGCCGCTCCACGAGCTCGGGACCGAAGAAGTGCACGACGAAGCCACCGTTTTCATACATTCCATCGCCTCGATAGATACCGGCTCCATAGTGGGCATCGGCTGTGGTTCGAGCGGTGTAGGCCACCAATCCACCAGGGCGGAGCACCCGCCGAATCTCCGCCACCAGCGAATCGAGCTCGGCCGTCGACAGAGCCATGCAGAAGAGCATGTGGGAGTAGCAGGCATCGAAGGAGTCGTCGGGAAAGGGCAGGGGCCGGCGCACATCGTGATTCAGGCAGCGCACCACCGACCCTCGGTCGGCGGCCTGCGTCTTGATCGCTTCGAGCCCGGAATCGGTGAAGTCGGTTGCCGTCACATCAAACCCTCGGCCGACGAAGTGGAACGTGTCACGTCCTTGGCCGGCTCCTAGTTCGAGCAGCGACGATGCCTCGACCTCGCGGAAGCGGCTCGCCGCCGCCATGGCCGCCTCACTCGGGTCGAGTCCGTACATATCGGGATGGCCCGAAAGGGTCGATTCCCAATGATCATGCTGGTCGAGAGAGCTACCAGATCCAGTCTCGGTCACGGGTCGGTCCCATCAGGTGAAGACGATGTGGCCACCGAAGGCCATCTCGTAGAACTCGCCGACGGTGATGACGTCGTCGACTCCTTCGATGAAATCATCCATCTCGAGACCGAAGAGGTCAACCGATGCCTTGCAGGCATACAATCCGGCACCGGTGTCGGATATGAGCTCGACGAACTCCGGTATCGACGGGATTTCGAGCTTCTCCATCTTGTGCTCCATGACATGAGTCATGGCTGATGAGACCCCCGGAAGCCCGCCCGCCCACGTGGGCACGTGAAGGGCCGGGTTGCCAACGGTGGCGACCTTGATGTGTTCCTGGCGCTTGCGGTGGATGGCGTCGAGGCCGAAGAAGGTGAAGAAGAGGTTGGCTTCCATTCCCTCGGCTCGGGCGCCGTTGGCCATGATCAGGCCCGGGTAGATGCCTTCGAGGCTTCCCTGGGAGATCACGATTGAAATCTTCTCGTTGCTCAAGTCCATGATTGGTCCGTTCTCTGTTCGTATGAGCTTCGTGTTGGATGTGGTTGGCGCGGTCGACCTGCTCCGGTCGGGTCAGATGCAGCCACGGGGCTTCGGAATGCCGGCCATACGGGCGGCTACCTTTCCCGGTCCCTTGGGAAAGAGCCTGTAGAGCTCCTTGACGGTGACGCCGGAGGTCTTGCCGAGCACACGAACGGTCGGCCCGGTGCCCTTCTCGAAGTACTCCTTGCGCATGAATCGGATGACCGTCCAGTGATCCTCGGTCACCTCTTGGATGCCCTCGTTCAGGGCGAGAGTCGGGACCATCTCCTCGGTCCATTGTTCGGGGACTTCGAAGAATCCGTCATCGTTGAGTTCGACGTCGGCTTCAGCGATCGTGATTGTCGGCATGTCTGTTCCTTTCGATTTCAGTCGAGGTGTTTTCCACCGACCGGCATGTCGGGCTTGATCCCCGGAATGTCGCGGCCGGGAAGGAGGCTGTGCCAGTAGAACCACTGGAACATCAGCTTTCCGAGATGATTCAGACGGGATTCCTTCAGGAGCGGCAGCCCGACCTTGGTGGGGTAGTGCCCCTCGACGGGTTCCTGCTCGTAGTTGAAGTCGATCAGGAGCGCCTTGTCGAAGCCGGTCTCGATGAAGCAGTTGGCGTGGCCGTCGTAGGTGGCGTCGAGCTCGTCGCCGGCCAGGAATCGAACGATGTTCTCGACGAGAATTTCGCCTTCGAAGTGACTCACCGATCCGGCTTTGGCTGCCGGCAGGTTGGCCGCATCGCCAATGGCGAAGACCTCCGGCGCTGCCTTTGACTGAAGGGTGCTCTTGTCGGTATCGACAAAATCGAGAGCATCCCCGAGCCCGGCTGATCTCCCCACGAATTCGGCTCCCGAATGAACCGGGATGACGACGGCGAGATCGAACGGAACCTCTCTCTCGTCGAAGCTGACCAATCGGCCGCCGGGTCCATCGACTTCGCCGGTATTGAATTCCGTGACGAGCTCGACCCCCTTCTCTTCGAGGAGGCCGGCCAGGGCCTTGGCCGCCCGAGGTTTGGTGAAGGCGGCATCGAGTGGGGTGACGTAAGTGATCTCGACCTTGTCGCGAATCCCTCGTTCGTGGAAGTACCAGTCCGTGAGGAAGCAGAATTCGAGTGGCGCCACCGGGCACTTGATCGGCATATCGACGACGTTGACGACGATTCGTCCACCGTCGAAGTCGTCGTAGGCCTTCGCCAGGGCGGTCGCACCCGGAGCGTCGTAGAAGGTGAACATCGTCTCGTTCCAGCCCTCATCAGTGAGGCCCTCGGTCTCGTCGGGGACGATCTTGGCTCCGGTGGCGATGACCAGGACGTCGTAGGGCAGGGTCGGACCGTCTTCCAGGAAGACCTTCCTGCCCTCGATGTCGACGTGGTCGACGTCGTGTTCGAAGAACTCGATTCCCTTCCGGAGCTGACGCTCACGGGGCCGTATCAGGTCTTCGGCACGGGTCAGTCCGAAGGGCACGAACAACAGACCCGGCTGGTACACGTGTTCACGGTCTCGATCCACAACCGTGATGGTTGCTTCAGCCGACTTGTAGTGCTTTCGCAGGCGATTGGCGGTCAGTGTTCCGCCAGTTCCGCCGCCGAGGATGACGATGTTTTGAGTCATGACTCGATGTTATGTCCGGACATTTAAAACGAGCAGGGACTTTGGTCCCAACTATCTGACTTAATGCTCATTAATCGATAATCCATCTGTTATGCAGAACGTGAAAAGCCCCTACCTCCGGGGCCTCCTCGACACCAAGATCCGGTCCGCCAGGAATAGCTAACGTGCTGGTCGTGACCAACTCCACCCGACCAACCGAGCGGCAGGCCGCGTGACGACGGTCAGAAGAATCACCGCGTTCGACGCCCACGCCGAAGGCGAACCGGGCCGCGTGATCACCGCTGGCGTGGACGACCCGCCCGGCAGCTCCATGTTCGAGAAGATGACCTGGCTACGAACCAACGACGACGGGCTTCGCAAGCTCATGCTGCGCGAGCCGCGTGGCTACCCAGCCTTGTGCTGCAACATCTTGTTGCCACCAACACACCCGGAAGCCGATGCCGGCTTCGTCATCATGGAGCAAACCGAATACCCGGCCATGTCGGGCTCCAACACGATCTGCGTATCGACGGTGCTGCTCGAGAGCGGCATCCTCGAGATGCACGAGCCCATCACTGAGTTCGTGCTCGAGGCTCCCGCCGGAATCGTCGCTATCACCGCTCGGTGTCACGACGGGAAGGTCACCGAGGTCAAGTTCCGCAATGTTCCGGCTTTCGCCGCCCACACCGACATTGAGATCGATGTTCCACACCTCGGACCGACCGTCGTCGACATCGCATGGGGCGGCATGTGGTACGTCATCGCCGAGGCCACTCAGTTCGGAGTCGAACTCGATCCTTCCAACGGCCGCGAGTTGGCGCGTATCAGCGCCATGCTCCGTCATGCCGCTTTCGAACAGGTCCCGGTCGTCCACCCCGAGAACTCCGAAATGAATGGCATCAGCATCTCGATGCTCACCGGTCCACCGACCGACCCACGAGCGACGATCAAGAACGTCGTGACCGTGGCAACCGGGCCACTCGACTGGGATCGTCCCGATACCTGGACCGGAGCCTTCGATCGTTCACCGTGCGGAACCGCCACCTGCGCCGAGATGGCGGTGCTCTATGCCAAAGGAAGGCTGCGCATCGGTGAGACATTCGTCAACGAGAGCATCCTGGGCACTCTCTTCACCGGCGAACTCGTCGAACAGGTGTCGGTTGGCCACTACGAAGCAGTGGTACCCACACTGGCTGGGCGGGCCTGGATCACCGGCCGAGCCGAATACGGTCTCGACTCGAGCGACCCGTTCCCCGAGGGATACACCGTCGGCGACATCTGGGCCTGAACCAGTCTCACCCGAGCGAACCCGCCCACCCCATCTAGCGAGCCGAGACCGCCGTGAAGTAGGCGTAGTCAATCGCCCAGCGGTGGAGCCACTCCGGGTTGAAGTCGTCGGGCTCGCCCGTCATGGGATCACACAACGCGAAGAGCCCAAACAGGTAGGTCTCCCCCGGTAGCGCCGGACCGACGAACTTCGATCGTGTCCACTCGTCACCCAGACTCACGAACACGCCCTCATCGCCGACCTCGACCACACCGGCGGGCAATCCCCCGTCCACATCGGTGCGGCCGATGCCCACGCTCGCCGGATCAATGCCCACCGCGGTCCATCTTGGGTTCAGATCCGGAAGACCGTCGCCGTGAGACCGATTCGGATCTTCGACATTGACGATCTCATGCGGCGGAACTTCCGCTATCAGCAGAGCCAGTTCGGTGGTGAGGTCCGGAATGTCCGACCACTCGAACGCCGGCGTCGGAAAGCCCGCGTCGTAGCCGAACTCGCGCCAGAACGTCTCAGGAATCGTGCCCGGCAGGTCGGGACTCGACAGTCGCATCGACGTCGACCCTGATGCGAAGACATCACGCGCCGCTTGGCATTCTGCTGCGGAGGACTCGCTCACAATCGGATCGGTAACCGCCGGAACCGAGTCAGACGGAGAGGCTCCGACCTGAGCTCCTGACTCGCCGGTCGACTGGTCGCTGGCTGCCGACACCGACTCGCCATTCGACCCGCCATTGCGCAGCACCACGATCAGGCCCAACAACACCAGGACGGCAACAACAGCACCGACCGATGTCGGCCAGCGTCGGCGGGTGGCAGGCCGAGGTTCCTCCGCTCCGGTCTCGAATCTCAGATCACGTACCGTCTCGAAGACCGGACGGAGGCACTCCAATACCTCGTACTTCGCGTCGACATACCCTCGAGTCGCCTCGCTACCGGGGCTACGGCCAGCGCTGATGATTCTGCGATCGGTCTCATCTATCCAGTTGCTGATGAGCTGGATCGTCTCTCGTCCCGGCAACCGTCTCGAATTCACCGGGCCGTCGAAGCGCCCCACCCGATCGAGAGCCGCCACCACCGCATCTGGATGAGATCGCGCCCCGATGTCGAGAAGAGCGAGCCGCACCGACTCCGTACCCGCCGGCCTGGACCGACTGCGTTCCATGACTGCCCGCAGCCAGCGACCATTGAGCCCATCGATATCGCGCTGCAACGCCAAGGCGCTACCGGAAGAATCAGCAGCGGAGCGGACGTTCTCGAGAGAGCTGAGCTGTTGTTCGAGTTCTTCAACCTCTGGATTGGCCATCGGCCACCCCCACGAACGTGGGGGAGATTGTCGCGCTCACCGAGCTGATTGTCGCATCGCGCGAAACCCGGCCTCAGCCCGGTCCGTTGTTGATGAGGATCAGCTCTTGTCGATCATTCGGCCGAGCGCACCAGTGGACTCATCGAGCAGCTCCGCAATACACGGAGCGGCCACGTCGGCCACGATGATGTGACCCACCTCGTCCTTCACCTCGGAGAACATCCCGAGATCCATCATGCTCGCCGTCTGACGATGGTTGTCGTCGGTGGGACTGACGTAGTGGACGAAAGCACTCTTGTAGCGGTGGATCAAGAAGATGTGCATGAGCGTCATCAGCCGCTTGCGACGCATGTCGTCGGCGGTGTGCTGATCACGGACCGACAAGATGCTGTGGCCTCGACGATCCTCCATCGTTGCGAACACGATGCTCGCCATCGACGAATCGGAATCATCGAGAATGTTGAGTTCGAGAAGGTCGGATCCAGCCGAATTGGGTCGCAGCGACACTCGAGGACTCACATCGAGACCGTTGTGGGAAGCCCACTCCGCGAGCCAGCCCTCCAATAGAGAGGTCGGCACTTCGGTCTGGACGAGATGCTGGAACTGCGTGGATCCGACACCCATGGCCCGAGTGGTGGCGGTACGACCGGACGAAGCAACAAGAGCTGCATCGAGACGAGGGCCGCCAACGAGAGTCTGCGGGGTGCGGTATTCCGAGCTGACCAAACGCAGCTTCCGCTGCAGTCGGGCCAACGACAACATGCCGTCTTCGAGCAGGGCAGTCGCGAACTCCTCGGCCGCCATTCCGTCGACCTGATGGCCACCGTAGGTGATGAAGTTGAAGGTGAATCCGAGCTCACCGATGCGCTTGGGGAAGTCGCGCATCTCGTCTTCGGTCATTCCTGTGGTGTCCCAGTTGAACGACGGCGAGAGGTTGTAGGCCATCATCTGGTCGGGGAACACCGCATGGATCGCGTCGGCAAACTCCTTGGCATCTTCGAGGTTGGCCGTCTTCGTTTCCATCCACAACAAGTCGGCGAACGGCGCCGCCGCGAGCGACTTGGCGATGGCATAGGGGATGCCTCCCTGGATCTGGTAGAAGCCCTCGGGTGTCTTGGCCAGATCCCTGTCCCAGACCACATCGATTCCGTGCTGGACGGCCAGACGCTGAGCATCGGCATGTCCTGAGCTGAAAGCCGACGCCAACCATTCTTCGATCGTGATGTCGAATGGTTCGCCCTGCTCGACCCGACTCCGCATGGCCTCGGCGACAGCCTCGGGATAGGTCGTCAGACCAGCCGCGGATTCCCAGGCGGCGAGGAACGCATCGGAGGCGGTGTCGAGCGTGTTGCCGACGCTCGTCTCGGTGCCGTCGGCGAAGGCTGCTGCACAGGAATCAACCACCGAGAGCACCCCTTCCCGTTCGAGCCATGCCTGAGCGGTGCCGTAGTCGGCATCGGAGATCTCATAGAGCTTGAAGCCGTTGATCTCGTCGACCCCGGCGTCGTGCAGGCTCTTGAGCAAGGCCAGAAACGCGAGCTTGTAGGGAGGAACTGCCGTGGAGGTCGCCCCGAGGATGAATGGCTGGTCGCGTTCGTCGGAGCCACCTTCGAGAAGCGAGGCCGATTCGGCGTCGGTGCGGGCGACGATGATGCCGGGCACCTCCATGATGTCGAGCTGGAATCTCGCCGAGTTGAGACGCTTGATCTGCTCGTCGGAACCAACGAGAACCTTGCCGCCCTGATGGCCACACTTCTTGGCGCCGGGCTTCTGATCCTCGATGTGGTATCCGGGGACGCCGATCTCCACGAATCGACGGACCAAGTTCCGGACGTGAGCATCGCCGCCATGGCCGGTATCGGCGTCGGCAATGATGAATGGCCGGAAGTCGTGGACCTTGGTCGACTCCCGCTCTTCATCGGTCATACGCGAGCGGATGAACTGCTGGTTCTTGTCGGCCGCCAAGAGAGCCCTCACCAACACTGCAGCCTCGTTCGGCACCTGACTCAGTGGGTAGCTCGCAAGATCAGATCCGGGATCTTCGTTGACCGAGCCCTTGGCCGAGGTCGCCCAACCGCCGAGGTAGATGCCTTCGATGCCCATGCGCTTCATCGAAACCGCCTGGCCCGGAGAATACGGGCCGAGGGTCGTGATCGACTTGCCTTCGGAGAACAACTCGCGCAGTCGTGAGTAGAACCCTTCGGCCGCCTCACGCGCCACTTTGTAGTCGTCGCGGATTGTTCCCCGCTGCTCCACTACCTGTCGAGCTGAATAGAGACGAGTGATTGCCCCGAACCGCTCGCCGGACATCCACTCGGCGGTTTCTGTGATCTCGTTCTCGAACGCAGTCATCATGGCTCCTTCGATGTTGCCGCCGGCGCCTCTCGGCCGAACAGGACGCCCAATACTGGTCGGTAATCCCTAACGGTTCCTCAGCGCAGCAACCGAAACAACAGCAGAAATT
The DNA here is from genome assembly GCA_029263235.1 of Acidimicrobiales bacterium. GTDB lineage: Bacteria > Actinomycetota > Acidimicrobiia > Acidimicrobiales > Aldehydirespiratoraceae > SZUA-87. The sequence continues at coordinate 10,697 of JAJCXW010000170.1, forward strand.
CTGTCTTCAACCCCATTCAGGTCCTCCACATCACCGAAGAGAGTGTCGCCCATTCCCACCGCACTGGCGCCAGCTTCGAAAAATTGATGAATATTATCGATAGTGACCCCGCCGGTGGCCATGAATGGGAGCTGGGGATAGGCCGGAGTGAGCGCACCGAGATACTCAGGCCCGGGAGGGTTGGCCGGATATAGCTTCAGTACGTCGGCGCCACACGTGATCGCAGTCTGGATCTCGGCGGGAGTCTGAACCCCCGGAACAGTGAGCATCCCCAACTCGACGCTGCGTTGCGCGGTGGCGACATCGACACCCGGGATTACACAGAACGTGGCGCCGGCCGCAGCTGCCCGCTCGGCGGCCTCGACATTCCAGGTGGTACCCACGCCGATCGAAGCACGCTCGCCGTAGCGGCTGGCCAGCATCTCCACATCGTGGATGGCCAGGTCGTAGTCGTTGGTGATCTCGATGCTGCGTACACCGCCATCAACCAGAGCATCGGCGAGCGCCACGATGCAGTCGGCAGGGACCTGACGGAGTACCGCCATGATGCCGTCTTCGCGTAGGCATTTGAGTGCGTGGGATCTGACGTCCATCTGGTGATCTTTCCCCATGGGAGCCCCCACCACAACAATCAGGAGCACTCGTCAATGGTCTAGGTTGGGCCCCTGAGCGTGCCGATCAACCAAGGAGCGAGATGGATCTCGAGGGCAAGACCGCACTCATAACCGGCGGCGCCCACAGAGTCGGACGAGTGATGACGCTCACTCTCGCGGCGGCCGGCGCCAACGTCGTCATCAACTACAACTCATCGGGCGATGCCGCCGAGTCGACTGCAACCGAAGCCGAGTCCCTCGGAGTCGAGGCTCTTCCCTTCCAGGCCAGCGTCTCGGACTACGACAGCGTGTCGGCCATGGTCGACGCCGCCAAGGCACGATTCGGCGGTATCGACGTACTGGTCAACAACGCCTCGATCTTCGTCAAAGACGAGTTCCCCACCGACGACCTCACCATCTGGCACCAGTCGATCGACACGCTCGTGCATGGGCCTTTCTATTGCAGCAATCTCGTTGCACCTTCGATGCTCGAACGCGGTGGAGGGGCGATCGTCAGCATCAGCGACCTGTCGGCGCTCGAACCATGGCCGGGGTTCGCCGGACACAGTGTCGGCAAATCGGCCATCCTCGCTCTCACCCGCCAACTCGCTCTCGACCTGGCGCCCACCGTCCGGGCCAATGCGGTCATCCCCGGACCCACCCTTCGCCCCCACAACTACACCGATGGCAAGTACGAACGAACCGCCAAGAACACCCTGCTGGGTCGCTGGGGCACCCCCGAGGACATGGCCAACGCCATGAAGTTCCTGGTGGAAGCCGACTACATCACCGGCGAGGTGATCACCGTCGACGGCGGACAACGATTCGGACACCGACAGGCCGAATCGGGTTAGTCGTGATGATCGAGATCGGGGCGCACATACTCCCTCTCATGCCATCGAACATGGTGGTGGAGGTGGCAAAGGAAGCCGAGCGCATCGGCTACGACTACTGCCTCGTGGCCGACGAGGGTTTCCATCCCGACGTCTACGCCTGCCTCGGGGCGATCGCCCGCGAGACCACTCGAATCAAGATCGGGGCAGTCACCAACGGCTACACCAGACATCCGGCTGTCACCGCGGCTGCGCTCGCCACAATCAACGAAATGTCGGAGGGCCGAGCATTCGTGACCATGCTCGCCGGTGGCTCAATGGTGCTGGCACCCATGGGGATACCTCGCGAGAAGCCATTCCGGACGGTGGCCGAGTCGATGGCAATCATGCAGCAGCTATGGAGTGGTGACGAGATCAGCTGGGAAGGATCCCGCTTCTCTCTCGATCATGCCGCCCTCGGTCACGGCCCTCAGTCGATACCGATCTGGGTGGCCAGTCGCGGTCCGTTGTTGCTGCGTCACGCCGGGCGCCATGCCTCAGGCGCTCTCATGACCGTGAAGCCCGATCTCGGAGCAGCCTTTGAGATTGTGGATGACGCTGCCACCGAGGCTGGTCGACCCATTCCCAAGCACATCTACCTCGGGCGAATCTGTTACACCGACCAGATGCTCACCGAACAGCGCATGACTCTCCCTTACGTGCTGATGGACTCACCTCCAAGAGTGCTCGAGTCGCTCGGTTTCGATCAGTCCGAGGTCGCCCTCGTGAACCGAGCCGTCGACGAAAATGCGCCCCATCTACTCGAGCCGTTGACCACGCTCGATCTACTGGCGAGATACCAAATCTCCGGCACGCCGACCGAATGCTCGGCTCAACTGCACGATCTTGCGATCCGACACCGGCTCGACGCGTTTTTTGGCGACGTGCTGTTGGACAATCTCGCCGACAACGTCACACTGATGGAGGAGACATACGAGATCGTTGCCGCTGCCGGTTCCGGCGGATTCGACTGATCCAAGTCTCCTTTCGCCCTTGAAAGGAACCGAATGACCCAGAGAAGACTGAATCGAATTCTGCAATCCGACGGACGAGCCGTGATCGTCGCCCTCGACCATGGATTGATCGACGGCCCGTGTGAAGGCTTCGAGAAGCCCGCCGACACGATCGCACAGGTGGTTGCAGGTGGAGCCGACGCCATTCTCACCTCGTTCGGAATCGCCGGCCGTTTCACCCGCGAACTGAGCCGGGTCGGACTGATCCTTCGCGGCGATGGCGCCGCTACCAATCTCGGCACCCCGAGCGACGGTCCCGCATCATCGTTGTTCTTCCGAGTCGAAGATGCCCTCCGGTTGGGGGCCGATGCCGTGGTCGTGACCGCCCTTCCGGGTAGCGACAAGGAAGAGGCCACGCTGGCGAACCTCAGCACCATGACCCGGGAAGCCCACAGGTGGGGCATGCCAGTTCTGGGAGAGATGGTTCCCGGCGGTTTCAACAGCCCACCCGAGCTTCGCGACGTGGAGAGCATCGCCTTGGCCGCCCGACTCGGTGCCGAACTCGGTGCCGACTTCATCAAGGCGCCGTATCGGCCGGGATACGAGCAGGTCACCTCGTCGACCTACGTCCCGGTGGTAATCCTCGGCGGCGCCAAGACCGGCAGCGAACGCGACATGCTCACCGACATCAAGGCGTCGATCGATGCCGGTGGGTCGGGAGTGGCGATCGGCCGCAACGTGTTCCAGAGTTCCGATCCCGCGGCCATGACCGCAGCGATCGTGGCGATCGTCCACAACGATGCAAGTGTCGATGAGGCCATGGCTCTCATGCCATCGGGCAACTGAGGCCGCGACCCGGCGCGGCGACCCAGCCATGAATCGAAGAGGAGTAGTCGGAGTCGACGTCGGCACCACGACCGTGAAGGTCGTGGTCGCCGACCTCGACTCTGTAGTCCTGGGCGAGGCGACATCATCAGCATTGGTCATGGAGTCCGACGACTCCGGACGATCCGAGGAGTCACCCACTCAGCTGTTGCACTGTGTGACTGACGCAATCAGCGACGCCTGCCAGGACGCCGATCGCGACGTGGACCTGGTCGGACTCGCGGTGGCATCCCAGAGTGGCTCGATCGCGGCGATCGACGATTCCGGAACACCAGTGGGCCCACTCGTGACCTGGATGGACGAACGCAGCCGACCAATCGTCGACCAATGGATCGCCAGTACGATCGGAGACAGGATCCGATCGATCAGCGGCTGGAACGCCGGAACCGGGCTCGGATTGTCGACCCTCGCCTGGATCGGCGCCTCACACCCCGATCTCCACCCGGGGGCCCGAACATTCGTGGGTGCCGACACCCTCGTCACCCACTTCCTGACCGGCCGAGCAACCACCAACCACTCCAATGCTGCCGCCATGCAGTTCATGGACGTGTCGCAGGGTGAATGGAGCCAGGAACTCTGCGACCTGGCCGCAGTGTCCCCGGCCCAACTACCCGAGCTCGGAAAGTCGGGCGACCCCATCGGAGAGGTCTCCGCCGAAGCCGCAGCAGCATGTGGTCTGCCTCCGGGTCTATCGGTGATCGCCGGTGGCCACGATCAGACCTGTGCCGCGTTCGCTCTCGACGTGGTCGAGCCCGGCCACGTGTTGCTCGGCACCGGCACGGCTTGGGTTGTCACCGCGGTCGCCGACGCCAGTGCCTACCGCTCCATCCCCTCGCAGTTCAACGTCAGCTCCCATGTCGTCGCCGGAAGAATCACGGCTTCGGAGTATCTCGGAGGACTCGGAGCGGAGTTCGAATCATGGGTGATGCGCACCTACGGCTCGGTAGCCGGTGGCCAGTCGGAGCGGCCTTCGATGTTTGCTGCTGCCGAGGCCGACATCACAGAGGGACTTGGCGGAGATGCCATCGAGATCATGGAACACGCCGCCGATCGCGTGCGGATCTCCCTCGACCAACTGACCGCTTCCGATTCCCACCCGACCCGCATCACCATCGTCGGCGGTGCCACTGCCAGCAGTGTCTGGCCCGCGATCATCGCCGACGCCACCGGACTCCCGGTTGCTGTTCGCGGCGACAGCAGCTGGCCGGCCATCGGGGCCGCCCGACTGGCCAGCCTCAACCCCGACATCCACCCCTCACCGCACCACAACCAAGGTCCAGACGCGCAGGAGACGAACCCATGACCCGACCCACAGTTGCCATCACCATCGGACGCAGCAACTACCCCAGAATGTTCAGCCAAGCGGCCTGGGACATGCTCGACGGGTTCGCCGACGTGGTCCATCACGACGCGCCTGAGCCGGCCAATCACGAGGCTCTTCTCTCGCTACTGCACAACGCCGATGGTTGTGTGACCAGCTGGGGGGTCGCCCAGCTCGATGAGGAGATCATCGTGGCCTCACCACGCCTCAGGGCAATGGCCCACATGGGAAGCAGCGTCAAACGGTTCGTCTCCGACGCCTTCTGGCAGCGCGACATTCAGCTGACCAGCGCCGGCATCACCCTGGCCCGTGACGTCGCCGAGACCACACTCGGCATGATGATCGTGGGACGCAAGAGGATCATCCCCCTATCGCAAAATGTTCGAGCCGGCGGATGGCGCGACAGCCCCACCTGGGATCAGTGGGATGCGAGGGAGCTCACCCGCAGCACGGTCGGAATCATCGGAGCCTCCAACGTCGGCCGTCACGTGATTTCGCTTCTCGGGAATTTCGAAGTGGAGGTTCTGGTGTTCGATCCATTCCTGTCGGAGGAAGACGCTCGAGAACTGGGTGTCACCAAAGTCGACCTCCCCGACCTTCTGCAGCGCAGCCACACGGTCTCGTTGCACTGCCCATCGCTGGAGGCGACTCACCACATCATCGATGGCGAAGCTCTGTCGATGATGCGCGACGACGCCCTGCTGATCAACACCGCTCGAGGTGAACTCATCGACGAGGCCGCTCTCATCACCGAACTGTCGAAGGGTCGCTTTTTCGCGTTTCTCGACGTGATGGACCCTGAGCCGCCAGCGGCCGACAGCCCACTTCGGTCACTCGAGAACGTCGTTCTCACTCCTCACACCGCCGGATGCATCGAGAATTGCACCCGTATGGGAGAACTCGCCGTAGACGAACTTCGTAGACACTTCGCCGGTGAGCCGCCCGTGTACCGCGTCACCCGAGCAATGTTCGACAGAATCGCCTAGCTGAGGATGATTCCGCCGTCGACCTCGAGCGACTGGCCGGTGAGGTAGCGGGCGTCCTCGGACGCGAGAAACGCTATTACCCCGGCGATCTCACTGGGCTCGGCCAAGCGCTTGAGGGCGGTGTCCTCGGCTCTCATCTTGAGCCACTCATCACCGGTCATACCGAGCCTTGCCCCTACCTGACCCGACACCTCGCGCACCATGTCGGTGAGGGTGTTGCCGGGACACACCGCATTCGCGGTGATCCCATGGGGCCCCAGTTCCATGGCAACCGAACGGGTGATTCCGACTACTCCACTCTTGGTGGCGGAGTACTCCGCCGAGTTGGGCCAGCTCGTCTTGGCGGCCATGGAGGCGATGTTGATGATCGACCCCGAACCCTGAGCGATCATCGGGGGGGCCACCACCTTGTTGGAAATGAGAACACCGGTGAGGTTGACGGCGCTGATCTCGGCCCACCGATCGAGAGGCACATCGGCGATCGGGCCACCGACGAATATTCCCGCGCTCGCCACGAGAACATCCACTCGACCCCACCGGTCGAGCGTCAGGGCAACAGCCCTCTCCTGATCTTCGAGTTGTCTCACATCGCAACGAACGGCGAGGGAATCCGACCCGAGGTCCCGAGCCGTCGAGGCGACGTTCTCGTTGGCATCGTCGGCGATGTCGAGGCAGGCCACCGAGGCACCCTCGGACGCAAACCTCATCACAGCGGCATTCCCGATTCCGGTCGCCGCACCGGTCACCACGACAACCTTGCCTTCGAAACGTCTCACGTCGGCCTTCTCTCTCATCACTTCGGAGCGGGTGTGTCAGTTGGGTGGTGGGGTCATCATGCAGATGAATTCGAGCGGCTCATCGCCAACCGAGTTGATGGCGGCAAGCCGTCCGCTGGCGAAATGAACTGAATCGCCGGGCCCGAGCCTGTGGATGGTCTGGTTGGTGAGGTCGATCTCCATCTCACCGGACAACACGAACATCCACTCCTCACGAGCGCGTTCGAGCCGGTGGGCCTGGTAATTCTCTCCCGGCTCCAGACAGCGTATGAACGGAAGCATCTGCCAGTTGGGGAAGTTGGTCAGCAGGCTGACCTCAACGCCGGGCTGAGTCAGATTGGTCCTCACACGATCTTCGGCGCGCACCACCGGGTCACGATCGTCGGTGCTGAGTATCTCGAACAACGGCAGCCGAAGCGCCGCCCCTATTCGCTCGAGTGAAGCCAACGAGGGCGAGACGTGGTCGTTTTCGACTTGCGACAGAAATCCGGTGGACAGGCCGGTCGACTCGGCAAGTTCACGAAGGCTGAGGCGCAACTCTCCCCGACGTCGACGGATTTCGGAGCCGATCTTCACTTTGCCTGCCAAGGGTCGACGGGTGGACGAATCACAACTGGCGACATATCGATTCCTCGATCCGTAGTCACCAGCGACGCGATCAGGTCGCCGACCGCCTCGGGTCGCATCATGCGGGCGCGCACATCATCGGGTACATCCTCGTCCCACAACGGGGTGTCTACCTGACCCGGGCAGACGGTGATGATCCTGATCCCGTGCTCGCGACCCTCGAGAGCCATCACCTCGCCCAGTGCGTTGAGACCGGCTTTGGAGGCCGCGTAGGCGGCATTGCCGGGAAACGCCTGTACCACCGCAAGGCTGCTGACCAACACGATCTGACCGTGACTCTTGATGAGTGACGGCCATGCCAGTCGAGAGAGCTCCATGGGGGCGGTGAGGTTGAGTTCGATGATGCCGTCCCAGTAGTCGCGATCGATGTCGCTCAATTCTCGCTTCGCGAACACTCCTGCGTTGTGGACGATCAGATCGATGCGGCCGTACTCGGCAAGTGCGGTACTGACGATGATGTCGGCGGTTGCCGAATCCCTCAGATCGGCGGCCACGATCGTCGACGTCGTAGAAAGCTCACTAGCCGTCTCGGTTAGTGCTTCCGGCCGACGACCGACCAGCACACACTTCGCTCCATGAGCGGCCAATGCCACCGCCGCAGCCCGACCGATACCGGATCCGGCTCCGGTGATCACGGCCACCTGTTGGTCGAGCATCCCTGGACCGGTCATCGTGATCTTCCTTCCCCGGAGGCCATCGCCAATACATCTTCGAGTAGTCCTCGGTTGGCTTCGAGACCCGGCGAGATGATGTTGATCATGAAGACATCGAGGCCGTGGGTTTCGACCAAACCGGCCAGCGTGTCGCGGCATTCCTCTCGGGTGCCGACCACCTGATACCCCTCAACCATCTCGTCGGTGACCAGTTCGTTGACCGCCGACGGTCCGCCGTCACGGATCGCCGCGGCCAGGCGATCGATCTGGCTATGGTCGAGCCCGATGTTCCTCAGCATCCGGTCCGGTGAATCCATGAGTGCGTAGCTGTAGAGCGTCTTGGCCTCGGCGAGCATCTCCGGGGTGTAGGCCAGTCGATCGAGATACACCCTCGTGAACTCTTCGGTTCGGGCCTGCTTCCCGCGGTCAACCAACTCCAGGGCGTCACCAAGATCGCCCTTGCCCATGAGAACCACGCCGTCGGTGATCTCTCCGGCCAACTCGAGGAGCAACGGCCCTCGGGCCGCAACCCAGATCGGGATCTGACGTCCACGACCAGCGGCGAGCTGGGCCTTGTTGAGGGCGAACCTCTTCCCGTTCCAATCGACCTCGTCGCCGCTCCACAAGCGGCGCATCAACTCGACCGACTCGCAAACGACGCTTAGCGGTTTGTCGCGACTCAGACCGAGCGGCTCGAGCACCATCGTGCCGCCCGCAACGAGGGTGAGAAAGGCCCGACCCCCCGATATGTCGTCGACCGTTGCCATGGCCGCCGCGGTGGCAGCCGGATGACGGGTGTAGCCGTTGGTCACGGCCCCGAGCTTGATCCTTGAAGTCGACTCGGCAAGCAATCCGAGCACCACATACACGTCGTGCATGAGGCCCTCGTCGGCCACCATGCACTAGTCGTAGCCAATCTCCTCGGCTACCCGTACGGTCTCGACCAACTCCGCGACCGGCATGGTCGGCACGATCTGAAGTCCGAGT